>JAAYJW010000077.1 GCA_012522765.1 candidate division WS1 bacterium | reverse complement strand
TGGCGCGGGAGCCGGAGTTGGCGCGGGCGTCGGCGCCGCGGGCTGCTGCCAGGTGACGCGGTCGCCGGCGAGCGATCCGGTGAAGGTGGGGCCGTGCGTGACGCCGCCGCCTGCGAACGCGGCGATCTCGCCACCGGGCGCCAGCGTTCCCGAGAGGGCGCCGCCTGCCCGCACGGGCATGTCCACGAATGAGGTGATGGCCGGGTTTCCGGCCTCGGGACGGATGATGTCGAAGCCTGCCACGCCGCTACCGGTGCCCGTGATCGAGACGGTCAGCGGAACATTCGCGGGCAGTACGTAGATCTCGACCTCCCCCGCGGTGCGGATCTCCGCACCGGGGATCTCATTCACCTGTCGCCCGTTGATGTACCCCGTGCGCCGGCCCTGCGGATCGGTGAAGTATGCATCGGCGGGGCAATGCAGCACCGCCATGACGCTGTTGGCCTTCGCGAGGAAGTCGCTCATCTCGCGGAGCTTCTGCTTGAGGTCCGGGACGATGGCGTTCGCCTCGGCGAGTGAGACATCGCGCGTTAGCTCGCGGGCGGCGATGCGGGTGAGCGTGTGGTCGCCTGAGTTGTATTTCGCGGCCATATCACTGCTGGGATACCAGGTACCCGTATCCGGGTCGATGTGGAAAGAGGACATGGGCGAGTCTTTGTCCCATTGCCTCGACGGGGGGAGGTTGGGGTCGTAGACATAGATCACGCTGTGCTGACCGGTCTGCTCCACAAGCTTGTAGGCCAGCACGGCATGCCCCCAGGTCTTCTCAACCTGCTGGGTCTGGGTCTGGCCGTTGACCGTAACCTGTTGCTGAACCTGCTTCTTCCCCGCGAGCGACAGGATCACCGGCCTGCGCTCGTCGCGCAGTTTCTGCCGGACGGTATTCAGGCAGGCGAGGCTGTCCCAGTTACGCTCGAACCAGTTGCTACCGTTGATGACCGCGCGGGCGATCGGGACCATCTGCGCGCGCTGGTAGATCTTGATGTTCGCGTCGGCCGCGTCGCGGCTGAGCGCGGAGGTGTTGCCGCCGCCCGGGCGCAGCGAACTGTCCATGAAGTACAGGCCTGCGGTTGCGGACATGCCGTAGCAGTGCCCGCCGACGCCGGTGTCAAGGCTGTGGCTGAGGTAGTCGCGGAAGCGCATGTAGGTCTGCGGGAAGAACATCCTGCTGAGAAGCTCGCCCGCCTGCGGAGCGGTGTACATCTCGCCGACGATGGTGGCGAGGAGGCCCTTCACCATGCCGGAGAGATCCTCGTCATTGACGCTGTAGTTATTGAAGCCGTAGGAGTCTTCACGCCAGCGGTAGGCGTTCGCGCCGTTGTGGGCGTAGTAGATACTGACTTCGCGGCCGGCCTGGTTGTCGCGGGGGTTCATGTCACGCGGGCCATCGGCCCATGCATCCACGAGCAGGCCCGCTCTGGTGACGTTCTCGCCACGCAGGTCCCACTCGAAGGTGGGCCATACCGAGGCGCCGGGGGCGATCGTTCCGAGGTTCACGATCTGCACCGGCGTGTACTCGTCCTCGCCCGGCATCTGCACAGAAAGGCGCGCCTTAACGCCGCGAGCCGCTACGTCGGTGCTCACGTTGTCAATCTGCGCGAGCATGTATTGTTTGTCGGCGGCCGGTTCGCGCTCGCGCAGGGCGTAATCGCTTGAGTGCTTCACGAGCATGCGATCCGGGTGCAGGGACAGGTCCGCTCCAGGTGGCCCTGCGACCTTGTTGACCCACAGCCGCGCGACCTTCAGCGTGTTGATCTGGCCGGGCTGCTGCTCTATTGCCACCGCGGTGGTGAGACCGCCCAGCCAGTTGAAGTCCGCGACGACGTTCCGGTGGCGTATGATCACGCGCCCGTGACCGACTACCGACCCACCGTCGGCCGCGATCCGGGGATCGCCGAACTCGTTCGCGTTCACCATCCACTCGGGGTTCATGCCGTAGTTGCCGTAGTGCTCCCGCGCGAACGCGATAGCTCGTTCCGGGCTGTCGAGGATCGCGACGTACAGGCTTACCGCGCCTGGGTTCCCGCCGTTCCCCCCGACATCAATTCGCTCAGAGACCGTCATCGCAGACGAGTCCTGACGCACGAAGTTGCCCTGGGCATCCGTGTGACCGAGCGCCATCGTGCGGCTCTCGACATTGATCCCGTCAGGAAGCGACATCCCCTGGGCCAGATCTGCCTCGAGCAACGCGTAGTCGCTGGGACTCACCTGATCCACTACGCCCGGTGGAGGAGGCTGTGCTGCGACCTGAGCGACGGATGATGCGACCAGCAGAGCGACGAGAACGTTGCTCAGCAGTCGTGTCGACATGTCATCGACCTCTCTTGGGTGCCGGACAGATACTCAAGAATCTCGGAGAGAGAGTGACGCACTTCATCATCCATCCATCAGATGCAGTAGTCGCCTCACACTCTCTGAATCGTCGCAATGCATCGTCGCATCCTCGCCCGATCTTCATCCCGCGCCTCCGCCGATGGTGAAGCTCTTGCGGCCGAGGATCCTGTCGCCCACGCTGATGGTGAGCGTGTAGCGGCCCGGCTGCAGACCGGCGGCGTCCTCAGTGAAGATCGAGAACGACACCCAGCCGTTGCCGCCGATCTCGCGATTGCCGCGCGTGACCTCAGCGCCGTCGCGCGTCCAGACGGCCACCGCCATGCTGCCCTGCGGGATGTTCTGATACGTCAGCGCCGCCGCGATCTTGTTCGCCCGCGGGAAGTGGTCCGCGACGCCGGTGGTGGTCGAGCCATCCGTGCCTGTGCCAACCATCAGCCCGCCGATGTCGCCCGTCGCAGGCGGCGTCGGAGGAGGCGTGGTGGCAGGCGGAGCGGCGGTGGGAGGTGCGGCATCGACCGGTGGTGTGCCTCCACCACCGTGTGCCGCGGCGAACTGCTGCCACGTCGGCCCGCCGGCCTCCAGCGCGCGGGCCATCTCATCAAAGCCCGCCTCCGGCGTCGCATCCTGATAGCCCAGTTCGCGCTGCTTGCGATCAACGTAGGCCTTCCAGGTGGCGTCGCCGCCGTCAATGGCCGCGCGCATTGCCTCAAGCTCACGCCCGGCCGGTGTCTGCTCATAGCCAAGCTCGCGCAGCGTCCGCTCGACCTCCGCGCGCCACTCGGCATCGGCGCGTTCGCGCTGAGCGGCGATGGCGTTCGGATCGCCCTCCATCCGCCCCGATACCAGCAGTCCCCGCGTCACCTGTGCCGAACCGGCGCCCGCGGTGGAGTAGAGCCCTGTGAGCCTGATCCAGAACTGCGGTGCGGGGAAGGTGAAGTCTGTGTCCGCCGGTATCTGGACCGTGTAACTGAAGTCTTTGCTGCCGGGGGAGTCGAAGCTGAACTCCTCCTCGATCTCCTGTTTGCCGATGCGCAGGTAGACCTCCAGCTTCGCTCCCCAGCCCTTGTTTATCGATCCGGAACCTGAGATCGTGACGGTCCCGGGGCCGACGGTGCCCGTATACGACCGCTTGGTAACGAAGCCCTCGGTATCTGTGGGCGCACCAAGCTTTACGCCGGTGATGTTGTAGTTGATCCGCAGGCCGTTGAAGTCGCCGCCGGGAGGGAAGACCCCGGAGGGCGCGCCGCCGCCGTCAGTCATGTCCAGACTCCGGCTCGCCGCATAGTAGTCCATCCACGGTTCCACGCGCCCGAAGCAGCGTTCGAACCAGTTCCGCGCGCGGAAGGGGCCGGAGTTGAGATACTCCACGGCCTTGCGGATGTCCGGATTCTGGGGCAAGTCCATCGGAATCAGCCCACGAGCGAGAGCCTCCGACACCATGAAGCCCTGTGCGAAGTTCAGATTTAGGGTCGGCTGCTCGCGGAGGTAGCGCAGGAAGCTCTTCCAGAACTCATTCGGCACCGGCGCCTCGGGCCAGCGGCGAGCCGCCTGGAGGCGGCGGATCATGGCGTTGTCGGCCATAGACAGCTCCTGACCCTGCGCCCGCTTCGACTGAATGTACTCGTAGAAGCGCTCATGAACAGGCAGCATACCGCGATAGTGATACCCCGGTCGGTTGGTGCTGCTCCAGTCTACCTCGTCGGGGTCTGGCATAATGAGTGACCATGGACCCGCAGCATGTACATCAAGCACCATGCTGCACGCCATCAACAGCATGACCGGAAGTATCACCTTGCGCAACGTACACCCTCCTCAGCTTATTGCTCCAGCCGGCAGTGACTCGTCCACGCCCTCCGCCCCTGTGCATCCACCACGCTTATTCGCACCGGGTCGCTCGAAGGTTTCAGATCGAACTCGAAGTTGGTGACTTCGGTGCCACCTACCCCTGCGCGCCAGCATGTTGAGCCCCTGCCGGGCATCGGGCAGACCGCGAGTGCCTCCACGCATGGGGAGCACTCCACCCGCACCGTCAGCCCGTCAATCTGTACGCTCTCGATCTGCGGCCCCTGGGTGGCGTAGAAGTTGCCCGCCAGCAGCGCCGCATAGATCGCCTCGCGGCTCTGCTCCTGCGCGCGCAGCATGATCCAGCCGCCGTACAGGTCGTTGTAGTGGCAATGCGCGTCATCAACCGCGAGGCCGAAGAGCGACTTGCCGCGCGCGGTCACATCATCCCACTGCACCTCCGACAGCCCCCGCCCCACGCCGCGATGGCAGGTGGTGTTGAAGACCTCGACCCCGTGGATCTGCTCCACCGGGAGGATGTCGTCGTAGGTGAGGCTCGACCACGATGGGTGCGCCACGAAGCGGAACTGCGTGATTGCCGCGAGACGATCCCACGTCTCCTGCGCCGGCTCGTCCTCGATCTTCTCCCACTGCTGCGAGGCGCCGATGCCGACGGTGTGGATCGTCTGCCCAAGCTCCGCTCCGGGCGGGGCGATCTCGATCCCCGGCAGCAGCGTCATCCCGCGATCGTCCAACGCGTCCACGTCCACCACGGTATTGTGGTCGGTGATGGAGAGGAAGTCGTAGCCCTGCTCGTGGTAGCCATCCACCGCCTGCTGGGGCTCAAGCTCGCCATCGGATACGGTCGTGTGCAGGTGCAGGTTGCCACGAAGCCACTGTCCCGGTGTGTCGAAGAAGCTGATCATTGCCCTGTCCTCCGGTGCTGCTGTCATCTCAGCGCACTAGTGTGCGCGTTCTCTGTTGGGCCGAGTCGGCTCCCGGCATGCTTCCTCATCAGGTAGGACGAACCTCCATGCCGGCAGGCAGGAGCATGAGCGTGCGCGAGGAAGAGCCGCGTTAGTCTCTTCAGAGCAAACCGGCACCTTCGGAGGGCGTCATGACAGCGGGAACCGCCGATACGCGCAGCAACTGGCCGCCGATGGTCAGCACCTTCACCGGATCTCCTCGCGAGATCGGCACTGCTTTCGGCAAGATGCAGCGGGCGGCGCTGCAGGAGGAGCAGGCGGTTTGGCTGGAGCGCGGCGCCGAGCACGACTTCTCCCGCGATGACCTGCTGGCCTTCGCGGCACCCTCGGTGAAGGTGGTCGAGGAGATCGCCCCGCACTGGCTGGAGGAGGCGGTCGCAACCGCGGAGGCCGCGGGCCTCGACGAGGAGGTCTACATCGCCGGGATGTTCTACATCGGCCCCACGGCGCGCGGCGGCCGCCAGTGGTTCTGCCCCGAGCCGGATGAATGCACCTCTTACACCGTCTCCAGCGATTACACGGAGGGCAACCGGGTCTTCTTCCACCGCACCCGAGACAACACGCCACGCCCGCAGACCGGCGCGCTGTGGGAGACGAAGCTGCCGGGCGTCAACCGGTTCATGGCCGTCACCTACTCGATCGAGCGCTCGCTGTCGGTCTACGTCAATGAGAAGGGCCTCGTCTCCTCGGGCGACCAGGGCGGCCCGCCCTCCACCACGCGCAAGGACGCGGGGATCATGAGCGGGCTGCTAAAGCGCTACGTCGCCGAGCACGCGGCAAGCTGTGAGGAGGCGCTGGAGATCATCAAGTGGTTCACCGGCGAGGGCTGGTATGCCGGTGGAAAGCCCGGCTCGCGTTACACGATGGCGGACCTGACCGGCACGATCCTCGATGTCTGTCACAACTCCGACCCCGGCTCGCTGACATGGAGCCGCGTGGAGGGCAAGTCGCACATCACCCGCACCTGGGAGGGCACCGCCGACCAGATGCTGCGGGAGTTGGCCGAGCCGGTCGAGTTCCTCGCGTTTCGCAACATCTACCGCCATCCCGACGCGAAGATCTGTCGCGGCGCCAACAGCATCGCCGGGATGACCGTGCGCGTCCACCCGGAGTTCCCGGAATATCTCACCACCGCGTGGTTCTCCTTCCCCTCGATCAGCCTCGCCCTGCCGCTTTACATGGGCGGCACGGCGACGCCGCTTCCGCTGATGGACGGCTCGCTCTACAGCCTCTGCGCGGATCTGCCCGAAGACGTGGAGACGTGGGAGACGATGGAGCGGACTATGCAGCGGAACTCGCTGCTGCTCGAGTCGCGCGCTGAGACGCTGCTGCGCGAGGGCCGGACTGATGAGGCGCGACGGCTGATTGACGACTGGACGCAATCCACCGCCGCCGCGCACCTGCTGCTGCTGGAGAAGTCGCGGGGGTGAGGGGTGAGGCAGCTTGTTCTTATGGTGGAGTGGCGATTGACGCTTCAGACCCACAGTTTGCGGTAGCGTCCTTCGCCCAGGAACCTGATCAGACCCCGGTCACGGAGCATCTGCAACTGCTGTCTGATTTTCGCCTTGACTTCCGTGTTCTCGGGATACTGCTGGCCCAGGGAGGGGGCGAACTCGTAGACATCCGATAGATCGAATTCAATTCCATCGAGTCCGGTCAGTACCTCAAAAACCGCATGCTTCCATCCCGACAGAGAGGACAGTATCTCGGTCTCGACACCCTCAAGTACGAGTTCGGGCTCCTCGATGTCCACAGCGGCATCGGGCGTCATGTGACGTGACCGGACTGCCTGTCGAGGTAAGAGCCTGACTATGCTCTCGATCTCATCTAATGTGTCACTTCCGATCCTGCCAGATGCCTCATCATCCCAAAGCTGTGCAAATGCCTCGCTGAGATGTGCTACAGTCTCATTATCGCGGAGCAGGACGCCGCACTCGACGTTGGTCCGTAACCCACCATTGGTTAAGTTGGCCGAGGTCACCACAGCACTGGTCTGGTCAAAGAGGTAAATCTTTGCATGGAGTCGCTGGCAGTTCTTCACCTCTCCCCCGCGCAGAAGCACGTCGCGGAAAGCCCTGGTATCTGAGTATCCGCCACAGAAGTGGGCTGCATTGAAGCTACTGAGCAGACGCACATGCGCCTGTGCGGTGAGGTCTTTGAGCAGCAGGTCGGTCCCTCCCCGGTTGACGAAAGGCGCGCAAATATCGGCGCTCGTGTGCGCGCTTCGGATGAGCTGAACGAAAACATCATCCCATGGGGACAAGAGAACCTCAGACATGTCCTTCTTAATCCTCTTCCCCGATGTGCCATCCCTCCGGCAGCGAGTCCGCGATGTACTCGCGGATTACGGCGTCACGAGAGAGTTGCGCTTCCTGTGCCACGGCATCAATTGCCGCCACCATCCTGGCGGGCAGCAGCACCGTGACCGGTTCAGGCGTGTCTTCATCAAGAAGTGACATCACCTGCAGTTCCATCATTAATCGCCCCCATCAGACCTAATCAAGACATTCATTACACGTAGTGCGATCCTTCTTTCTACTTCGGCGGGCACCTTCAGCCATTCCATCAAAGACCTCAGCAGCGGCGACTACGGCTAACGGCACAGGTCGGCGCGGGAGCCGACCCCTCCAACGGCTACGGCAGCGAAAGCGTCGCGTCGGTGCTGTGAAGCAATATTCCCCCGAGATCGCGAACCGATCACCCCGGTGAATCGTCTTATATTGTGAAAAGCGACACGGAGTGCGATGAAGCTTGTCCAATACGCGGGGTCTCAGGTCGCCAGACTTTGCGAAGCATGGTACAAGCATCTTCAGGCAGAACCATGTGAGGGCGCTTCCAGGCCCGTCTGCGCCGATCTGACGATTTTTCACGAAAGCGCTTGCATTCGGTGCGCGTCTGGGTATAATGGCAACTCCTGTGAAATATATCACAAGGACCGGCTGGTGAGGGCCGACCATGGCGGACATTACGCTGACCATCAATGGCTTTGAGGTAACGGTTCCGAAGGGCTCCACGATCATGGAGGCCGCGGACGCCGCAAGTATTCACATCCCACGGCTGTGCTACCACCCCAAGCTCTCCATCCAGGGCGCGTGCCGTGTCTGTGTGGTGGAAGTCGAGGGAATGAACAAGCTGGTGGCATCCTGCTGCTATCCCGCCGAGGATGGCATGAACGTGCGCACCAACACCCCCGAGGTGCTTCGGCTGCGCCGCGACATCGTGGAACTCCTGATAGACAACCACCCTGAGGACTGCAACACCTGCGAGCGCGATGGCAACTGCGAGCTTCAGCGGTTGGCTCGCGACATGGGCATCCGCGAGCGGCTCTTCGCCGGCGAGCGCAAGCGCTATGAGAAGGATACCTCCAGCCCCGCGCTGATCCGCGACCCGGAGAAGTGCGTGCTCTGCGGGCGCTGTGTGCGAATCTGCGGCGAGGTGCAGGAGGCCGCCTGTCTCAGCCAGGTCAACCGCGGCTTCTCCACCGTGGTCATGCCCGCGCATGACGCGCCCTTCGCCGAGACGGTCTGTATCGGCTGCGGACAGTGCGTGAAGGTCTGCCCCACCGCGGCTTTCGTGGAGAAGGACTCGACCCGGGAGTTCCTCGCGGCATTGGAGGACCCGGAGATGATCGTCGTCATGCAGACGGCTCCGGCGGTTCGTGCGGCGATCGGTGAGGAGTTCGGCTTCGAGCCGGGCGTGGCGTGGGAGGGCAAAATGTTCGCCGCCCAGCGCCGCCTCGGCGTGGACGTGGTCTTCGACACGCAGTTTGCGGCAGATCTAACGATCATGGAAGAGGCCGCGGAGTTCGTGGAGCGTTTCACAAAGGGCGGCCCGCTGCCGAACATCACCTCATGCTGCCCGGGCTGGATCAAGTACGCCGAGCATTTCCATCCGGATCTGCTCCCGCATCTATCCACCGCCAAATCGCCGATGTCCATGCAGGGCTCGATTGTCAAGAGCTACTGGGCGGAGAAGATGGACGTTGATCCGAGCCGCATCTACTCGGTAGCGATCATGCCCTGCACGGCGAAGAAGTTCGAGGCCACCCGCGAGGAGCTTGGCGACGACGGCATGCCTGCGGTTGACTGCGTGCTGACGACCCGCGAGTTCGGTTGGGTCATGAAGCACATGGGCATCGACTTCACCACCCTGCCGGATGAGGAGCCGGACTCCCCGCTGGGCGAGTCAACCGGCGCGGCCGCGATCTTCGGCGCCACCGGCGGCGTTACCGAGGCCGCGCTGCGGACTGCCTACTGGATGGCCTTTGGCGAGGATCTGCCTGAGGATGCCATCGAGTTCAAGCAGGTGCGCGGGCTCCAGGGTCTGCGGCTTGCCGAGGTCCCGTTCGGAGAGGCCACGGTGCGTATCGCCGTTGCGCATGGACTTGGTGCGGCCAACGAGATCCTCGACCGCATCGAGCGCGGTGAGGTGGAGCTTGACTTCATCGAAGTGATGGCCTGCCCCGGCGGCTGCATCGGCGGCGGCGGGCAGCCCTACGACGGCGAGGGCAAGATGCCGCTCGACGAGGAGACGCTGAGGCTCCGCGCGCAGGCGCTCTACGGCCTCGACAGCGAGCGCAAGCTGCGCTGCTCGCATCACAACCCGGACATCCAGCGGATCTACGAGGAATACCTCGGCAAGCCGCTCAGCCACAGGGCGCATGAGCTGCTTCACACCTACTACTACCCGCGTGTGCCGCTGGGGATCCGACCGCAGGAGGCGCAGGTGTAATGCTTTACCAGCGCGAGGCACTGGACAGCCCGCAGTGGTGGCAGGGCCTTGATGAGATGATCGAGCGAGAGCGCGAGGCGAACCCCGACTCGTGGCAGACGGCGCTGATCCCGGTGCTGCACTACGTGCAGGACTGCTTCGGCTACGTGCCGGCGAAGGCGATCAACCACGTGGCGCAGGCGCTGGGCGTTCCGGCTTCATACGTCTGCGGTGTGGCGAGCTTCTACTCGTATTTCTCGCTGGAGCCGCGCGGGGCATACACGATCAGCGTCTGCCAGGGGACCGCCTGCTTCGTGCGCGGCTCCCAGTCGGTGCTCGACGAGGTCTGCCGGCAGCTTGACGTCAAGCCCGGTGAGACGACGCCGGACATGCTGTTCACTGTGAGCGACTCTGCACGGTGTCTGGGCGCGTGCGGCCAGGCACCGGTGATGATGATTGATGACGATGTGCACGCAAATGTCCAGCCGAATGAGGTGCAGGACATCCTCGCCGGCTACATTGCCGAAGCCCGGCGGGAGATGCAGGCTCGTGAGGAACTGATAGAGATTGATGCGCGCGCGCAGCATGAATGATGCGTACCAGGACGCAACACCGGAGGCAGGAAGAGCATGAGTGGCAAGAAAGTCCTCATCGTTAAGGACGATCCGGAGTTCGTCGCATCCGCGAAGGAAGCGCTGGAGGCACGCGGTTTCGAGGTGCTGGTCGCCAACGGCAAGCCGCGAGCAGCCGTGATGGCCAAGCGCGAGCATCCCGATCTCATCATCCTCGGGCTCGTGATGGATGCCATGTCCGCGGGCTGCTCAATCCTCAGTGAGCTTCAGTTCGAGGAGGAGACGAGCCGCATTCCGGTCATCATGGTCTCCGGAGTGACGACAGCAACAGGCTTCCGGATCGACCAGGGTGGCAAAGCGCCGCAGTGGCTGAAGGTCGAAGAGTTTATCAACGCGCCGGTTGACTTCGCTCAGCTTGCCGAGCGCGTCTGCGAGATAGTCGGCAACGGGGAGTATGCCAGGGTCTGATCATGACTGCTACTGAGATGCTCCAACAACTGACAGAGAACGCGCAGCCGCACCTCGCGCTGCAGCCCGAGCGGCCGCAGCTTCTGGTCGGCATCGCAACCTGCGCGAACGCGGCCGGGGCAAAGAAGACATGGGCCCGGCTCGCTGAGACGCTTGACGCGGCAGGCCTGACCGACGACGTGGACCTGATCCAGGTGGGCTGCGTCGGGCGCTGCAGCCTTGAACCGCTGGTGGAGGTGCGGATGCCCGGCGAACCGCCGCGTATGTACACCGAGGTGGACGAGCGGCGCGCCGAGATCATCGTGCGGCAGGACATCGAGGCGGGGCAGCCGATCCCGACGTGGCTGATCGACGAGGGCGAACGCCTCGGAGAGCCAGCGCGTCCGGTGGCGGATGTAGCCCCCGGTGAGATCAACGTCTTCACGCGCGACTGGCGTCACGTGGACTTCTTCGCGCGACAGCTTCGCATCGCGCTGCGCAACGTCGGACGGATCGACCCGGAGTCAATAGACGACTACCTCGCCATCGGCGGGTATGCCGCGCTGGCGAAGGTCCTCGACGAGATGAGCGGAGATGACGTCGTCACCGCCATCACCGAGTCGAAGCTGCGCGGTCGAGGCGGCGCAGGCTTCCCGACGGGACTGAAGTGGAAGTTCACTCGCGCCGAAGAGGCCGATACGAAGTACATGATCTGCAACGCCGATGAGGGTGACCCCGGCGCATTCATGGACCGCTCGACACTCGAGGGCGATCCGCACTCGGTGCTCGAGGCGATGGTCATCGGCGGCTTCGCCATCGGCGCCGGCCAGGGTTACATCTACGTGCGCGCCGAGTACCCGCTGGCGATCAAGCGCCTCAGGCGCGCGATCGACCAGGCGCGTGAGCGTGACATCCTCGGCGACAGCGTGCTCGGGACCGGCTTCAGCTTCGACATTGACCTGCGGCTGGGCGCCGGCGCATTCGTCTGCGGCGAGGAGACTGCGCTGATCGCCTCCATCGAGGGCAAGCGTGGCATGCCACGCCCGCGGCCGCCCTACCCGTCGGTGAGCGGACTGTGGGGCAAGCCGACCTGCATCAACAACGTGGAGACGCTGGCGAGCATTCCGGCGATCATCCTCAACGGCGCAGAGTGGTTCGCGGACATCGGAACAGAGGGCTCGACCGGCACTAAGGTCTTTGCGCTCGCGGGCAACGTGAACAACACCGGCCTGATTGAGGTGCCGATGGGCGTGACGCTGCGCGAGATCATCTTCGATCTCGGCGGCGGCGTGCCTGAGGGCCGCAAGTTCAAGGCCGCGCAGACCGGCGGACCGTCCGGCGGCTGTCTCTCGGCAGCCTATCTCGACACGCCGATCGACTACGACTCACTTCGTGAGGCCGGGGCGATCATGGGCTCCGGCGGCCTGATCGTAATGGACGATACAAGCTGCATGGTGGACATCGCGAAGTTCTTCCTGACCTTCACGCAGGATGAAAGCTGCGGACGCTGCACACCCTGCCGCGAGGGTACCAAGCGGATGCTGGAGATCCTCGAGCGGATCACTACCGGCAAGGGCGAGGAGCGCGACTTCGAGCGCCTGCAGCGACTCTGCGACGCCACCACGCGGGCGTCACTCTGCGGCCTCGGCCAGACGGCCGCGAACCCGGTGCTGAGCACGCTGCGGCACTTCCGTGAGGAGTACGAGGCGCACATCGTCGATCACTGCTGCCCGGCGCACGTGTGCAAGTCGCTGCTGCACTACGAGGTGGACGCGGAGCGCTGCGTAGGCTGCGGGCTGTGCAAGCGGGTCTGCCCGGTGCATTGCATCGTGGGCGAGCCTCGCGAGGCGCACACGATCACCCGCGAAGTCTGCACCGCCTGCGGCGCATGCTACGAGGCGTGCAAGTTCGACGCGATTATCCGGTCCTGATTGACCTGATTGGGGCAGCCACCCGGCGCCGCAGGTGCGTCGTCAGGAGGGGCCGCTCCTCGCGCTGCGGCGCGAGGAGTGAGGCGCGGCGAGCGGAGCGAGTAGCGCCGAAGGTTCCACCCCGGCCCTCAGTTCGTACACTCCCATCCGTCCGGGTACGTCCGAAGGGTGGGCCGGGGTGGAACCTCAGGTATCCGATCGCTGCGCTCTCGGCTACCTGACCGCGCGCAGCCGCTTGCGCGTCTGTCGCGCGGCGGCCCCTCCGAACGACAAACGAGCGCCGCCGCTGCCGTTGCTTGCGTTGCTGCCGTTCGTGAAATGATGCACAATTATATCAACCAACCGAGGTGAGCGCGGCGACGGGGCCGCGGGACGATGGGCACACAACAGACGGAAACCGTGAACATCATTGACGAGGCGATCATCAGCCGCACGCTTGAGGAGGCTCAGGCACCCGACGAGGGGCGGCTGGAGGAGTTGCTGGCGAAGGCCGCGTCGCTGGCGGGACTGACGCTGCCGGAGGCCGCTGAGTTGATGCTCATTGACGACCCGGAGCATCTTCATGAGATGTTCGAGACCGCGCGGGCGATCAAGCAGCGCATCTACGGCAACCGCATCGTGCTCTTCGCGCCGCTTTACATCTCCAACGAGTGCGTCGGCAACTGCCTCTACTGCTCCTTCCGCCGTGACAACAAGGACCTCGAGCGCCGGACGCTGGACCCCGATGAGATCAGGCGCGAGACGCGGTGGCTGATCGAACACGGCTACAAGCGCCTGCTGCTGGTTTTCGGCGATCATCCGAAGAACAACGTGGAGCACATGATCGAGGGGATCGAGGCCTGCTACTCCGTTCACGCGGGGGAACACGATGACAGCATTCGGCGCGTGAACGTCAATGCGGCGCCGCTGACCAGTGAGGAGTTCGTGCAGCTCAAGCCCGCGGGCCTCGGCACCTTCCAGGTCTTCCAGGAGACCTACCATCGCGAGACCTACGAGCGCATGCACCCCATCGGCCCGAAAGCCAACTACGACTGGCGGCTCGGCGTCTGGGATCGCTGCCTCCCGTCGGGGATCGACGACATCGGCCTTGGAGTGCTCTACGGCCTCTACGACTGGCGCTGGGACACCCTCGCGATGCTCCAACACGCCGAATACCTCATGCAGACCTATCACGTGGGGCCGCACACGATCTCCACGCCGCGGCTGGAGCCCGCGCTGGGGTCAGACTTTTCCACGCATTCCCCGTGGCTGGTGAGTGACGACGACTTCAAGAAGATTGTCGCTATCATTCGCATGGCGGTGCCCTACACCGGCATGATCCTCAGCACCCGCGAGCGGCCCGAGTTCCGCCGCGAGTTGATGGAGCTCGGCTTCTCCCAGGTCTCGGCTGGTTCGCGCACCTCGCCGGGGGGGTACACCGAGCACAACCCGGATGACGCTCCGCAGTTCGAGGTGGGCGATCATCGCTGCCTCGACGAGGTCATGCGCAACCTCTGCGAGCAGGGCTATCTGCCGAGCTTCTGCACCGCCTGCTACCGCTCCGGCCGCACGGGCGAGCACTTCATGGAGCTTGCGAAGCCGGGTGACATACAGACCTTCTGCCTGCCGAACGCGCTGATCTCGTTCAAGGAGTATCTGCTTGACTACGCAAGCCCTGAGACGCGCGTTGAGGGAGAGCGGATCATCGCGCAGCACCTGCCGCAGATCAGTTCCGACGCCATCCGCCGCAGCACCGAGGACAAGCTGCGTCGGACGGAAGAGGGCGAGCGGGACCTGTTTGTGTGATGGGCGGACGGGGGAAGTGACGTTGGCGGAACGTGTCCAGGCGAGGGCGCCTGGACTCCAGGGTTGAAAGCACGGGCCGAGGAGGTTGCCGTAGCCGTTGTGGCCCCTGCGCCCTCGCAGGGGGCGGCGCGAAGCGACGCTGCCGTTGCCGTCCGGAGGGGCCGCTGGCGCGAAGCGCCGGTCCCGCGAAGCGGGAGGTTCCACCCCGCCCCCCCAGCGCATACAGCGAGTCTAAGCGCGAGACGCCTGACGGGTACGACAACGGCACAGGTTGTCACGGGGGCCGACCTCTCCGACGGCAAACGACAACGGCTCTTAGCGAAGCGGCATCGGGCGGGGGAGACGCCGTCAGTCGTAGCCGTTGTGGCCCCTGCGCCCTCGCAGGGGGCGGCGCGAAGCGACGCTGTCGTCTGTCGCAGCCGTTGTCGTTCATGTGGCACTGGTGCCCTCACCCGTGCGTCGTGCCCTACGTAGCTCTTGTCAGAACGGCCCACGGGTCCCGCCCAGGGGCGGGATGGCACATGAATGAGGTAAGGCTGCTGTAAGCCGTCAGTTGGGAAGCGGCATTGGGCGGGGGAGGCCGCCGTTACGGCTGAAGCGGGAGCAATCATGAGAACACCCAAAGGGTTTCGCCTTCACATCGGGCTCTTCGGCAGGCGTAATGTGGGCAAGTCCAGCCTGCTGAACGCCATCACGCGTCAGAGCGTCTCCATCGTCTCCGACCAGGCCGGCACCACCACCGACCCGGTGGAGAAGCCGATGGAGCTGCTGCCGCTCGGGCCGGTGCTCTTCATCGACACCGCCGGCATCGACGACGCCGGCACCGTCGGCGATCTGCGCGTGCAGAAGACCCGCAGCGCCTTTGACCGCACCGACCTCGCGGTGCTCATCACCGACGGAGGCTGGGGCCGCTTCGAGGAGGGGATCCTCGACGAGTTCACCACGCGTGAGGTCCCGCTCATCGTCGTCTTCAACAAGGCCGACCTGCACGAGCCGCCCGCAGAACTCCTCGCCATGCTCGACGAGCGCGGCATCACGCACATCCGCACCGTCGCCTCAGAGCGCGAGGGGATTCTCGACTTCCGCCGCGCGCTGCTTGAGGCCGCCCCCTCGGAGATGCTCGAGACCCCGGCCATCGCCGCCGATCTCGTCGGTCCGGGCGGAGTTGCGGTGCTGGTGGTGCCGATCGACAAGGAGGCGCCGAAGGGCCGCCTGATCCTCCCGCAGGTGCAGACGATACGCGACCTGCTTGATGGCGACGCGCTCTGCATGGTCGTCAAGGACACTGAGCTTCGCGATGCGCTGACGCGGCTGAAGGAGCCGCCGGAGCTTGTCATCACCGATTCCCAAGCCTTCGCGCAGGTGGCTGCGGATACTCCGCCCGAGGTCGCGATGACCAGCTTCTCCATCCTCTTCGCGCGACTTAAGGGCGACATCGTGACGCAGGCTGAAGGCGCCGCGGCGGTGGAGAGCCTCCGGCCGGGCGATCGGGTGCTGGTGGCCGAGGCATGCTCGCACCACCCGATCGAGGACGACATCGGGCGCGTGAAGATTCCGCGCTGGCTCAACGAGCATGTCGGCGGCGAGCTTCAGTTCAGCACCGTGCAGGGTCACGACTTCCCCGAGGACCTCGCCGACTACAGCCTCGTCATCCACTGCGGCGCCTGCATGCACAACCGGCGCGAGATGCTCACGCGACTGCTCCGCTGCCGCGAGGCGGGCGTGCCAGTGACGAACTACGGCGTGCTGATCGCGCATGTGCTGGGGATCGCAGAACGCGCGCTGGAGCCCTTCCCGGCGGCGCTTGATGCGTGGCGGGGTAAGATGGCGGAGGCCCGCGATGCTGGGTAGCGCGATGACCGTCGCCGAGATCGAGGCGTGGCTGCGCGAGGACGATCCGGCGCGGCTGGAGGAACTCTGGCGCACTGCCGATGAGACGCGCGCCCGCTACGTCGGCGATGAGGTACACCTGCGTGGGCTGCTGGAGCTATCCAACCACTGCGTGCGCTCCTGCACCTACTGCGGTTTGCGCGCTGAGAACGCGACGCTTCCGCGCTATCGGCTGAAGAGCGAAGAGGCGCTGACAGCCGCCCGGCAGGCGCATGAGCTTGGCTGGGGCACGGTCGTGATGCAGGCGGGTGAGGACTACGGCCTCACGCGCGAGTGGGTGGCGGATCTGATCCGGGCCATCAAGCGCGAGACGCCGCTGGCGGTGACGCTGAGCCTCGGCGAGCGCCCGCGGGGGGACCTTGAGGCCTGGCGCGAAGCGGGCGCCGATCGCTACCTGCTGCGCTTCGAGACCTCCGACCCGGCGCTCTACGCGCTGATCCACCCCGCCCTCAGCCCCGGCGAGCCGAACCGCATCGAGCGCCTGCGCTGGCTGCAGGAACTAGGCTACGAGGCGGGTGGGGGCGTGATGATCGGCATCCCCGGGCAGAGCTACACGATCCTCGCAAGGGACATTGACCTCTTCCGCGCGATGGACCTCGACATGATCGGCGTGGGGCCCTACATCCCGAACCCGGACGCACCGCTTGGCTGCGGCGCTATCGACACCCCGGCGCTCGCTCCGCAGGAGCAGGTCGCCGCCGACGAGACGATGGGATACAAGGTGGTCGCGCTGACGCGTATCGTGCGGCCTGATGCGAACTTGCCGGCGACCACCGCGCTGGCCACGGTTGACCGCGAACATGGGCGGATGCTGGGGCTGCAGCGTGGTGCGAACGTCATCATGCCGAACTTGACGCCGCCGCGCTACCGGGAGATGTACCGCATCTACCCCGGCAAGGCGGGTTACAAAGAAACCGCCCAGGCATGTGCGGATAGCCTGAGCGAGTTCCTCACATCCATCGGCCGCCGCGTGGGCGAAGGCCCCGGCGGGCGCCGTTCCTCCCCCC
>JAAYJW010000493.1 GCA_012522765.1 candidate division WS1 bacterium | reverse complement strand
CTATTTCCGCAACAAGGTCGGCATGCGCGACCGGTGCTGCCAGCGCGCATGCCATGATGATCGTTATGATTGCGATCCGCTTCATCATCACGCTCTTACTGTCACGCCCTCCGCCGTCACCCGCAAAGCTGTTGCTGCTACCACCTGAACACGTCGCACATATACGGTGCGCCGCCAGCGGCTCGGATCGCCGCTGCGACTTCGTTCTGTCGGCCAGGGCAGTATGCGACGATGCTCCCGCCGCCACCGGCGCCCATCTGCTTGGCGCCGAAAGCGCCCGCTTCGATCGCAGCGGCGCAAAGTCGCTCGATCTTCGGGGTGGATGCCCCGATGCGGTTCTCCTGCACCTGGCTCAGAGTCATCAGTTCGCCAACGCGGGCGGCGTCTCTCCCCACCAGCGCCTCCCGCCCATCCAGCGTATATTGATGCAACTTGTCGAACGCGTCAAGTACCACGGGGTCATCATTCTCAAGTCTCCGGCGCACGCTGGCGAGAATCTCATCCGCCTGCCGGGCTCGGATGTGTCCCCCACTACCACCGGAAGCTCATCAATGTCAAGCACCTCGGCAGATGCCGGTTCGCCGGTGCTGATGAATGTGACGCCGCCGAAGGCGATCGCGTACTGATCCATCCGCCCGCATGAGACGCCGCAGACATCGTGCTCGGCAATGTAGGCGGTCTCGGCGATCTCGTCGCGGCGCATGCCGAGGCCGAAGAGCTCATCGAGGGCCATGATCGCGCCGACGGTGAGCGCGGCGGAGGTGCTGAGGCCCGCGCCGATGGGGATGTCGCTTTGCACCTCCATGCAGAAGCCCGCCGGGAGCCTCTCGCGCAGCAGCCATGCCGCCGCCTGCACATACTTGAGCGCGCCGCACGTTTCGGGCTGTTCACCGATGGTGAAGCGCTCCGTCACGTTGAGATCGCGGCTGTACACGGCGGCATCCGGGTCATCCATCGCGGAGGCGGAGATATGCATGAAGATATCCACCGCCGCGGCGATGACCGGCTTGTGCGCGATATCTATCTTGTCCCCGAACAGACAGATGCGGCCGGGGACGCTCAGGTTGATGGGCATAGGGGCCTCCCGACGCCCTTGCGCGCGGAGTCGCCATTCCGTTGGACGGGCGGTCGCTGACGGACCCGCGCCTGTTTCACCGATCATGTGCGACGGGCGCCCTCGCTCGTCGTATCTCACGATGCGGCCGGCGAAACGGCCGACGGGCGAGGGCGCCCGTCGCACATGACAGTCCGCAGGCTGTCGGTAGCCAGCGCCAACATCACGCGCGCTTCGCCCCGAAGGGAGAGAGGCCGCCCTCGGGGCCTACTCGATCCCCCGCTCCCGCAGCACCACGTGACACGCCTTCAGGCAGGGCTCGAGGATGCAGTCGAGGTGGCGCTGAACGGGATCGCGCTTCTCTACCGCCTCAGCGATTGCCTCCGCGGTGATCTCGCCATCGGGCGGCGGGACGTCGGTGGTCGAGCCCATCCACTTGATGCCCTCGTCGCCCACCAGCGCATACCGCTTCGCCCAGTCGCAGCGCAGCAGGTCGCGTGCTGCCCAGCAGCTATCGCCCGCGCATTCCTCGTCGCCCTCCGAAAGCGCACAGACCGGACAGGCCGGGATGCACGGGGCCGCGCAGCCCTCACACGGCTCGAAAGCCATTTCCGCCTCCGTCGGCTCGATCTCCGCGTCGGTGACGACACAGACCCAGCGCACTCGCACGCCGTGCTCGGGAGTGATGCTGAAGCCGCCGCGGCCGATCGTGGCGAGACCCGCCGCCGCCGCCTCAAAGCGCCCGGAGAAGATGTCCGGGGTGTCGAAGCGCGGGTTTTCGGTTTTCCCGCCTACGCCCGTCACGTCGAAGGTCACCGCTGCCCGGTAGCCGCGATGCTCAAGCTCGCGCGCGATGTTGACCGCATCTATGCAGATGTCGCGCGTCACCTGGTAGTTCGCGAAGGACCACGGGCCGATGGCGTCGGCGGGCGACTCGCCTGCGCGATCGAGCGTCTTCGCCGGGATAGCCATGCCGAGCACGATCACCGACTTCGCGCCCTCGACCCAGTCATCGGGGCTGAAGACGCGCGCTCCCTCACGGTTGGCGATCTCCGCCTCCGGGGCGCCGTGGATCGGGCCCTTGGTGAGGACGTTGATTTTCAGCGCATCTTCATCAATGAACTGGCGCAGTTGGCCGGCGACCTCAGCGAGATCATCCGCCGATGCAACGCCGATCAGGTCGGCGCCATCCTCGCTGACGATCGCCTCAAGCTCCTCGACCGTAGGCGCGGTCTGCGCGCCGTCCAGCACCAGATCGCGCCCGCTCGCTGCAAGTGGCGCCTGCGTCAGCACTACCTTCCATGCCAGCCGATGACCGTACCGCTCGCTGAAGAGTTCGCCATTAGCGCGCTTGAGCAAACCGGCCTTCTCGGCGGCGTCCTGCGCCTGTATGGTCGTGCAGCAGACGGAGTAGTAGTCGCAGCGCTCCAGTTCGCGAGTCATATCAAGCTCGAGGTGATCAAGCTGCAGCCCCGTGCCCCAGCGCGTGGCCTCGCATGCCTCCCCGAGCGGGCCGCAGCCGGATACCTCCGAATCCTCCGGCCAGTCCATGCCGAAGACAATCACCGAGTTGCACCCGGGAAGCTGTTCACGCGGATCGCCCGGCTCGCCCTCAGCCCACTTGGACACCGGCACGCAGCCCACCACGGCCATGCCACGCTCACCGGCCAGCTTGCATACCCGCTCGGTGAGGGCGCGATCTGGCGGAGTGTCGGCCGGGATCTCGCGGTGCAGATACCGCCCGCGCAAGTGCGGCGGGCGGCAGTACTTCAGGCACGGGCCCTCAGTGCCCCCGCGGCGGCCGTGGATGGCAAGCTGCTCGAGGATGACCTCTTCGGTGACTACATCCGGGATGTCGAGGAAGGCATCCAGCCCG
>JAAYJW010000492.1 GCA_012522765.1 candidate division WS1 bacterium | reverse complement strand
TGTACGCATCGCGCATCGCGCGTTCCGTGGCGCGGTGGATGCTCAGCAGCGGCGAGGCGCGCGAGGAGGCGGCATGGCGGCTTGGCTTTCATCGCAGGGGCTTCGTGCGGCACTGCCTGCAGCCGCTACCACCAACCCCACCGCCGTTTCCGCGGCGGGAGACGATTCTGGAATCACCGAACGAGGATGATTAGCCATGTCCTTGCGCATACATCTTGTACATCCGGGCATCAGCTTCTACGGTTTCGGCGCATCGGGCAGACCCGGTGAGCCAAGTCTGATACATCATGGGCTGGCGATGGTGGCCGCAACGGCCCGGCAGGCCGGCCATCAGGTTACGCTGACAGATATGCGCGCGTGCAGCGGCTGGGATGAGGTGCGGGACCGGCTCCGTGAGGACGCTCCGGATGTCGTAGGCATCACCATGATGAGTTGCGAGTTCGATACAGCGTTGGAGGTCGCTCGGATCGCGAAAGAGGAGCGGCCGGAGACTGTGGTGGTGGTAGGGGGACCACATCCCTCGATAGCCGCAGAGGAGTTGGAGCCGCACCCGGAGGTCGATGTGATCTTTAAGGGCGAGGGTGAAGTGACCTTTCCTGCGCTTCTGGAGCAGATTGAGCGAGGCGAGCGGCTCGAACGGGTGGTACAGGGCGAGGCTCCCGACCTTGATGCCCTGCCGTTTCCAGCAAGGGATCTGTTTCCTTCGGTGGAGGTCCCTGACGTGTCACTTTACTTTCCCCAACCGTTTGTCACGATCATTACCGGACGTGGCTGTCGCTACAACTGTGCCTTCTGCCAACCTGCGGAGCGGCGCATCTTCGGTCGCAGGGTGCGCCGGCGCAGCGTCGCACATGTCATGCGCGAACTGGAGCAGCTGCGACAGGAGATCGGTTTCCGCAGCCTGATGATCCATGATGACTGCCTGACGGAGGACCCTGAATGGGTGGGCCAGTTCTGCGATGCCTACATCGCGGCTGGTTTTGACGCGCCATTCGTCTGCCAGAGCCGTGCGGATCTGATCTGCAAGAACCGCGACATGATCGCGAAGATGAGAAGAGCCGGGCTTGACACGCTCATGATCGGCTTTGAGAGTGGCTCGGATCGAGTGTTGCGGTTCCTTCGCAAGGGCACCACCGTTGAGCAGAACCTCGAGGCGGCAAGAATCTGCCGCAGCCTTGGCATCCGCATCTTCGCCAACTACATGGTCGGCATTCCAACGGAGACACAGGATGAGGTGCGGGAGACAGTTGCGATGATCCGCGAGATACGCCCCGATTTCTGTTCGCCTGCCTACTACACACCTCATCCGGGCAGCGACCTCTTTGACTACTGCCTCGAGCACGACCTGTCGCTGATCACGGACCATGCAGGCTACACCCGTTATCCGACGGAGCCCAAGATCCGCGGCATCGACTATGAGTTCATAGAGAAGATGGTGGACGAAAGTCGCGGTGCACGCCGCTATCATCTTTTCGATAGGCTCTCGCGGGCGTCTCGTCGCCTGCACGTCCCGGAGCCGGTACGACGACTTGCCAAGAGATTGATCGTTCGCTGAGGAGGACCACCCATGTCCGAAGATATCAAGCGCGTAGCCGTCACCGGCGCAGCGGGCTTCATCGGTTCCCACGTAGTAGATTGGCTACTCGCGGAGGGGCTCGAAGTCTTCGCCTCCGACGATCTCTCCGGCGGCTTCATTGAGAACGTGCCCGACGGCTGCCACTTCGAGGAGCTTGACGTGCGCGACCGCGATGGCGTCGAGCGCTGGATACAGGATGTCCGGCCCCAGGTGGTCTACCACCTCGCCGCCGATGCCACTGAGGGGCGCAGCCAGTTCACTCCCATCTCCGCCACCGAGCGCAACCTCGTCGGCTACATGTACGTGCTGACCTCCTCGCTGCGCGCGGGCGTGGAGAAGATGGTCTTCGTCTCCAGCCTGAGCGTCTACGGCGCGCAGACCCCGCCGTTCACTGAGGACATGCCTCGCGCCCCGGTGGATATCTACGGCCTCGCCAAGGCCTCCTCCGAGCATGCGACCGAGATACTGGCGGCGGTGCATGGCCTGCGCTACACGATGCTGCGCCCGCACAACGTCTACGGCCCGCGCCAGTGCCTGAGCGACCCCTACCGCAACGTGGTCGCGATCTTCATCACCCGCGCTCTCAAGGGCGAGCCGATCTACATCTACGGCGATGGCGAACAGCGGCGCAGCTTCAGCTACATCTCCGACGTTGCGCCTCAGATTGCGCGGTCGGGGCTGATGGCGGAGACCGATGGGCAGATCATCAACGTGGGCGCGACCGAGGACTACTCGATCAACGAGCTTGTGGATGCACTGGAGGACGCGCTGGACATGCCGATAGCGCGAGAGTTTGTGCCGGATCGGCCCCAGGAGGTCAAGCTGGCGTGGTGCGCACATGACCGGGCGCGCAAGCTCTTCGGCGATGAACCCACCACTCCGCTTGATGAGGGCCTGCGCGAGATGGTGGCATGGGTGCGCGAGGTGGGCATCCGGCCCATGAACTACCTGCAGGAGCTGGAGATAGACAGCCCCGACGCGCCGGTGACGTGGACGAAGCGGCTCATCTGAAGCCCGGCGCCAGCAGCCTGTCCTGAAGGGACATGATGCCAAGCCAGAACAGCAAGGGCGTCATGAGCGCGAGCGATATCGCGCCGGGCAGCAGGTTGTGCCAGAGACGCTGAGCGCCTGAGCGGCCGCTGTCGGGCACGCCCTCGGTGCCCGGATCGCGATCCTGTTCGGTCCACTGCACAATGCGCTCGCCACGTTCGATCAGTTGTGCCATCTGCGCCCGACGCTTGCGCAGCATCCGTGGCGCGAGCCAGAGCAGATCCCAGCGCGCGCGTGCCAGTGCCCCCAGCCTCTTCTCGCGCACGAGCGCCGAAGTTGCCCGCCACTGGTGCGTGAGTATCTGCCTGCGGTGCCGCGCCCAGAACGCCGGCGGGATGTCCTTGAGCAGGTATGCGGCGAAGTTCTTGATGTAGGCGTGGATCATGCGCGGGCTGCCGGTGCCCATAAACTGAGAGAGACGATGCTGCACCAGCACCTGCGGGACGAAGCGGCAGGTCGCGCCGTGAAGCTGCGCGCGGAAGTCGAAGTCCACGTCCTCATTGATGATCCAGAAGTCCTCGTCAAGCCCATCCAGCCTCTCCAGCAGTTCGCGGCGATAGAGTGCAGCGCCCGCACAGGCCCCGAATACCTCGCGCTCCTGATCGTAGAAGCCCCCTACCGGCTGGCCGATACCACCTTCGGTTACGGTCGCCTCCGTCTGCAGCCGATGCCCGGCGGAGTTGATGACGGAGGGGTCATCGAAGAAGACCATCAGCGCGGCGAAGAAGTCCACGTTCGGCGCCCCTGTGGCGGCGTTGACCAACTGCTCCAGGCAATCATCCGCACAGACGGTATCGTCATTGAGGAGGAAGATCAGGTCGCCCTCAGCCTTACGCCAGCCGATGTTGACCGGGCGGCTGAAGCCCTGCTTTCGGCCGAGGCTGATCAGTTGCACCCACGGATACTTTTTGGTGACGATCTCCACCGTACGATCCTCGGAGCCGTTCTCAACCACGATGACCTCAAAGTCGCGGAAGCTCTGACGGGCGAGGGAGTCGAGGCACGCCGGCAAGTGGGGTTCACCGTTACATGAGGGTATGACGACACTCAGCACCGGGCGCGGCTGCTGCTCCTCCTGCTCCGGCTTGCTCTCGTGCGGCATCTATGCAACTCCTTAAGCTGTACGTGAGGGCCGGAAGATCGCACTGCGAGAGTGGATCAATTCGGCAGATAAGGCTCCGCAACCTCCCGCTGCGGCACTTGCAGTCGGCTCCTGATGCACAGGACTCGTCAAAACCCCTTGCACTCGCGCGACCAATTACTTATACTCGGGCCGGTGTCATAACGCTGTGCCGTTGTTCGATGCGC
>JAAYJW010000491.1 GCA_012522765.1 candidate division WS1 bacterium | reverse complement strand
GAGTTGGCGATGCTGATGGCGCCTGAAGCGGCCTCGGCTACCTCGTTACCGATCGCAAAGTGTGTGTGAGCGCCGCTGCCGTAGCGCGTGATCCACGTGAAGTCATCGCTCTCGGCGGCAGTCACGGGTTGCCATCCTGCGTCGATGCAGGCCTCGATGCGCGGCAGATAGCGCTCGGTCATCGACTGGAAGCCGCGGGAGTAGGAGGTGGTGGGCCAGAAGCCCATCCGCAGGCTCTCGATGGCGGTGAAATCCGCCATGCCCTGGTAGGCGGCGGCGATCTGATCGCGTGTCATGTTGCGGTAGTCAACAAAGCTGTCGAGCGCGTAGGATTCCCACCAGCAGGCGGGCTTGGTGCCGATTGCATCGCGCAGCGCCCACTCCCGCCCGCGCAGGTCCTTCCACGGCTCGCCCTCAAAGAGCGCCGCGTCCGAGCCGATGCAGGAGTTGTAGTCGGCGGAGCTTCGGATGTTGGGCACCACGCCGAGCGTCTTGCCGTCCTCGTGGCGGAGCGTGTGAATGTAATCCATCAGCCGCCGGATTGCCACGCCCTCGCGCACAAACGCGCCATCCTCATCCCAGCCGCGCTCGGGGAGGCCGTCCATGCCAGGCCCGCGGTACTTTGCCGGCCCGGTGGCGGTGTCGAAGCTGAAGCCGTAGAGGCCAAGCTGCTGCGCCACTTCGGCAAGGTCGCGCCGCGACTGCTCGCCCCAGCTTGTGTTGTACGGGAAGACGCGCACCGTGCTGTCATGCGCTTTCACGTAGCCGCGCGGGTAGCGGGTCTGCTGCGACGGGTCATCAACCAGCGAATCGGCGAACTGCTCGCGGGCAAGTTGTTCCTCCAGCCAGATCTGCGAGGGCGTGTAGAGCAGCATCGCCACTCCGAGGCGCTCGCCATCAGCGAACATCTCCAAGCGCCGCGAGCGATACTCCTCCCAGCTAACCTGATCCTCCTCGGCCACGAGGTCCGGATGTGCGGGCGTGTAGTCATACCACTCCTCGCGGACCACGATGTCCCCGGCGCGCTTGAAGGGGTTGATGCACCAGTCCCAGCCCGCGTGAGTTCGCCGGGCATACTCGCGCACCTCAAAGTCGCGGCTGGCGAGCGGATTGCGGTTCCACGCGAGGTACTGCCCGCTGGCGTCGAGGATGCGCGGGTCGATCCCCGGCGTCGGTCGGAAAAGCTCAGGCGCGCTGGCATACCACCAGTGAAGTGCCTCACCGCGTCCCCAGCGGCCGGTCATGCCGCAGAGGAAAAGCTCCACGGATAGCTCCTGCCCCGGGTCGAGCACGAGCTGCGTCCGGGTCGCGACACGTGCGCCCCCCTCCGGCAACGGCTCGCCGCTGGTGGCGATGAAGGAGAGATACTCCCGCGCATTGATTCCTGTGGCTGCGCCTCCTGCATCGCTCCATGCCGCCGCGAGCGGGATCGGCGTGCGATACATCGGACCATCGAACGCCTCTGTCAGCGCCTCTGTCGGCAGGAAGCCATCGTAGACGGCGATCGGGCCATCTCCCGGCACCTCGATCGGCAGCGACAGCGCCAGCAACCGCTGCGTGTCGCCGGTGTTGCGCAGCGCCACATCCCACGCGAACCAGCCATCGTTGCAGGTGATTGCCGCCTGCACCTCAAGCTGTTCGCCCTCAGGGGCGAAGCGCAGGAGAGCGGGGCGCGCATCGGTGACAGTCGCCTGCCCCAGCGCAATCTCGCGCGCTTCAATGCCTTCGGTCAGGCGGAGGCCGGCGGACAGGCCGAGGTCCGTCTCGAAGCCTGCAATCCGCGCGTTGCTGATGCGCCCGGTGGCGTCATCGATGGTGATCTGAAGCGTGCCGCAGCTAAGTTCGAGCGCCGCCGCGGGTGATATCATGACAGCCGCGAGTGCTGCCGCAATGCCAACTATCCTGACAACTTTCATTGCGCTATTCACTCCTGCGCACGTTGGGGTTGCGTCTGAACGCTACTGATTCGCCAGCACAAGCTCCGCATGTTCGCCCGCAGCCGTCTGAAGCACAACGTAGTAGGCGTCCGCGATTGGCGCCTCCGGCACGGTTGTCTGATAGGTCGTTACTCCGCCGGGCGCGTCATCTCGGAAGATCGGCCGGCCGCTGGTCATATCGCGCAGGATCACGTCTCGTATCGGCGATTCGCTTTCGATGCCCAGCGTGACCGTGCAGCGTGCGGGGCCGAAGTAGGTATCATCAAAGTGCATCTCCGAGGCGGTGAAGTATGAGCCGAGCCAGACCTGCACGGTTCCGAGTCCAGCGGGAGCGGTAATCGTGAGCGGCATCAATATCCACTCGTCCGGCGGTGGGCCCTGCAGATGCTCGGGGCTGAGGTAGAGCGGCGCCAGCCAGTGGTTGCGGGTGGAGATGATCTCTGTGCGCTGATCGAAGCGGTAGGCGGCGCCATCGGGCGGCTGCACGAGCCCGCGCAGGAGCATCATGTAGCGCCCGCCCTGCAGCCGCAGCCACGTCCATGCGCGATACTCCGTATCATCCGCTACAGGGACATTCTGTTGGATGTAGCCGGACATGCCGGGGCTGTCGGTGTTGACGCGCCAGGCGACCTCACCGGTGCGGGCGTTCCCGATGGGCTCGAAGGTGAAGTCCTCGGGCGCGGCGGTATTGATCTGCCAGCCGACGGGCGCACCATCCTCACCGGCGCCCTGCTCGAAGCCGGGGTTGGTGAGCATGTTGACCGCGGCGGGAACCGGGTCGGTCGTGATGGTCACGACGGGTGCCTGCTGCGCATACGCTGCCGCGCAGATCAGCAGCAGAGAGAGCGCGATGCTGAGAAGTCTCATCTATGACCTCCGAGTGCGTGCATGACAGGTGCGTCTGTCCGTTTGATTCGACGCGCGAGGCACGGCGGCCTGCGAGGGATGATTGCGTTCGCCCCGCCGAAGCTGCTATCCTCCACGCGTGCTTACCCCGGCTTGCGAGGAGCCTGTCATGCCCGAACGATCAATCCCCATCCGCGCGCAGTACTACGAGCAGTTCGATGCCGATTACTCGCTTGAGGTGCCGGGGGAGGGCTTCGGCGGCTGGCAGAGCGCTGAGCTTGAGATCAACCCCGACCGCACCGCGCTGGTGGTGATGCACGCGTGGGACTGTGGGACACAAGAGGAGTTCCCGGGATGGTGGAAGCGCGTCGAGTATTTCCGGCGCGCGAACGCGATCCTGCGCGAGTACTTCCCCCCGCTGCTCACCGCGGTGCGCAACTCGCCGCTGCCGCTCTTCCACGTGGTCGGCGGTGGCGACTACTACACGCACCTGCCGGGCTATCAGCGCACGGTGGAGCTTGCGGGGCCGCCTCCTGCGCCGCCCGAGCAGGTGGAGAGCGACCCGGTGCTGCAGCGCCTCCGGCAGTTCAAGCAGGACGCGATGGCGCACACGCATGAGGACGTGCGGCGCGGCTTTGAGCGCGTGGACTTCCCGGAAGAGGCGCGGCCGCTGGAGGGTGAGGGGATCGCCGCGAACGCTCATCAGTTGCTCGCGCTGTGCAAAGAGGCGGGCGTGAACCACCTCATCTACGTGGGCTTCGCGATCAACTGGTGCCTGCTGCTGTCACCGGGCGGCATGGCGGAGATGAGCAGGCGCGGCGTCATGTGCTCGACGATCCGGCAGGCGACCACGGCGGTGGAGAACCGCGAGACGGCGCGCCAGGAGCTATGCAAGCAGATCGCACTGTGGCGCGTGGCGCTCGCGTTCGGCTACGTCTTCGATCAGAAGGATTTCCTGGCCGCGCTGGCGACGCTGGGGTGAGGCGCTACTGAGGAGTGATCGTCTCGGGCGCTTCGAGGTGCTCGCAGATGAGGCGGTAGGGGCCTTCGTGGAGAGCGGAGAGGCAATCGGCATCGAGAACGCTCGACCAATCTCGATAGCGAGCCAGTTCGGATGCCTTGCGCAGGCTGTCGTATGCATCGAAGATAGCGCGAGGCATTCCCAGACGGTGCATTCGCTGAGCCCTTACACCATGACTGCCCGACCGAGTCCCGACGGCTTTAATCAGCCATGCCTCGACGACGTGCATACTGGCGTAGAACAAAGCAGTGGTGGCCCAGTCGATGTAGCCTTCTTCGCGGAGCAACTCGTACACGCAGTAGTTGCGTCTCGCCTGCTCAATATGGTTCAGTTCCGTCCCCCCCGCGGATTAACTTGCCGTTAGCCAGATGGTGTTTTCCTGTGCCGGTTCGCTATCGGGCAGATCGGGAAACACGTGCGTGTCCACTCCAGTACCAAGTCCGCTCCCGTAGAGGTCGTAAAACGCTTCTGATGCCTGCGAACTCGCCTCGCCCCAGAGATCATCGACTTCCACGGTGAAGTCGATGCGCCCGCCTGCGCGATGGGAGTAGATGCGCACTATTCCCTCAACGCCGCGCAGCCGTTCCAACAGGAAAGCGGCAATACGCCGCTCGCGATCTGCATTGCAGGTGCAGTCGCGTAGGCCGTGTGGTGTTCGCTCTTCAACCGTGATCTTCATTGTTGCTTCATCGCTCAACGCCTGAACCCCCTCGGTTACTGTCTCAGCGATTATACCCCGCCACGGAGCACTTGACCAGTCCCGCCTCAGTCCGCCACCGGGTGCATCAGCAATGGCGGGCCCTCGCCAAGAAGCTGAGCCCTCATCGTCACCCGGTTGTTGTCGCGCGTGATCTCAACCAGCGTCTCCTGCTCGTCCAACACCACGGTCGCGATGTCGCCCGCCGCCAACTGCAGGCCCTCAAGCGGCAGCGTGACGCGGCTCGGCGTGAAGCCATCGGGGGCCGGCAGGCTCGCGACTTCGCAGGTCACCGGCGCCGCGCCCTGCTTCGTCACCTGCACG
>JAAYJW010000490.1 GCA_012522765.1 candidate division WS1 bacterium | reverse complement strand
TTTGCGGGTGACGGCGGAGGGCGTGACAGTAAGAGCGTGATGATGAAGCGGATCGCAATCATAACGATCATCATGGCATGCGCGCTGGCAGCACCGGTCGCGCATGCCGACCTTGTTGCGGAAATAGCCTCGCATGTGGGGCAGGTTCACAGCTACGCGCAGATGATGGCGGCAATGCAGGAACTGCACGTCGGCTATGACCGCGTCACCTGCAGCAGCATCGGCACCACGCGCGAGGGACGGCATATCTCGATGGCCGTGGTGTGCGATCCTGAGTACAATCCGATGCTGCTGCGCAAGATGCTCATCATCGGGCGTCAGCACGGCAACGAGGCCTCCGGCACTGAGGCGGCGCTGGCGCTGATAAAGCACTTCGCGGCCTCCACGGGCCCTGCCGAGGAAGCGCTGCTGCGGCGCGTGGCGCTGCTGGTGGTGCCGATGGCGAACCCCGATGGCGCCAGCCGCTCCTCACGCCGCAACGCCGCGGGCGTGGATCTCAACCGCGACTGGGTGGCGATGAGCCAGCCGGAGACGCGGGCGATCGAGGCGGCCTTCAAGCAGTGGCGGCCGGACGTGGTGATAGACCTGCACGAGCTTCCCGCGAGTTCCTCCAAGGCATCCTACCAGGAGAACTTCCTCGAGACGATCGCAACCTCAAGCGCGCTGCCTGCCTTCCTCGGCGATAGCTGCGGCCGCACCAGCGCCCAGGTCAGCACCTGGATGAAGCGCTACGGCATTCCGCTGAACTGCTACTACGACAGCCCCGGCGCGGACATGCGCCTCTGTCACCGGCACTTCGGCCTGCATCACAAAGTGCCGTCGTATCTCTTCGAGGCGAAGAACGGTGGAGGCCGGACGCTGAAGAACCGCTCCGTCTATCATATCCTCGGGACGCTCGTGATCGCCAATCAGCTTGCGTACCATCACCTTGAGAGCGACCTGCCGCCGATGCAGATGGCGGCCGCGGAGCCTGAGCCTGCCGCTCCTGAGACGGTGGAGCCGGAGCGGACCTGTGTCACGCTCGGCGATCCTGTGGCCGACAGCGCGCGAGATGGCCGCACGCTGCTTTGGGCTGAGGTGGACACGACCGATGATTTCGCGTACCTGAGCTTTGAGATAGACGGGCGGGTGCTGGTGCTGACGAACCAGGCGCCCTACCAGTACTCGCTTGATGCATCGGCATATCCCGAGCGTGTGGTCGAACTGGCGGCGCGGGCCTACGACTCCTCCGGTCGCTGCATCGCCACAGACGAGCGCACCGTTACGCTGCCCCAGGGCTCCTCGGCGCTGGGGGAGTAAGCCAGGCAGCACAACTTAGCCAACAACGCGGGGGTTGGGTGCATCAATGGAACGTGAAGAGGCGCGCGAGCGGATTGAAGAGCTAAGCGCCGAGTTGAACTATCACAATTACCTCTACTACGTCCTCGACGCCCCGGAGATCTCGGACGAGCAGTATGACGCGATGCTCGTGGAGCTTGGGCGGCTCGAGGAGCAGTTCCCCGAGTGGCGCCGCCCGGACTCTCCCACCCAGCGCGTAGGCGCGGCCCCCAGCGAAGCTTTCGCCGTAGTCGAGCATCAGGTCCCCATGCTCTCGCTCGACAAGTCCTTCGATGAGGACGAGCTGATCGAGTTCGACCGCCGCCTCAAGCGCTTCCTCAGCCTCGACGAGAGCGAGCCTCTGCCCTATGTCTGCGAGCTGAAGATAGACGGCCTCGCGGTGAGCCTGCGCTACGAGAACGGGACGCTGGTGCAGGGCGCCACGCGCGGGGATGGGCGGCGCGGTGAGGACATAACTGCGAACCTCCGCACCGTGCGCAGCATTCCGCTGCGCCTGCAGGGAGATGCTCCCGCCGTCATAGAGGCGCGGGGTGAGGTCTATCTGCCGGTGCCGGAGTTCGAGAGGATAAACTCCGAGCGCGCCGCCGCCGATGAACCTCTCTTCGCCAACCCCCGCAACTGCGCCGCGGGCTCGGTGCGCCAGCTTGATCCGAACATCACCGCCTCGCGGCGGCTGGACATCTTCTGCTACGGCACCGGCCAGTTGCAGGGCGCGAGCTTCGAGACGCACACCGAGGAGCTTGAGCTTCTGCGCAGTCTCGGCTGCCGCATCAACCCCCACGTCGCGGCAGTGGCCTCCATCGAAGAGGCGCGCGATTACTGCCACGACTGGACCTTCCGCCGCGGTGAGCTTGATTACGCGGTTGACGGCGTGGTCGTGAAGGTGGACAACGTGGCCCTGCAGCAGCAGGCCGGCTCGACCTCGCATGGCCCGCGATGGGCGACCGCGTACAAGTTCCCGGCGGTTGAGGTCGAGACGGTGGTCCGCGATATTGAGGTCACGGTCGCGCGCACCGGACAGCTTACACCCGTGGCGATCATGGAGCCCGTGTTCGTAGATGGCTCGACGGTCAGCCGGGCGATCCTGCACAACGAGGATGAAGTCCGACGCAAGGACATCCGCATCGGCGATCATGTGGTCATCCGCAAAGCTGGTGACGTCATACCTGAGGTGCTGCGCCCGCTGCCGGAGAAGCGCACGGGCGATGAGAAGCAGTTCGCCATGCCCTCAGACTGCCCGGTTTGCGGCACCGCGCTGGAGCGGATCGAGGGCGAGATTGCGATCCGCTGCCCGAATCTCAACTGCCCCGCGCGGCGATTGTCGCTGCTCACGCACTGGGGCGGGCGGCAGGCGATGGATATTGACGGCCTGGGCGATGTAGTCGCGATGCAGCTTCTTGACAGATGCCTCGTCAAGCGACCGGAGGATCTGTACAAGCTGCCGGTTGAGCAGGTGGCGGCGCTGGATCGCATGGCGGAGAAATCGGCGCAGAACCTCATTGATGCCATCGAAGCGAGCAGACAGCGGGGCCTCGAGCGCCTGCTTTTCGCACTGGGCATACTGCATGTTGGCAGGACTGCGGCGGCTCGGTTGACCGAGCACTTCGCGTCGCTGCGCGAGATCGCCGATGCCTCGCAGGAGGAGCTTGAGCAGGTCCCGGACATCGGCCCGAAGATAGCCGAAAGCATCGTCGGCTACTTCTCCCGGCCGGAGAACCTCGATCTGCCTGAGCGGCTTGAGGCGCTTGGCATCAGCACGCGGCGCGAAGAGAGAGCGGAAGCTGCAGGAACCCTCTTCGCCGGGAAGGCGTTCGTGTTCACGGGAACTCTGGAGCAGATGACGAGGTCTGAAGCTGAGGAGATGGTGAAGAACCTTGGCGGCCGTGCAACGTCTTCTGTGAGCGGCAGCACCGACTACGTGGTGGCCGGGCCGGGTGCAGGCTCGAAGCTGGAGAAGGCGCGTGAACTGGGGCTGGAGGTCCTGACGGAGAGTGAGTTCCTGGAGATGGTTCACGATGAGGCACAGGCGCACTGAGAGGCTTTCGATCTGGCCGCCGGTGATCCACCGCCTGCTGGGAATCTTTGCAGGAACGTCGGTGGCGGCACCCGAAAGGGTGTGTGGGCAGCGGCCGGGACTGATCGGCAACGTCGGCGGGTCAGCACTTCTGGGCTACATGCTGTTCCGGGGCCTGCGGCGGTCAACTGTGGCCGACTTGCCCGCGGCTGCGGCAACGGGGGGGCTATGCGGCTTCATGTTGACAAGCAGCGAGACGCACCGGCGGGTGATGACCCGTTGCGAACCGTCCGCAAAGGATATCGCGCTCAGTCTTATTGGCGGAGTCGCCGGAGGGATGGCGGCGTACGGGATCGGCCGATGGCGGTAAGCCGCAGCTCGTGGCACTACTGGCTCCCTCCGGCCGTATGGGCCTGCATCATCCTGGTCGGTACGTCTCTGCCGCGGCTGCCAAGGACCGGCATTGAGGGCTTTGACAAGGTATCGCACCTGATCGCTTACGGGATGCTGGGCCTGCTGCTGATGCGCAGCCTCGCCGATGGCCGGGGGATGCGATTGCCCACCGGCGCGATCTGGACGATCCTTGCCGGCGGTATCTTTGGTGCTCTTGATGAGTTACATCAGGGGTGGATACCAGGCAGGACTCCTGACGCAATGGATTTCGTCGCGGACCTGGCGGGGTTGATGCTGGGGGTGGCCGCGTGGGGAGTTTTCAGCCTCGTTCGACGTTCCGAAGGTCAAACACAAAATCGCAAGGATAGGGAGATGACGCAGATGGCCGAAGCGCTACATCTTGATCAGGCCAGCTTCACAACCGAGATTCTGGAGTCGGATCAGCCCGCACTGGTTGACTTCTGGGCGCCATGGTGCGGTCCGTGCCAGATGATGGGCCCGACGATCGACAAACTCGCCGGTGACTACGCCGGTAAGGCGAAGGTCGGCAAGATCAACGTGGATGACAGCCCGGATCTGGCCAGCAAGTACGGCGTCCGGAGCATTCCGGCGCTGCT
>JAAYJW010000489.1 GCA_012522765.1 candidate division WS1 bacterium | reverse complement strand
GAAACCGGTCGCGAGACGATGACCGCGTCGCTCTCGGATGATGACGGCCGCACCTGGTCGGAGGGCGTCGAACTGATGGCCGGGCGCGCCATCGCCTACCCCGACGCGGTGCAGGATGGCTCGGGGCTAATCCACTGCGTCGTGGACGTGGACCGCCGGCGGGTGGAGTATCGCGCTTTCACAGAGGGTGCAGCAGGTCTGTGAGGCTGCCTACTCCTCGCCCGGCTGCCTGAAGCCGAACTGGATCGCCCTCGCGGTGTGCGCAGGGGCCTTCACATCGCGTGTGCAGACCTCCTCATGATGGCCCGGCAGCGGCTGGCGCATCACCGCTTCGATGCGCGAGCGCTGCAGAGCCACCACCTCCGGGTGCGCGTCATACACGTTCGCGTCCTCATGTGGATCGGCGACAAGGTCATACAGCTTCGGCTCCTCGTCCACGAAGCCCGTGCCGACCTGGTAGTTCCATCGATCGTCGCGCACGGAGCAGTAGCCCCGCGCGCGGCCCTCAGCCCAGTCCGCCCAGGCGATGACCACGTGGTCGCGGATCGCGTCCGCCTCGCCGGTCACCAGCGGCCAGAAGTCGCGGCCGTCCATCTCGATCGGCACGCCGCACTGGCCCAGCAGCGTCGGCGGCAGGTCGTGCGCCTGCACGAAGCCGCCGAAGTGCTCGCCGCGCGGACCGTCCGGGTGGCGCAGGTGCATGGCGATCTGCGTGTTGTACCGGCGCAGGTTGCGCGGGCCCTTGCCGAAGCTCCCGTGGTCGAGTATCTGCGTCCCGTGGTCGCTGGTAAGCACCAGCAGTGTGTCATCCCAGAGTTTGAGCGCGTCCACCTTCTCGAGGAGGCGGCCGATGCAGGCGTCCACGAAGCTGACCTCGCCGCAGTAGAGCGCTTTGACGCGCGCAATCTCCTCCTCGCTCGCCTCCGGCCCGTGATGCGCCCAGATGAAGTCAATGCCTTCGTAGTCGGGCATGTACATGTCGGCGTACTGCTTCGGCGGGTCCCACGGCTCGTGCGGGTCGAAGCCATCCACCCACAGGAGGAACGGCGCGTTGGCGTGGTTGTCCTCCAGCCAGCGACTGGCGGAGGAGAAGACGCGTGCCGGGAGGTAGTCGTCCTCGGACTGGCGGTCGCGGTTGTTGAGCATGTACTGCAGCAGGACGAGATGGCGCTGCCAGTCGATCGGTTCGCGGCAGACGCGCTTCATCAGCGGCTCGACCATCTCGCGCGTTCCGCCGCGCCAGTGGTCATCCACCTGTCCGCGCACGAAGTCCCACGAGCAGAAGCCCCGCGTGTAGTTCATCGTCGGCTTGAACATGTGGTGCGTGTCGGTGACGAGGCCGGTGTAGTAGCCGCGCCGCACGAGGATCTCCGCGAGCGTGTCATGCTCGGGCGGGATCTTGTGCCAGCCCGCGGCATGGTGCCAGTGCCCGCGCCGGTCGACGTTGAAGCGCCAGGGGAAGCAGCGCATCCCCGTCATCAGCGACCGCCTCGCCTGCAGCGTAGGCTGACTCTCGCCGAAAGCGCGGTCGAAGTTCGCAGACTGCGCGGCAAGCTGATCCATCGCGGGAGTGCGTATCTGCGCCAGCGCGCCACCCTTGCCGATGATGTCCGCGCGGAAGGTGTCGAGGCAGATCACGATGATGTTCATGCCGAGATGCTCCCTTCGAGGCCGGTGGGAAAGAGGCGGATCGGCCCCGGGGTGGAGCCGATCCGCCGTGCCGGGCAAGTCAGAGGGTTAGATCGGCCGGGCGATGAAGGCGCGCCACTGCCCGTCAGGGTTGAAGCCGTCGCCGACGATCACGTTGCCCTCATTGATGTCGGTCGCGTGGGTGAGTGTCCAGCCCTGCGAGGCAGCATCGAGCAGATCATTCAGGTCGTGCATCGTGCCGTTCCACACAAAGGCGTGGCGGTCGCGGGTTGCCGTCCTGCTGCTGCCGACCACGACGCCGCGATTGTTGATCGCCCAGGCGTCGCCTTGCGATCCGCCCAATGTTCCGAGAACCTGCATGGTTCCGTCGCGGTAGATAAACGCGCGTGTTTCGATGAGATCGCCGTAGAAGCCCACGCAGTCGCCGTCGTCGTTAATGTCGTTAGCCGTGCTGTAGGTCGCGCCCAGTGTGCCGAGGTCTATCGCCGCGGTGAGCGAGCCACGGAACGCGTGGGTGTGGGAGGTGACATTGTCCTCGAAGGAACCCGCAACCATGCCATGCCGGTTGATCGCGTTGGCGATGCCTGGGCCGCCGGGGGTCGGCAGGGTACGCATCTGCCCGTTCTCCCACAGGAAGGCTGCGCCGCCTGAGTTGCCCACGATCTGCCCCGCATCGTTGACGCCCTCAGCATCCGCAGTGATCCACGGAGCTACTGTGCCGATGTCCTGCATCTGGCCGTTGAAGTAGCGGAAGGCCCGCTGGTTGACCTCGCCGACATCCGCTGCGCCGCAGATCACACCGTTGTTGTTGATATCATGCGCCATGCTGTTGCCGGCCCCTGGGAGCGTCCCAATGTCCCGCATATGTCCGTCGGTGTAGAGAAATGCGTGGTCTGTGTCTCCGCCGGCGAGCGCCGATCCGCCTACCACGTGCCCGAGGTCATTGATCGCCATGGCTCCACTGTAGTCGCCGCCGAGGGTGCCGAGATCAGTCACATGGTACAACATGCTGTCTAAGTCATCGCTTCCATCGCAACCACCGAGCATCGCCAGCACCGCCAGAGTCATCACTACGCCTGCCAGTATCAGCCCTGGCCGCAGAATCCTTGGAGCCATTGCAGAGAACCTCCCTGAAGCAGTTGGTGGCTGGATGACCATCTTCCCCCCGCCTTAGAAGGTGGGGCATCGGATAATGCGATGTGTTCTTGAAAATTCCTCCTATTGTGCAGGGGTAACTTGCACGATGCGACAGGGTTAACGCCGGAAGTCAGTCGCCTTGACCACAGCGGCTCCAGAGACTACCATAGCTTACGTCAGTCCGCGCAGGTGAAGCCCCCCGTGTGGAGAAATGGCCCATCCTGCACAACAGCCCGGTCGCGAAGCGGCCTTGGATCAAATAAGGGAAGTGACGAAGATGGCGGAGAAGTGCGTACTGGCCTACTCCGGAGGTCTCGATACCTCCGTGGCTATTCGCTGGATTGCGGATACCTACAACGTGGACGTGATCGCCGTGGCGATTGACGTCGGCGAGGAGCGCGACTATGAGGGCATCCGCGCCAAGGGCGAGAAGGTCGGCGCGATTGAGTCAATCGTGGTTGACGCGAAGCAGGAGTTCTTCGACGAGTACATCACACGTGCTATCGCCGCGAACCTGACCTACGAGCGAAAGTACGTCGCCTTCACCGCTCTGGCGCGGCCGCTGCTGGCGCAGGAGCAGGTGCGGATCGCCCGAGAGCGTGGCGCGAGCCTGCTGGCGCACGGTTGCACCGGCAAGGGCAACGATCAGGTACGCTTTGAGGTCACCTATGCCGCACTCGCCCCGCAGATGCGGGTAATCGCTCCCGCTCGCGAGTGGAACATGACCCGCGAGGAAGAGATTGACTACGCCAACGAGCACAACATCCCCGTTCCGGTTGGCCGGAAGAGCCCCTACTCCACCGACACGAACATGTGGGGGCGCTCGATCGAGTGCGGCTCCATCGAGGACCCCTCACTTGAGGCGCCTGAGGACGCCTGGGAGTGGACGGTTAGCCCGATGGAAGCCCCGGACGAGCCGCGCTACGTGACCATCGGCTTCGAGAGCGGCCTCCCCGTATCGCTTGATGGCGAGGCCATGGGCGGCGTGGAGCTTGTCGGCGCCCTCAACTCCATTGGCGGCGAGCACGGGGTCGGCCGCGTGAATATGATGGAGAACCGTCTCGTGGGGATCAAGTCGCGCGAACTCTACGAGTGCCCCGCGGCGACGATCATCCTCGAAGCGCACCGCGACCTCGAGAGCCTGGTGCTCGATCGTGAGACCGCGCACTTCAAGCAGCACCTTGAGCTGAAGTGGTCGGAGATGATCTACTACGGCCTCTGGTTCACCCCGCTTCGCGTGGCGCTGGATGCCTTCATGAGCGAAACGCAGAAGCCGGTCAGTGGTGAGGTGACCGTGAAGCTCTACAAGGGGCGCGCGGAGGCGGTCGCGCGCAAGTCCGACCAGTCGCTCTACGACTTCTCGCTGGCAACCTACGGCGACGCCGATGTCTTCGATCAGTCAAGCTCGCGCGGCTTCATCGAGATCTTCGGCCTGCCCGCAAAGGTCGTCTCGATGGTCCGCGGGCTACCGGAGTAGACAGCAGCGGCCACACAGGCCGCAAATCAGGGAGGCATAACGGGACATGTTCAGATTGAACAGGGCGATGTACCTTGTCACTGCCGTGGCCATTATGACGATCGGCTTGATGGCTCTGGGCGGCTGCCCACAGCAGGAAGAGACTGCCGACCCCGCGCCGGCGGCCGTCGAGCCCGTCACCGACGGCGAGCCGATCAAGATTGGCGCGCTTTTTGCCGTCACGGGGCCTGGATCATCACTCGGCGAGCCCGAACGGGACACCGCCGTCATGCTCGAGAAGTACATCAACGAGAACGGCGGCCTCGATGGGCGAGAGGTCCAGGTGATCGTACGTGACACCAAGGGCCTTGAGACCGACGCGCTTACCGCCGCGAGAGAGCTTGTCGAGAAGGAGAACGTGCTGGCCATCATCGGACCGAGCCGCAGCGGGACGACCCTCGCTGTAGTTGACTATGTGGAGCAGGCGGAGGTCGCGCTCATCTCCTGCGCGGCCGCTCGCGCCATCACCGATCCGGTGAAGAAGTGGGTCTTCCAGGTCGCCCCCGGCGATGCCGACGCAGTTCAGCGCATCTACACCTACATGGGCGAAGAGGGGATCAGCCGCGTCGCGCTGCTGACCGAAAGCAGCGGCTACGGCATCGAGGGCCTCAAGCAGCTTCAGGAGCAGGCTTCTGCGCACAGCATCGAAATCGTTGCCACCGAGGAGTACGCCGATACCGACACCGACATGACCACCCAGCTCACGAGAATCGCCGGCACCGACGCTCAGGCGGTCGTGTGCTGGGGTATCGGCAAGGCCCCGGCCCTCGTGGCCCGCGGCATGGGGACGCTCAACATGCAAATCCCCCTCTTCCAGAGCAGCGGCGTGGCGAATGCGCGCTTCATCGAGGCCGCAGGCGAGCATGCCGACGGTGTCATCATGCCCGCGGCGAAGCTGATCGTCCTCGACCAGCTTCCGGAGGACGAGCCGCAGCTTGCGGAGCTGCAGCGCTACCACGAGATGTTCGTCGCTGAATACGAGCGCGAGCCGGATCACTACGGCGGACATGCCTGGGACGCGCTGCACATCGTCGTGAACGCCATTGAGCGCGCCGGCGTTGACGCCGACAGGACCGCAATCCGCGACGCCATCGAAGGCACGGAGGGCTTCGTCGGCATGGGCGGCATCTTCACCTATGGTGCAGACAACCACTACGGTCTCTCACCGGATTCATTCGCCATGGTCACCATCGAGAACGGCGAATGGAAGCTGATCGAGTAGCGCAAACCGCAATCCGAGCGTGGGGCGCCACAGGTGACGCGGCGCCCTACATCGGCAATCACTGGGGAATAATGCCGCATTTTGTTAATGCCAGATGGGTTTGACAATGCCCAACCACGCTGGTAAACTTGCCGCTTATACGCGCCGGAAGCCACTAAAGGTTCCAAGGGAGGCGTCGTGATGCGCGCAAAGAAGAGGGCAATCTGGCAGGTGCTGATGCTGTTCACCGTGGTAGCCATCGCCGCAGGTATTACCGGCTGTCCACCCCAGCAGCAGCCGGATGATACCCTGCCGCCGGACATGACACCCGACGGCTTGCAGCCGCAGGGCGAGCCGATCAAGATCGGGGCCATCTTCGCACTCACCGGACCGGCTTCGTCGCTGGGCGAGCCCGAGGGTGAGACCGCGAGGATGCTGCAGGACCAGATCAATGCCGAAGGCGGCATTGACGGCCGCCCGATCGAGATCCTGATCCGCGACACCAAGGGCGACGAGACCGAGGGCCTGGCGGTAACCCGCGAGCTGATCGACCGCGAGAACGTCGTGGCGATCATCGGCCCCAGCCGCTCCGGGACCACCCTTGGGATCATCGAGACGATCCAGCAGGCGGAGATCCCGCTCGTAGCATGCGCGGCAGCAAGCAAGATCACCGATCCGGTCAAGGAATGGGTATTCGTCACCCCGCAGAATGACGCCGACGCGGTGGCGCGCATCTACGGCTACCTCAACGCGGAGGGTATCAACAAGATCGCGCTGATGACCTCCAGTGACGGCTACGGCATCGCCGGCCTCGAGCAGCATCAGGTGCAGGCCGGGCAGGCCGGACTCGAGATCGTGGCTAACGAGGAGTTCACCGACAAGGACACCGATATGACCGCCCAGCTCACCAAGATCAAGGGCACCGACGCGGGTGCTGTGATCTGCTGGGGTATCGGTCCCGCTCCGGCGCTGATCGCCAAGCAGATGAACCAGCTTGGCCTGACGATGCCTCTGATTCAGAGCCACGGCGTGGCGAACAAGCGCTTCATCGAGGCCGCAGGCGATCAGGCTGAGGGCGTTATTCTTCCCGCAGGCAAGCTCCTGGTGGCCGAACAGCTTCCCGATGATGATCCTCAGAAGGAACTGCTGGTCACCTACGCCCAGCAGTTTGAGGAGCGCTACGGCAAGGAGGCGGACACCTTCGGTGGACACGCCTGGGATGCCGTGATGCTCGTGGTGAACGCCATCAGGGAGAACGGTGCCGAGCCGGCGCAGATTCGCGAGGGTCTGGAGAACACCACCGACTTCGTGGGCATCGGCGGGACATTCAACTTCTCCGCCGAGAGCCACTACGGCCTCAGCCCCGAAGCCTTCGTGATGGTCAGGATCGAGAACGGTGACTGGACGCTGATCCAGTAGCCTCTTTGTTGTGCGAAGATAGCGGCGGATGCGCGGGTTCGAACTCACGCATCCGCCGCTGAACAAAATTGGTGGAGACAGACAGGGTACTGCGGCGGAGATGGGGAATAGGCCTCCGCTGGTTTACCCGGTCGCGGGTGCGGGCCGAGCCTCAGATGGGGCGCGGCCCCTTGCTTTCCCCGCGGAGACGGAGTGCAGACGCAGATGACGGCCGACCAGGTCTGGCAGTTCTTCCTATCCGGTCTCACCACAGGCGGCACCTACGCCCTCATCGCCCTCGGCTTCTCGTTGATCTACAACGCCACCGGCGTGATCAACTTCGCGCAGGGCGAGTTCGTCATGCTCGGTGGTATGATTGCCGCCGCCAGCATGGCGGCGTGGGACCTGCCGCTGTGGCTTGCTGCACTCATCGCGATTGCCATCACGACAGTAGTGGGGCTCGTGCTCGATCGCGCCGCCATCAGGCCCGCGCGCTACGCACCTCACGTCGTCCTCATCATCATCACCATCGGCGCCTCCATCTTCATCCGCGGCACCGCGAGCATCATCTGGGGGCCCGATGAGCGGCCTGTGCAGGCATTCAGTGGCGAGGCGCCGATCGTGATGCTTGGCGCCGCAATCACGCCGCAGTCCCTCTGGGTGCTGGGCGCGACGCTCGTCAGCGCGGTCGCCATGTGGCTGATCTTCGAGTACACTGTGGTCGGCAAGGCGATGCGCGCTTGCGCGATCAATGCCCACGCCGCGCAGTTGTGCGGCATCGAGTTGTCGCGCATGGTGTCGTGGTCATTCGGCCTCGCCGCGGCCATTGGCGCGGTCGCCGGGATCGTCCTCGCGCCGATCACGATGGCGCAGTACAACATCGGCACCATGCTCGGCCTCAAGGGCTTCGTCGCCGCGATCATCGGCGGGATGGGCAACAGCCTCGGCGCGATCGTCGGCGGGCTGGTGTTGGGCGTACTTGAGGCACTTGGTGCCGGGCTGATCAGTTCGCAGTACAAGGACGCAATCGCCTTCATCATCCTGATCATCGTCCTGCTGGTCCGCCCGAGCGGCATCCTGGGTCGCGAAGGGGGCGAGGACTAGATGGCGGCGGTCGAGGAACGGCAGGCACCGCGCGAGCCGGCGAATGAAGCCGAGGCGATGGCGCATCGCCGGCGCATGCAGAAGGTGCAGCTTGGAGTCTTCCTCATCATCGTAGCGGTCCTCCCGCTTGTGCTGCAGGCGATGAGGCCCAATGACTACCGCTACTACCTGCACATCCTCGTCTTCATCGGCCTCAACCTGATCCTCGCCACCGGCCTGAATCTGCTGATGGGCTATGCCGGACAGGTATCGCTGGGACACGCTGCCTTCTACGGTCTCGGCGCCTACACCTCGGGCATTCTCACCGCCCGCTACGGCTGGAATCCCTGGGCAGCGATGCTCGCGGCGCTGGTGCTGACCTGCTTCGTCGCATGGCTGGTGGGGAAGCCCGCGCTGCGCCTGAAGGGGCACTATCTCGCGATGGCGACCCTCGGCGTCGGGATCATCGTAGCGGTGGTGATCCGCCAGTGGACGAGCCTCACCGGCGGCTCGGCCGGGCTGCTGCAGATACCGTCAATGACCCTCTTCGGCTTCGAGTTCAAGTCGAACATGGACACGCACTACTACTACTTCGTCTGGGCCTTTGTCATGTTGCTCACGATCATCTTCGCGAACCTCGTGCAGTCGCGGCCTGGCAGGGCGCTTCGAGCGCTGCATGACAGCGAACTCGCCGCACAGACTCTCGGCGTTGACACCGCGGGCTTCAAAGTCCGCGCTTTTGTGGTCAGCGCCGCCTACGCCTCGATCGCCGGAACACTCTACGCCCACTCATCAATGCGCTTTCTGTCGCCGACCCCGTTCGACTTTCACACCTCCATCGCCCTGCTGGTGATGGTCGTCCTCGGGGGCCAGGGGACGCTGTGGGGGCCGGTGGTGGGCGCGGTCACGATCACCTTCATTAACGAAACGCTTCGCCCCTACACAAACTACGACATTGTGGTCTACGGCCTGCTGCTGATGATCCTGATGATCGTCATGCCCGGCGGCCTGGCGCGTGGGCTGGCGGCGCTGTGGAACTGGCTGCTGGATCGCTTCAGCCGCTCATCGCAAGGTGAGCAGCAATGAGCAGGCCACTGCTGACGTTGAGCGGACTGTCGAAGAGCTTCGGTGGCCTGCAGGCCGTCAGCGATGTCGCCTTCGACGTGCAGGAGCGGCAGATCAAGGCGCTGATAGGGCCCAACGGAGCGGGGAAGACGACCATCTTCAACCTCCTCACCGGCGTGCTGCATCCGGATGCGGGCTCTGCTACATTTGGCGGCCACGAGCTGATCGGCCTGCCCCCCCACCGCGTCGCCTGCCTTGGGATCTCGCGGACCTTCCAGACGAGTCTGCTGTTCGATCAGATGACGGTGCTTGAGAACGTGATGGTCGGGCACCATCTGAGCGGCCGCTCCAACATGCTCACCGCCGCCCTGCGCATCTTCGGCGCAAGCGCGGAGGAGCGCGAGTATCGCGAGGTTGCGATGGCGGCCCTCGAACGCGCGGGGCTGGCGGACCTTGCCGGGCGCCCCGCCGCCGAACTGCCGATAGGGCAGCGCCGACTGGTGGAAGTCGCCCGCGCACTGGCCGCCGAGCCGAAGCTGCTGCTGATGGATGAACCCGCCGCCGGCCTGAACATGCGCGAGACCGACGCCATCGCGGAGCTGATCCAGGAGATCCGCAGCAGGGGCATCACGGTCCTGCTCGTGGAGCATGACATGTCGCTGGTGATGTCCATCTCCGATGAGATCCTGGTGCTTGACGGTGGTCGCCGTCTCGCGGAGGGGCTGCCGAAGGAGATACGCACCGATGAGCGCGTGCTGGCGGCGTATCTTGGTGAGGAGGCCGATGACTGATGCTGCGTCTCACGAGCGTTGATGCCTCCTACGGGCGCGTTCAGGCACTGCGCGGAATCTCCCTGCATGTGGGTGCGGGGGAGATCGTGACGCTCATCGGAGCCAATGGCGCGGGCAAGAGCACCACGCTTGAGGTGATCTCGGGCCTGCTGCGTGCAGATCGCGGGCAGGTCAGCTTTGGTTGCGAGACCGTGACCAATCGAGCGCCCGCCCGGCTGGTGCGCGCGGGGATCGCGCACGTCCCCGAGGGCCGCGAGGTCTTCGGCAGCCTGTCGGTGGCGGACAACCTCCTGCTGGGGGCCTATCCGCG
>JAAYJW010000488.1 GCA_012522765.1 candidate division WS1 bacterium | reverse complement strand
GCCGCAGCCTTGTTCGGTATGCGCCCGCGGACCGCGCTGTCGAGATCGGAGGCGGCAAAGGGAGGCATCGCAGAGCCCACGCAGGACGGGCAGCCATCCTCGCAGGCGCACTCGGAGATCACCCGCGCCACCGTGCGCATGATCTCGTCGAAGCGCTCCATGCAGCGCGCCGCAAAGCCCATCCCGCCGGGGTAGCGGTCATGCACAAAGAGCGCATCTTGCCCCAGGTTCGACGAGTCGACGACGGTGCCGATGTCCTGCACGTCCGCCATCACATAGAGCGGCGCCACCTCGACGAAGACGTTCGCGATGCCGATCAGCGCCTCGCCCACGATCATCCCCTGTCGCATCAGGTCCTCCACCACGTCCTCGCGCGGCGCGAACCACATCGCGACCGTCTCGAGCTCCTGCGGCGGAAGCTCAAGCTTCTCCCAGCCCAGCGAATCGCGGCTGGCGAACTTGATCTTCTTGAACATCGGGATCTCCGTCGTCACCGTCACATCACCGAAGCCCAGTGACCCACCCAGCCACCCTCGCTCATCCTCCGTCTCATCTATGCGTATGCGCGAGGACTGCACCGACTGGGTGTAGTAGTCCAGATCGCGACGATCAACATGCGCGATCTTCTGCTCGACATCAAGCTCCTCCACGAAGTAGGTCTCCGCGCCGTGGAGGTAGACCGCGTGGCTGTGAAGCTGGCTGAACGCCGCTACCTCATCGAGCGTCCCAATCACACGCTCTCCCTCGCGTTCATCCTGGATCGTGTAGACCGGCCCGGCGATGTTGCGCAGGTTGACACCCGCCGCCGGGTACTCTGTGCTGGCCCAGTACCAGGCCGCACCCTGGCTACCCGCAATGTGCCGCACCAGGCCCTCCTCCTCCAGCAGCTCGAGCACTACGTCCGAGTAGGGGCCGAAGAGTTCCACCTCATCATCGAGCAGCGGCAGTTCGTACGTTGCGCAGCGCAGGTGGCCGATGGTGATGTGCGGGTTGTCGGGGTCAATGACCGCCTGCTCGGGGCTCTGATCGAAGAGATAGTCGCTGTGCGCCATGAGGTACTGGTCCATCGGCGTGTTCTGCCCGACGAGGAAGACCAGCGCCTCCTCCTCCCCACGCCCCGCGCGGCCCGACATCTGCCAGGTGCTGGCGACAGTGCCGGGATAGCCGACCAGGATGCAGGCGTCGAGCGAGCCGATGTCAATGCCAAGCTCCAGCGCGTTGGTGGAGGCCACGCCGAGTATCTCGCGCTCCACGAGGCGGCGCTCGATCTCTCGCCGCTCGTCGGGCAGATAGCCGCCACGGTAGGCGTGCACCGACTGCGACAGCCGCCGCGAGATCGGCCTCAGACGATCGCGCACAGCCTTGAAGAGAAGCTCCGAGGCGAGGCGGGTGCGAACGAAGGCGATCGTCTGCACACCCTCCTGCACGAGTGCGGTCATCAGGTCGGTGGCCTCGCTGAGCGCGCTGCGCCTGTCGCCCCCCACCCGCCAGTTCTCCGCCGAGCCGCGCGCGGCGGTGGTCAGGGGTCGCGGGTTCCAGAGCACGAAGCGGCGTGGTCCGCGGGGCGAGCCATCGTCATCCACCAGCGCCATCTGCTCGCCGGTGACGCGTTCGGCGTGCTCGCGCGGGTTGCCGATAGTCGCCGAGCAGCAGATGAATTGCGGCGCGGCGCCGTAGTGTCGACAGACCCGGTGCAGGCGTCGCATGACGTTCGCGAGGTGCGAACCGAAGACGCCCCGGTAGGCGTGGACCTCGTCAATCACCACGTAGCGCAGGTGCGTGAAGAAGCGGTTCCAGCGCGCGTGGTGCGGGAGGATCGCCTGGTGGAGCATGTCGGGGTTACTCAGGATGATGTTGCCGCCATCGCGCAGGCGCCGCCGGAGGTTGCCGGGGGTGTCGCCATCGTAGGTGCCGGCCATGAACCACTCGGACATCTCCACGGTCTCAAGCCGGCCGAGGCCGCGAAGCTGATCCTGTGCGAGGGCCTTCGTGGGGTAGATGTAGAGTGCGGTGGACATCGGCTCATCGAGCATCGCTTCGATGACGGGGATGTTGTAGCAGAGCGTCTTCCCGGAGGCGGTGCCGGTGACGATGACGACATTCTCTCCCGCCCGGACGTGCTCGATCGCCTGCGCCTGGTGGGTGTAGAGGCGCTCGATGCCCTGCGCGTTCAGGGCGGCTTCGACGGAAGGGTGAAGGCCATCCTGCAGGTCTGCGTAACGCGCTTCGCGAGCGGGGATGAGTTCTATGTGCGACATCTGCTGCTCGAAGAAGTCATTCCCGCGGATGCGATCGATGAAAGTTGCTGCGTCCATGGATGGGTCCTCCGGGTCTGATTTACTGCGATACGAATCGTCGTCGTTTAGCGCTAAGGACTCTGACGACCTGCGGGCGGCCCACAGTTGTTTTTGTTGTGGCCCTCGCGCCCCCGCGAGGGTCCGCGCGAAGCGCCGATGCCGTCCTACGCTAACGACTCTGACGCACTGCGGGCGTCCCCCGGCGTGGGCGCCGGGGCCACAACGGCTACGACGGCTTGCGTGAAGCGCCGATGTCGTTCAACAACCAACGGCTACGGCTCTGACGCCCTGCGGGCGTCCCACAGTTGTTGTCGTTGTGGCCCTCGCGCCCCCGCGAGGGTCGGCGCGCAGCGCCGATGTCGTTCAACAGCAACGTCAACGGCTTCGACGCCCTGCGGGCGTCCCACAGTTGTTGTCGTTGTGGCCCTCGCGCCCCCGCGAGGGTCGGCGCGAAGCGCCGATGTCGTTCAACAGCAACGGCAACGGCCCTGACGCCCTGCGGGCGTCCCCGGCGAGGGCGCCGGGGCCACAACGGCTACGGCTTCGGGCTTCACTCACGCTTCTTCTTCAGCCG
>JAAYJW010000487.1 GCA_012522765.1 candidate division WS1 bacterium | reverse complement strand
GGCGGCTTCGGCAACACTCCCGCCGAGTGGCGCACGCAACTGCTCGGCAGGGCCACGCTCTGCGCGGGAGAGCACACGCTGCGAATGGCGAACCTCGGCGACGGCCTTGCGCTGGACTACCTCGCGCTGATCCCGGCGGGGGAGGATGAGTGAGATGATGCGCGCGCTGCTGACGCTCATACTGATCGCGCTAACGCTCGTGGCCTGCTTCGCCGAGCGCGAGGAGTTCGTCCTGCCGCAGGAGACGCAGACGCGGATGTGGCGGCTGACCAACGATTCCTCGTGGCGCGACTGGGCGAACTATCACATCCGCAACTGCTGGAGCCCCGACGGGCGCTACGTCTGCACGGTGCGCCATCGCCAGTTCGACATGTGGCAGGATGGCGGGGTCCGCGTCCGCGTCATTGATGTCGCCACCGGGGAGGTCATACGCACCTTCGACCGCGCCAACACTCCGCGCTGGGCCCATCGTCACAACTGGCTCTTCTTCGTGCAGATGCCCGAGGAGGGCGGCACGTGGAATATCATGCGGTGGGACCTCGACGCCGACAGCCTGACGCAGTTGCAGGGCCACTCAAGCTACCTCGGCAGCACCGACTGGCAGGATGAGTTCATCTACGCCAGCCGAGTGACGCTCGATGACGGCACAGGCATGGCGGGCGCAGCGGTGCCGATCAACGGCGGCGAGCCGATCCCGCTGGAGCTTGGCGGCCAGCTTGATGGCAACCCCTCCCACCCGCGCGTCTTCACCCGCATCAGCAACTACTTCGAGGCCTTCAAGCCCACGCGCGTGGTCTTCGACACCGACGGCTCGAACATGGGCGTCATCAGCCCGACGCTGCAGCAGTGCCACCAGTCGTGGTCCGGTGGCGGCGAGTGGTACCTCTTCGGCAACCAGCCGATGAAGGGCCGGCGCTGGGATGAGCCCTTCCCGAGCAATCATCACTATCTCTCCGCGATCATGGCCAGCGACATCTGCCGCGGCGCGAGGACCGATCGCTACCTCATCGGCACCGGCGCTACCGGCCCGATCAACTTCGCGGACCTGCGCTCCGGCGGCGGCTGGACGGTCGTTCCGGAGGCGCTTTCGTACATCCATGACTCGGAGTACTTTCAGTATTCCGGCGACAGCGCCAACTACGACTGCGATGGCAAGGGCAGCCCGGACGGCACTAAGATCTGCTTCGTGAGCACCTACGACCTGCGCGACGGGCCGCTGACGCACATCGCGGCGATTGCCTCCGAAGAGACCGGCCCCGGGCTGCATGTCCGCTCAACCGAGGGCTTCCCCGAACAGGGGCGGCTGAGCATCCGCACGGAGGTCATCGGCTATGAGCGCAAGACCGAGACGACCTTCGAGGGCCTCAGGCGCGGCATGTACGGCACCGGCCCGAACAACCTGCGCACGATGCCGGCGGAGCGGCTGAAGGCGCTGACCGACTATCCGAGCGATCTGCGGCCCGGCACCACCGTCACGTCATTCGATGCGCGGCTGATCCCGGAAAAGCAGCGGGAGGGGATGAGCGTCCCGGTGCGCTTCACGCGCGACGACTGGGCCGAGCCTGACAGTCCGCTTATCTGGCAGCGCCGGACGGACGTCTATGTCGCCATCGTGCGGGATCCGGATCGGCCGTGGCTGCGGCGGCAGGGGGATCGCGTCGAACTGATCCCCGGAGAGCTTCACTTCGAGACGCGCGGCTACCGCATCCTGCGCGACGGCGAGGCGCTCGGCGATGAGCTGCTTGCGCCGGGGGCGAACCTGCAGCTTGAGCCGGGCGAGTATACCGCCGTCGCGGTCGAGCATTCGGGGCTGGAGAGCCCGGCCTCAAATGCGCTCAGGACAGACGCCGCGACGACACTGCATCTGCTGGCCGATGCGCCGGAGGACTTCGCGTGGACGCAGGACCGCTGGCTGGTCGCCGATGCGCCTGTTGACGAGCGGGCGGCGCATGCCGCGCCCGAGGCAGTCCGGGAGATCGTGCATCGCTACGACGGCGTGATTCACCGCGAGTGGTATGAGCGCGGCGAGCTTGTGCGCAGGCACGACCTCGACCACGATGACTTCGCAGTGCGAAGGCTCTTGTACGAGGACGGGCGACTGGCGCGGCGCGAGTATCATACCGAGGCGAGCCTGCAGACGTGGGAGGACTTCGACGCAGATGGCTTCATCACCGAATGTGGCTACAACCGCAACGGTGAGCCGTGGGATCAGTGGTGGTTCGTGAAGGGCACGCCGGTGCGGCACTGGACTGCCCGCGGCGGCCATCACACCGCATCTGCGGACGGCGGCGGGACCTACATGAAGCAGGGGATCGAGTGGGTGAAGGTGGGGGAGTGAGGCTCGCGGTTTGCCGTGGGCGTCAGCCGTTCCTCCCCCTCTCCCGCCCCACCTCGCGAAGCGAAGCGGAGTGAGGTGCAGGGGGAGGGGGAGGGGGACCGAGGGGAAGGGGCCAGACGTTGCCGTTGCCGTATCCGTTAGCTGACGGGGGAGGGGCAGCCGTAACGGCGCACGGGTGAGGGCACCCGTGCCACATGAACGACTACGACTACGGCTACGACAGCGGCGCTACGCGCCGCCCCTCGCGGGGGCGCGAGGGCCACAACGACAACGGCTGAAGACAACGGCTCTCCGACTCGCGCACAGGAGCCTGAGTGGCACCGCCCCCGCCCGCCTATTGCTCCTTCACCAGCCAGATTCGGTCCACCCAGACCGCCTGCACTTCGCCCGGGCGCTGCGGAGGCGCGACCCAGATGTACATGCGGTCGTGAAGCTGCCCGGTCGTGATCCGGTAGGTCAGATAGCCCTCGCCCTCGATCTGCTCGATGCGCACCTCCGTGCCGCCGACGCCTGTGCGGTTGGCGACATCATAGACGCCCGCCGTGAAGGCGACGCCATCCTGTGCCTCGGCCTCCACCCGCACCGCAGCGTAGACGCTGTAAGTCGCCTCGGGGTCGAGACCTCCCACACCGGTATCTCGCTGCACGGCCCACTCGTGATGGCTGCCGGGCATTCGCGCTGCCACGCCATCTGACGCGAGATCATCATGCTCGAGCTTCGCCCACTCGCCCTCATGCGCGAGGCGGAAGCCGTAGTCCTGCAGGTCCATCCACGCGTCGGGCGGCAGTTGCTCCGTGCCCGGCGGGGGAGGGGACTCCGTTCGGCCGAGATCAACGGTGCGGCTGGAGAAGACGTCCAGCGTGTTGCCTTCGGAGATCTTCGTGACCTGGTTCGCCTCGGCAATCGCCATGAAAGTTGACGCGTTCTCTGCACAATCCGCGGGCCCCGGCCAGTCAACGCCCGCGATCCTCGCCTGCGCCCTGAACTCCTCCCAGCGCATCGCCCAGACGTAGCGGATCGGCAGCCGCGTGACCTGCACGCGCCGCAGCAGTTCCGCGTCATCCGCTACCGCCGCCTCGGCCTCGTCGAAGAGCCGCTCAGCCTC
>JAAYJW010000486.1 GCA_012522765.1 candidate division WS1 bacterium | reverse complement strand
CGGCGAATACCTGTCGCGCATCCTCTACCTTGAGATACCGCTGCTGGCCGCCGCGTTCATCATTGACGCCGTGATCCGCCGCCGCACCACTGCCGAGCCGATGCGGCGGTGGCTGCGCGGCGGCCTGTGGCTGCTTGTCGTGCTCGCGCAGATCTCGATCTTCGGGCTCCGCTCCCACCACTGGTCCGCCGTGACGGACGTGCTGAGGCGCCCTCTGTTCGCGGTCGGCGAGTCGCACATCACCAGCATGTCAATCCTGCGCGCGATACTCGTCGCGGTGATCGCATGGGCGGTGGCAACGCTGCTGCGCGGCTCGATGAACCGTTCCCGCGTCCTGCGGCGGCGCTACGGTGAGGGGCTGCGTTACGCCCTGTCGAACCTGAGTTTTTACCTGATCATCATCGCCGGTGTCCTCTGGGCGATGCTCGCCGGCGGCTTCCCGCTCAATGCACTGACGGTCCTCGCCGGGATGACAGGCATCGGTCTTGGCTTCGGCCTGCAGGACATCGTGAAGAACTTCGTGGCGGGCGTGATCCTGCTGCTGGAACGACCGCTGGCGGTCGGCGACTACATCGAAGTCGGCGGGACATGGGGGCGCGTTGATACCATCAGCCTGCGCAGCACCGTCGTGCGAACACAGAGCAATACGCATATCCTCATCCCGAACGCGGACATCATCAGCCAGCAGCTAACGAACCTCAGTCACCACGACCGCACGCTGCGCCTGGTGATCCCGATCGGCGTGTCGTACGGCACCGACATTGACGTGGCTCGGGAGGTGCTGACCGAGGTCGCGCGTCAGCATGAGGGGGTGCTGCAGACGCCGGAACCGGGCGTGCGCCTCGCGGAATTTGCCGACAGCGCGATATTGCTCGAACTGCTGGCGTGGGTCTCGGATCCTGGCAGTCGGGTCTCAACGCGGGTGGGCCTGAACCTGGCCATCTGGCGCGCGCTCAAGGAGGCGGGGATCGGGATCCCGTTCCCGCAGCACGACCTGCACCTGCGCTCGACCGATGTGCCGCTGAAGGTCGAGAGAGAGCCGGAGAAGTAGTCCCGCCTCAACTTGTGCCGTCGAGGATCGCGCGCTGATCCCGCAACGTCTTCTGCAGCAGGTCCACCGGAAGCTCCCGGACATCCGAGGAGCCACGAGAGGCGCAGAGCGCCGCCGCGACCCCTGCCGCGTGGCCGGTGGCGAGGCAGGTGCCCATCACGCGCGCCGAACCGTTCGCCTCGCGGGTGGATGAGAGGCAGCGACCGGCAACGAGCACGTTCCTCAGCCCGCGCGGGATCAGGCAGCCGAGGGGGATGTCGTACGAGCGCCCGCCCTCGATGGGGATCCGCTTCTGATAGGTGCCCGCACCGTGAATGTCAACATGATGCCCGCCCTTCGCGACTACGTCCGGCGACTTGCGCCCCTCCACGACCTCCTCAGTGCTCAGAACGTGCTCGCCGACGACGCGGCGCGTCTCGCGCACGCCGATCCTCGGGGCTACCCGCGTCAATGTGGCCTCACCGAAGCCCGGCAGGCGCCTGCGAGCAAAGTCCACGCAGGTCTGCACCTGCCCGCCAAGGACGGGGAGTGCCTCGCTCAGTGCACGCGAGTCGGTGGCGTCTACGTTGGCAATGCGCGTGCTGTTGAGCGTGATCTCGCGGCGCGCGAGTGACGCGGGCGTCATGAAGATCGCGGTGCAGGGGTACATCTCCCCCGCCTCGATCGCACCGCCGAGGAGGTCGCCCTCCGCGCTGAGGGCGAGGTAGGGGTAGCCGGCATCATGCAGCGCCCGCGCGCATTCCGCCCTCGATTTTCGGATCACCGGGTTCTCTGCAAGCAGCACATCCCCGGGATGGTCGCGCACGAACTCAAGTAGCGGCGTGAAATCCACCGGACCCATCTGAAAGACGAGGCTGAGGGGCTGGAACTGCGCATCAGGCCCGCCCTTCTCGCATTCTGCGCCAGCGAGATGCGCTACCACCGCGTCGCCACTGCAGTCCACCACGAACTCTGCCTCGATCGGAGCTTCGCTGCCGCAGAGTGAAAGGCAGCCGACCGCACCACCCTCCACGGCGGCGCCGGCTACCGGCATCCCCAGCAGCAGGTCAACATCGTATCGCTGCAGCAGCCTGATGATCGCGAGCCTGAGCACGTCCGGCTCGACGCAGACGCCCCAGAGTGTGCGCCAGTCGAAGACGCGTGCGGGGTGACTGCCGAGAGCAGCGCATTCGTTCAGCAACTCCTCGGCCACGCCGCCGACTATCTGCTCCCCGAGGGAGTTGTAGCAGCCGAGGATCGGCAGGCCGCTGATGAGATCGCCGCCGAGGAACGGGTCGCGCTCGATGAGAAGCGTACGAGCGCCAGTCTTTGCGGCGGCGATGGCTGCGCCCACACCGGCACTGCCACCGCCGACTACTGCGACTTCGCAGGCCTCCTGCATTGTATGCTCCTGTATGTGCGGCGGGGATGAAGCGGCTCCGCGCGTTTCCGCAAGGAGTCGCTGCAGACCTGCACGTACCATCGGGAGAAGGTCTCCGCACCCTTGCAGAGAAGCCGTTCACCCAGCGATCATGTCCGTCGCACGGGAGGCCGCTCATGCCCTTCAACATCTACTGGGGCGACATGCACACGCAGTTCAATCTCGCGCACATGAGGCTGCAGGCTCAGGGGGTTGATGCTGTGGCCGAGCCCCCCGATGACCTGGCCGACTGCGAGCAGTTCGTCCGCCGCGCGTTCGAAGGCGCGCGTGAGTACATCGACTTCTTCCCCATTGTGTATTACCCGGCGCACTTCACCCGCGACCCGCAGACCGGCTTCCGCTCTGAGACCGTCGGCTGGAGAGACTACTACGCCGCCGACTGGGAGATGATCTGCGGGCTGGTGAAGGAGTATCACGAGCCCGGCAGGTTCGTCACATTCGCCGGCTACGAATGGTCCGGCGACCGCACACGCTGGGGCGATCACAACGTCTTCTACCCCTACGACGACCCGCCGCTGGACCTCTCGCTGCACATTGAGGATCTCTACGCGAACCTCCGCGAGGCGGGCGCAATAGCTATCCCCCACCACACCGGCTATGCATTCGCGAATCGCGGCAAGGACTGGGCGCATTATGACGAACAGGTATCCCCCTTCGGTGAGGTCTTCTCCGTCCATGGCTCCTCTGAGGGCTGCGACACTCCGTTCACGATGACCCGCAACGGCTCCATGGCCCCGCGCGTGTCGAAAAACACCATCCAGGCTGGCCTCGAGCACGGCTATCGCCTCGGCATCATCGCCTCGGGAGACAACGGTGGCGGCTTCGCGGCCAAGTGGGGCATCGGCATGATGGCCGCGCTCGCGGAAGACCTCACGCGCGAGTCGCTGTGGGAGGCGTTCATGGAGCGGCGCGTCTACGGCGTCACCGGCGACCGCATCAAGCTCGACTACTCCCTCGGTGGCGCGATCATGGGCGCGATGATCGACACATCGGGCCCGCTGATGCTGCGGGCTTCAGTTGAGTGCACGGAGGCGCTTGACCGGATCGAAGTCATCCGCAACGGCCGCGTCGCTCTCTCCTACTGCCACAGCGGCACCTGGGAGGCGCCCACGGAGGGCATGGTACGCTGCAAGATACCGTTCGAGTTCGGCTGGGGACCAGCGGCCATGTACGGCTTCGAGGTCGCGGAGAAGCGCTGGGAGGGGCAGTTCCGCCTCACCGAGGGCCGGGTCGTCTCAGTGGAGGGCGCATTCACCCGCCACGGCAACCGCTGGTCGCAGACTGCCGACGGTGAGGTGCAGTTTGAACTGACGACCTCCCCGCGCGCCGGTGCGGCGACCGACACCTCCCAGCAGCGCCTCATCATCGAGATCGAGGCGCCCGCAGATGCTTTGTGCGTCTTCGAATGCGACCGCCACCGCATCACCTTCACCCCCGCCGAGGCCATGCGCCGCACCGGGCTGGTCGTCTACGACGAGGAGTGTCGCCAACGCATCCGGGAGCAGTTCGGCGACCAGTCCGGCAAGTGGGACGACCTGCGCGACGCTGTCTATCACAATTCGCACATCATCAAACGCCACACGGCCATCCCGCAGGCCGGCTACACCGCGCAGATCGAGCTTGAGCAGAGTGACTTCGCGCCTGGCCGGAACTACGTGTACCTACGCGTCAGCCAGCTTAACGGCCAGTATGCGTGGTCAAGCCCGGTGTGGGTGGATGTGTGAAGGCCGGCAATCGGCAATCGGCAATCGCGAGACGACAACGACTCGCGGAACGGCGGGCCGTTCCGCGGCACGCACACTCCTGTGCGCGCGGACGAACGTGCTGCGAACGGCTCCTCTCCCCCCGGCCCCCTCTCCCTTCGGGATGAGCGGGAGGCGCCGTTAGCCGTTGCCTTTGTCGTTGTGGCCCTCGCGCCCTCGCGAGGGGCGTCGCGAAGCGACGCTGTCGTTCACGACGCGAAACGGATGGCTGGCGGGTGCATCTGAAGCTTCTGCTGAAAGACGAGGCCGTGCGGCAGGTGACGCACGAGATGACGACCTGCGGCACCGTGCCCGCGCGTCTGGGGTGGAACTACCGGATGAACGAACTGGTCGCGGCGGTGGGCCGGGTGCAGCTTACCCGCGCGAAGGCCTACGCGCAGATGCTCGCGCTTGCGGGCATCCCCGGGGAAGCGCAAGTGGGCTTCGGGCGCGACCTGCAGCAGGCGTCGCCCTTCAGGCTGACGCGCGGCGTGGGCAATGTCGGGCGCTCGTGCGCATACCTCTTCCGGCCCGAGGCTCGAGCGCGTGGCGGCTATGAGGTGGACCCGATGATGTGGGCGCTGACCGGCGACGGCGCGCTTAAGATCATTCTGGACGCGCAGGGCAAATGCCTCATGCGAATGCACGAGAGGTAGGCCGGATGAGCCTGTTCTACCACCCGATCCGTCTGACCGAGGAGGCGCAGCGGGACGCCTGCGAGGTGCGGCTGGTTGTCCAAGCCGAGAGCGAGGCTGTACCGTCGAGATGCTGGCGCCCGAGACACAGGTCGCGGTCACGATCAACGGCGCGGCTGCCGAGGGGATCGTGCGCAAACGCTGCGGCGAACGGTGGTTGTCCATCGCGCTACCGGCGGGGCGCTGTGAAATGCGGGTTGACCGGCAACATTGAGCGACAGGGAGATGCCATGAAAGCATTTCGTGAGGAACTGCTGCAGGAGATGCAGTCGCTGCGGACGGTGGACTGCCACTCGCACACCGTCCGGCCCGGCGAGTACCAGGAGGCGGCGCCGCTGTCGCTCTTCGGCTACAGCTCATATTTCGACCGCACCATCGACAGCGTCACTGGCGGATCGAGGCCGCAGCTCTATGCCGGCTGCACTACGGATGAGCAGCGCTGGGAGCGCCTCAAACCCGTGCTGGCGAAAGCCCGCAACGTCTCCTACTGGCGCCATCACATCGTAACTCACCAGGGGCTCTTTGATCTCGCGGATGATGACCTGACCGATGCGAACTGGGCGGCAATTAATGCCACTATCCACGAACGCACGGCCGACCCGGACTGGTATCGGCACGTGACGGAGGACATCTGCGCACTACAGACGCAGGTGCGCAATATCCCATGGTTTGAGGACTGGGAGCCGGAGTACTTCACCGCGATCCTGCGCATGGAGAGCGCGCTTGAGCTGCAGCGGCAGGACGTGCGCGAGTCACTTGAGGCGCACCTCGATCGCTCGATCGGCAATCTCGCCGAGGCGAAGGAGGCGCTGGCGGAGCTTGTCGCTCAGTATGAGGCGCGCGGGGCGTTGGGCATCAAGCTCGCGCACGCCTATCGGCGTACGCTGCATTCGGAGCGCGTGAGCGCGGTGGAGGCGTCGGCGACATTCGACCGGGGGTTGCGAGGATTGACGCTGAAGCAGCCAGCGATCAAGCGCCTGCAGGATCACATCATCTTCTTTCTCGCCGGCGTGTGCGAGGAGATGGGGCTGGTCTTTGACATACACACCGGCGTGCAGGGCAACTGGGGCAACGTCCCGGATTCGAACCCGCTGCACCTGCTGCCGCTGATCCACGCTCACCCGAAGGTGCGCTTCAGCCTCTATCACGGCGGCTACCCCTACAGCCGCGAGATGGGGATGCTCGCCAAGCACAGCCCGAACGTGTGGTTGAACCTGGCGTGGATGTTCGTGGTGACGATGGAGGGGACGCGACAGTCGCTGAGCGAGTGGCTCGACCTCGTGCCGGGGTACCGCATTCTCGGCTTCGGCTCGGACGTGGGCTGGCCGGAGATGATCTACGGCCACCTGGTGATGGCGCGCTCATGCATCGCGGACGTGCTGGCGGAGAAAGCCGAACGTGACTTCCTCAGCCGCGACGCGGCGCTGGATCTTGCGCGTATGATGATGCGCGACAACGGGATGGCGCTATACGGGGCTTGACGAGGACGTGACGGTGGAGTTAAAGCAGAGACGCTCTCCGTGATGGAGAGCGTCTCAATCAAAATGGCGGG
>JAAYJW010000485.1 GCA_012522765.1 candidate division WS1 bacterium | reverse complement strand
ATCCTCGTCACCGCCATCACCCCGACGCCGCTGGGCGAGGGGAAGACGGTGACCAACATCGGCCTCGCACAGGGCCTGCGGCGCATCGGTAAGAACGCCATCGTCACCCTCCGCGAGCCCTCGATGGGCCCGACCTTCGGCATCAAGGGCGGGGCAACCGGCGGCGGCTGGGCGCAGGTGGTGCCGATGGAGGAGATCAACCTGCACTTCACCGGAGACCTTCACGCCGTCGGCGCGGCAAACAACCTCCTCGCGGCGATGATTGACGCGCACCTGTGGCACAAGAACCCGCTGGAGATCGACCCGCTGAGCATCTCGTGGAACCGCGGCCTCGACATGAACGATGTCGCGCTGCGCAAGGTCATCATCGGCCTCGGCGGCAAGTCAGGCGGCTGGCCGCGCGAGACCTCCTTCGACATAACAGTGGCCTCCGAGGTGATGGCGATCCTCGCGCTCACCAGCGGCCTCGCCGACATGCGCGAGCGCTTCGGGCGCATCCAGGTGGCGCAGACGCGCGATCGCAAGCCGGTCACTGCCGAGCAACTCGGCGCCGCCGGCGCGATGGCGGCGCTGATGAAGCACGCGATTAAGCCGAACCTCGTGCAGACGCTCGAGCACGGTCCCGCCTTCGTGCACGCGGGGCCCTTTGCCAACATCGCCATCGGCGCGAACTCGATCCTCGCCGACCGCATGGCGCTCAAGCTGGCAGATTACGTCACCACCGAGGCGGGCTTCGGGGCCGACTGCGGCGCGGAGAAGTTCTTCGACATCAAGTGCCGCGCGGCGGGCTACCAGCCGTCGGCGGTGGTGATCGTCGCCACGGTTCGGGCGCTGCAGCTTCATGGCGGCGCCTTCGAGTTCAGGCCCGGGACGAAGCCGCCGGTGGAGGAGTTCGAGCGCGAAAATGTAGAGGCCGTCGTCAAGGGCGCGGAGAATCTCGTAGCGCACATTGAAAACATGCGGCAGTTCGGCGTCCCGATCGTGGTGGCGATCAACCGCTTCCCGACCGACACCGACGCGGAGATCGCGGCGGTCAAAGAGGCCGCGCTGAACGCCGGCGCCGATGCGGCGGTGGAGAGCACCGTCTGGGCGAACGGAGGCGCGGGCGGGGCAGAGTTGGCCGAGGCGGTTGTCGAGGCCTGCGAGCGCCCGAGCGACTTCCGCTACCTCTACCCGCTGGACGCGCCGATCAAGCGGAAGATCGAGACGATATGCACGCGCATCTACGGCGCCGATGGCGTGGAGTACTCACCCGAGGCGAGCCGCAAGATCCGCGCCTTCGAGAAGCAGGGGCTCGGCGGGCTGCCGATCTGCATGGCGAAGACGCACCTGTCTCTGAGCCACGACCCGAAGCTGAAGGGCCGCCCGCGCGGCTTCACGGTGCCGATACAGGACATCCGGCCCTCCGTGGGCGCGGGCTTCCTCTACCCGCTCTGCGGCGAGATCCGCACCATGCCGGGCCTCCCGACGCGCCCGGCGGCGATGGACGTGGACATAGACGAGCGCGGGGAGATAGTGGGATTGTTCTGAACCGCAGAACGACGCCCGTGGCACGGACACTCCTGTCCGTGCTGGTGAACCGATTTGCCAGCCCGCTCGCATCCGTGTGCGGGCGTGGGCGCCCGCACTACCTGACAAACAGGGGCGCTCGGGGACACTCCTGTCCGTGCTCGTGCAATCGACCTCTGAGAACCCGTAGAGCGGGCGCCCTCGCCCGCTCCGTCGCACTGAACGTCACTCGCAACTGTCACGGAGGACCATCATGCCCGAACAAATGACCGACCTTACTCTTCGCGACTACATCGCGCGCCTCAGCGGTGATGCTCCCGCGCCCGGGGGAGGCTCCGCGGCGGCGCTTGCGGGCGCACTGGCGGCCGCATCCGCGCGCATGGTCGGCAGCTTCACCGTCGGTAAAAAGAAGTTCGCCGACGTCGAGGACGAGATCCGCGCGCACCTCGACGCGATCGACGCCGTCCGCGAGGAGATGCTTGCGCTCGTGCAGGAGGACGTGATCGCATTCAGCGCCGTCGGCGAGGCCTACGCTCTCCCGAAGGGCAGCGATGAGGAGAAGCAGGAGCGTCTTGCAACGATTGAGAGCGCGCTCAAGGCTGCCGCCGAGGTGCCGCTGCGACTGGTGGTCGCGTGCGCGAAGCTTGCACCGCACTTGCTGCCGCTTGCGCAGAAGGGCAATCAGAACCTCATCAGCGACGTCGGTGTGGCGGCGAGGCTCTGCCGCGCTACCGCCGAATGCGCGTGGCTGAACGTCGAGGTCAACCTGCAACTGATCGGCAGCGAGGCATTTGTCGTCGCCCGCCGTGCGGATCTGCAGGGTTACCTCAAGACCGCCCAGCGGGAGAGCGATGAGGCATGGTTCTACGTGGCGGCGAAGGTCACTTCGTGACGCGCCTCATGCTCCTTGTGCTGCTCGTCGCGCCCGTGTGCGTCTCTGCGGCCCACCCGCCGGAGTTGCGGGAGATGGCGCGACAGATCGTGCCGAAGGTCGCGATCGAATCCGACGCGGAGTTCTTCGCCGCCTGGGATCTCGACCACCCCGGCATGGAGGCGGTAAAGGCAGCGGTCGAGGCGGGCGAGTTCCCGGCGGCGAAGATCGCACTGAAGCAGTACTTTCTCGACCGCCGCGAGCCGCCGTGGAAGCGCAATCACTGGGAGATGCCCCCCGAGCCGCAGGGCCTGGCCACGGAGCATTCCTCGTACCCCGCGGGTGAGAAGATCCTCGCTCACCAGTTCGAGGGCGGGGGCTTCGAGGTGGACTTCGGCGAGAAGATCGACTGGAACTACTTCCCCAAGCTCCTCGCGGATGGCAAGCCCGACACCGAGTATCCGGTCACGCACTACATCAACCGCTTCGGCCATCTGAACACGCTCGGCTACCTCTACTGGCACAGCCACGATGAGCGCTACGCGCGGGAGTTCGTCTACCAGGTCACCGATCACGTGCAGAGCAACCCGGCGCCCGAGGGCTACATTCCCTACACCTCCGTCTGGTCGCGCCTGACCGCCTGCATACCGCTGGTCGGCATCTGGT
>JAAYJW010000076.1 GCA_012522765.1 candidate division WS1 bacterium | reverse complement strand
GCACGGTCGTGACAGCATGTCACTATCACGAGCCGAAGCAGGAGGGTCCAGGATGTCTGAACCGCTGCGTATCGTCGTCGTGGGTGGTGTGGCGGCAGGTCCGAAGGCGGCCGCGAGGGCACGCAGGTTGGCTCCGGAGGCGCACATCACCATCGTTGAGAAGGATGAAATTCTCTCCTATGCCGGCTGCGGTCTCCCGTACTACATCTCCGGGATGGTGGAGAACCGCAATGACCTGATGGCGACGCCGATCGGCGTTCTGCGCGATCCGGAGTTCTTCGCGATGGTGAAGGACATCGATGTTCTGAATCGCACGGAGGCAGTGGCGATCGACAGGGATGCGCGGGAACTCGAGGTGCGCGATCTGCACAGCGGGGAGGTACGGCGCCTACCGTATGACAAGCTCATACTCGCCACCGGCGCCGAGCCTTTCCACCCGCCCATCCCCGGAAGTGAGCTTGACAATGTCCTGCAACTGAAGCGCGTGGAGGATGCGGACCGCCTTCGCACCGAGATCCTCAACGGCACCTGCCCCCGAGTGACGATCATAGGTGGCGGGCTGATCGGGATGGAGATGACCGAGGCGTTTACCGAGTGCGGGAGTGCGGTCAGCATCGTGGAGATGCTCCCGCATGTCCTGCCAATGCTCGACCCGGAGATGTCAACGCTGGTTGAGGATCACATGCGCGAAGTTGGCGTGCAGGTACTGAACGGCACGAGGGTCGAGCGCATAGAGGGTGATGACAACGGTCACGTGGCGCGGGTAGTGACGAGTTCGGGGACATTCCCTGCGCAACTGGTGCTGGAGAGCGTCGGCATTCGCCCAAACGTTGAGCTTGCGCGCAGCGCCGGCCTGCTGATCGGCGTATCGGGCGGGATCCACGTCAACCACTACATGCAGACATCGGACCCGAACATCTACGCCGCAGGCGACTGCGCCGAGAAGACATGCTTCGTCCGGGGCACGGACTGCTTCCTCCCGCTGGGCTCTGTCGCCAACAAGGAAGGTCGGGTAGCCGGTTCGAACGCAGTCGGCCATATCACGCGCTTCCCCGGAGTGGCCGGGACTACCGCGCTGAAGATCTTCGACTGGAACGTCGGCCGCGCGGGGCTCTCTGTCTCGCAGGCGAACGAACTCGGCATACCGGTCATCTCCGCCACCGTCTCCGCGCCCGACAAGCCACACTACTACCCGGGCACGAAGCCGATCGTGCTCAAGCTCATCGCGGAGAAGGCCACACGCCGCTTGATAGGCATCCAGGGCGTGGGTGAGGGTGATGTCATCAAGCGCGTGGACGTGGCGGTCACGGCCATGACGGCCGGCCTAACGGTTGATGAGGTGGCGAACCTCGACCTGGCCTATGCGCCGCCGTATTCGGAGGCGCTCGATGTGATCATCCACACCGCGAATACGCTGGCCAATAAGCTCGACGGGCTGTTGCGCGGGACGACCTCGCTGGAGTTGCAGTCTCGGATTGACGCCGGCGAGCGGATCACGCTGGTGGACGTGCGGTCGCCCCAGGAGCACGAGGAGACGGCGATCCCCGGCAGCATGCTGATCCCGCTCGGGACACTGCGAGAACATGCCGACGAGGTGCCGCATGAGGGCACCGCAGTACTCTACTGCCAGACGAGCCTACGCGCGTGGGAGGCATGCACGATCCTCGCGCACCGCGGATACGACAACCTCGAGATCCTCGATGGCGGCATCATGGCGTGGCCGTTCGAGACCGTCTCAGGCGGCGCGTAAGTACAGATGCTCTGAGGCTCCGGCAGTGACGGAGGGGATAGGCGTGAATGAGATGATGATTGCACTGGTGCTGGCGGCGCTGCTGGTCGCGTCCGCCGCATCGGCGGCGCCACCACCGGAGTATCTACCCGAGGCAGAGAAGGCCATCGCCGATCAGGTGGACCCCTACGGGCTGCCGTTCGGGGACGCGCTCACCCGCTACGAGGCACGCTTCGCCGATGATCCTGATGCGCACTTCGCGCTCGGGATGAACCACGCCCTGACGAAGATCTTCCCGAACAAGTACTGGTATCGCGGGCCGAGTTGGCTGCCGGGCG
>JAAYJW010000075.1 GCA_012522765.1 candidate division WS1 bacterium | reverse complement strand
CCTACAATATGCGTTGCTTGTCGTGAGAGAGTTCGAATGCGGTTACGCGTCAGCGTGCGAGAAAAAGTGGGGCGTCAGGGGCGCCGCGACACCCGCTCGAGGCCGCAGCCTCGCGTAGATGCCGTCCGTACGCCCGCCTCCGCCCGGTTTTCGCCGGCGGGCAGTCACGAGCGCCCGCCGCAGGCTGATTGCGCCTCCGTATCCGCTCCCTTCGCCCCCCTCCGTCCGTCCGCGGGCGGTTCGTCAGCCCGCTCGGGCCAGCTCCGGCTGCACCCCAACCGGCGCCAGCCAAGTCCTCAGCTGCTTCACTACATGCGCCACAACACTCCCGAGCGAGCCGCGGCTCGAGCAGCGTACCATGGAGCGGCTCTCGCTCTCGCCGATCCGCCCCGGCACGGCCAGCAGCCGTCGCCGCAGCCCCGGCACATGCCCGCGCTTACCGTCCCAGGGCATGCACAGCCGCCGGAAGAGGTTCACCAGGTTATACGCCAGCACCAGCAACTGACAGAAAACACGGTTGCCGTCAAAGGAGCCACTGGGCAGGCTGTCCATGTTGAACCCAAGCGCGCTCTCCTTGAGCACGCTCTCCACCGTCGCCCGGCCGTTGTAGGTGCGCAGCACCCGCCTGGGGTCGCAGTCGAGATTGGTCACGATCGCCTCGTAGCCATAGCGCGGCGTGTCGATCAGCGCCTGCTGCTCATCGCCGAGATCCCTGAGCCGCTTGCGCGTCGCGATGTAGCGCCGCTCGGGATGGCCCTCCATCACCCGGCCGCCGTGCTCATCGCGCGTCTCAGTGAAGCGATGGCTGAGCTCGGCCACCTCATGCACCTCGTCGTAGCGCACCCAGGTATCCTCAGGCAGCGCGGCGATCGCGTGCTTGAGCCGCGCGCTCATCTGCGCGCGCATCGCGTAGCGGCACCGGCAGGGCACTTCCGGGTCCGCGTCCGCCGCCTCGATCGCTCGCATCACGTAGTCGGCGGCCCACGCCGCGTCGGCGGAGAGGACCAGCTCATCGGTAAGCGGCGCCAGCTGTTCAAGCAGCGTCTCGAGGCGCTGGCGAAACAGCGGCGCGGGATGGGTCGCGCCCGCCATCAGATCGCCCAGCAGCATGTCGCGGCTGTTGCGCAGCGTCGCGATCTCGAAGGTGTAGATGCGGTCGCCGTCCTTGCGGGGCGAGGCGACCGTGCCCTCCTGCTTGCCGTAGACGGCCATATCGCGCGTATCGATGTCCACCAACAGCCGCGACTGGCGCTTGAGCGAGGCCAGCGAGCTGCGGGAGAAGCGGTGATTGGCCGCCTCCAGATACGCGACCGTCGCCGCGTTGGCGGCGGCGAAGAAGCGGCTGAAAGTGGACTGATCGGGCAGCCGCTCCAGCCCCACGGCCGCGCACAGGCCCGGATCATCCTTGACATCGTCAAAATGCGCCACCCGCTCGAGGCCCGCTACGAAGCCGAGGATGAGCACCTCGCACTTCTTCCCGGGGCTGTAGCGCACGTCGCTGCGCTCCTGCACGACGGGCACGCCCGCCAGCCAGTCGGCCAGCCCGAGGGCGTAGCTCCATTGCATGAACAGCGGCATACCTGCGAAAGCGGTCAGGTCATCCTGGTCGCAGCTATAGTGCAGCGTGCGCAGCGATTCTGGGGGCGGGGTGTGGGTGAGCGGCCCCAGTTCAAGGCGGTTGCTCACCGCGGCCTCGCGCATCATCTGTGCGAACTCTTCAAGATGGAAAGAGCCGTCACGAATATCGGCTGCATTGATCGCCGGTGGTGTGAACCGCGGCCCTGGCGTGTTGCTCTGTGCGGGCATACTCACGAACCTCCTATCGATGAGTGCTCGCTGACAGATACGACGCCAAGGCCCTCAGAACCTTCATCGAACACAGATAGACGCATAGTTTAGG
>JAAYJW010000484.1 GCA_012522765.1 candidate division WS1 bacterium | reverse complement strand
AGGGGCCGCTCGGGATGCATCGCGCCCTCGGCGGTGAGGATCCCGGCGCGGCCGTCCACGATGAGTGTGCCTCCCGCCGCTACGTAGTCGCGGATCGCCGTGGCCTCGGCCTCGGAGAGGCAGGTCGCCATCGGCAGCGCCAGCACCCGGAAGTCATCGGGGCTGATGCCCGCCGCAAGCTGCGCCTCGGAGATGTGCCGCGGGTGGTAGCCGAGGTCGAAGAGCGCCTGCACCATCGCCTCATGTTCGAGCCGGAAGGCGGTGTCGCCGGCCCACGGCTGGCTTTGCGTCATCGCCGCCGCGGCAGTTCCAGCGAACATGTTGCGCTTGGAGTAGAGCACCGCAATCGGTGAGGTCTCACGTTCGGCGTGGACGATCATTTTGCCCGGCCCTGCTGTCTCGGCAACAGCCCGGAAGAACCACTCGCCGAACTTGCTCTGCGACAGGTCCGGGTTGAACGGGACGTAGTCCACGCCCCACGAGGTCCACCACCAGGTGGAGTTGTCGCCGCGCATGAGGCAGGCCCACGGGAAGGCGTTCCAGCCCGCCTCCACGTCCGCCACGCGGTTGCCCCAGCTTCCGGTCAGCGCGTCCGGGCGCTTGAAGTCCGTCATCAGCCGCCCCTGCAGCCACCGCGAGATGTAAGTCTGATTGAGATCGCACTGCTCGGTCAGATCCACGAAGTTGTAGCCGGACTGCCAGCCGTAGGTGAGGATGCCGTCCCAGCCGACCTTCGCGTCCGGGTCCTGTGCGCGGATGATGTCGCGGAAATAGTTGTGCGTGTTAGCGAAGGACTCGTCGAGGAAGACCTTGTGCTCGATCCACGGGGCGAGGCTGCTCGCTTCGCCATCTTCCACCCGCGCCACGGCCTCCTCAAGCACCATCGGCTCGATCGCGTCAAAGCTCGCGTAGTCGGTCTCCCAGGCATTGTTGAGCGCCGCGATGTCCGGGTATCGCTGCGACAGCCAGGCGCGGAACTCCGCCATCGCCGCCGGGTGTCGCCCGATCTCACCGGGGCCGCGGTAGAGGTAGTTCTCATCGCCGAGCGTGTATGCCGCTGGCTGATACGGCGCCGCCTGCCGGCCCTGGATCGTCAGCCACTCCTGCCACTCGCGCAGATACTCAGGGTCGCTCAGCGACGGCACGCGAACGCCATCCTGATTGGTCTCGCTGAAGATGCGCGTCGCGTAGGGCACGAGGCGCATACCCGACCGCGCGGTGAGCGCATACTCCCGCGCCGCCCGGAGGTCGTCGGCCCGCAGCGTGTTCGCCGGATCGCACATCTCCGTGCCCCACTCGTAGCAGAGCCGGTCGGTGATCTGCAGCAGCGGCGAGCCGCCGGTGGTGGTCCACATCAGCGCGGTGAAGTCGTCATACGGGTAGGGCACGGTCATCGTGAAGTGCAGGCGCTGGAAGTCCAGCGTCTCATCCGCCTGCCGCAGGGTGGCGTCAACCTGATGGCAGACCGTCACCGGACGCGCGAGATCGAGGTTGGCTGTCACTTCGCCCCCGCCCGCAGGCGCCGGCGTGCCCGCGGTGGCGAGGAGCCGGCCGAAGGTGTCGCGCACCTCCCACACGACCTCCGCGCCATCAAGCCGCCGTGGTGAGTCAACCGTCGCAACGCAGGTGATACTGCCGCCCTCGGGGAGATCAACCAGCGGCGGAGCGAGTTCGTGCGTCTGAGACGCGCCGTTGATCCTCACGTTCGCTATCCTCGGCCCTCCCGGCGAGCCGAGATACGCGGAGCCGGTGCCGACTGTCTCGCCCTGAGCGTTCACAACCATCACGTCCGCCCAGCAGGTGCGGCTCGAGGGCAGGCTCGGCAGTGGGATCACCCCGCCCTGCAGAGGTAGCGCGACCTCGCGCAGGGCGATGTTGCGGCCGAGTTCATCCCGCACACGCACCTGCAGGGATGCTCCCGCAGGCGCGCCGTCGATGGTCGCCGGGAGGCCGCCGGGGGTGAGGTCGCCGAAGGCGAGCGTCGCCGGCTGATCGCGGCCTGCCGCCACGGTTGCGGCCCGCGCGTAGAGTCCGAGCCACCGGTCCATCGCCTCCAGCACGTCCTCCGACAGGTAGTGCCGGGGCATGAGCGATGAGAACCCGCCGAGGTTGATGCTGATCAGCACGACGCGGCCCTCGCCGAACCGCCACGCCTGCACAGTGTCACCGGACACCCCGGGTCCCTGGGGCCCAAGCCCCGCCAGGCCGGTCACATCGAAGCCGCTGGTGATCTGCGCCACGAGGTCGGGCGCCGGCTCAAGCTCCATCTCCCGCGTCCACTCGGCCTGCCAGTCAGCCGGTCCCACCAGCAGCAGCCCCTTGCCATCCGCAACCTGCTGAGCGATCGCGGCCCGCGCCACTCCGGGGACGCCACTGGCGCGCAGGCCGGCGATGATGAAGAGGTCGCTGTCGGGCCTCTCCGCCAGCACCGCGGCCTGCGTTGCGGCCACGCCCGGAGGGATCGCGCCGATGCCGGTCGCGGCGGCGTAGGGCCACGAGCGCGAGTTGGAGAGGGCATCCTCGGTGTCCCAGTAAAGGTGACTTACGTCCATCTCCAGCCGCCGGGCAAGCTCCATCGTCTCCCACGCCTCCCACCGGCGGCAGAAGAGCACTGTGTCGAGCGGATCGCCCGGCAGATTCGACGCCCAGGGAAACTCCAGCGGCTCGGCGTTGGGCCGCCAGATCTCCGCGGGCCGGTCGAGCAACTCGCGCCCCGCCGCCAGCACCTGCTCGAGCCGCGCCTCATCGTAGGGCATGCCGGTGATCGGCTGATCGAGGTCGCCCTGCGCGATCCTCTCCAGCGCCTCCGCCTCGAGGTCGCCCATGCGGGAGAAGTACTCGCGCACCTGGCGGTAGTCGGGGGTGGTCGGGAAGTCGTAGAGCGCGATGGCGAATTCACGCGCCTCGGGCTTCAGTTCGAGCGTCGTGACGGTACCGTAGGCGCCGACCGGTATCTCCACGGAGGAGAACGCATCCGGCGTGCCGACGATCATCCCCGCCGGTCCCGACCCGGGGCGGCCCTCGGAGGTGTCTTCGTAGAGCACCCAGCGCTCCTGCTCCGGGTCGAGCGTGATCGTCTCGCCTGGCCGCCTCGTGCCGAGGGCGGTGGTGACTGCCCGCTCACGCGGCTCGGGGAAAAATGAGGGGTAGCAACTGAGCTTGATGAAGCTGCGCTCGATCGGCGTCTTCGGCTCGTAACTGCCGAACATCAGCAACTTGTCGCTGCCCTGCGCCATCGCGAAGCGGATCGAGACGGAGGCGTTCGCGGTCTCCCAGGTGTACTCGATCATGCCATCGGGGCCGGACTCGCGGACTATCCGCGCGGTGGCCGGGGTGAGGTGGAGGCTCTCATCATCAAACTGCCAGTTGAAGAAGCCCTGGTAGTACCAGTTTTCCTTCGACGGCGCGGTCATCCCCAGCGGCACGTAGCCCTGCGTCCATGCCCATGAGTCACTGAGTACCTGCGTTCCGTCGAGCGAGTGGAAGGCGTGGTAGCTCAGCTCATACCCGGCGACCACGTTGGAGAGCGTGGCTACCTGCGTGACTTCGCGGCTCTCCTCGGTCTCGCGGATCTGAGGCCGCTGAAGCTGCACGTTGACCGCGGCCCAGGCACTGCAGGTAGTGGCGAGGATGAGCGCGACGGTGGCGAGACGGACTGAGTTCAGACGCATCGTGAAACCCTCCCGAGGGCGAACGCTCCGCACGAGTGATCACACTGCCTCTGATTGAACTTCCTCATCCCCGCCAACAATCCTGCGCCGGAATCAGCCGCCCACGCTCTTCAGCGCCGCCTCGATCTCGTGCCAGAGGTTGTACACGTAGACGTTCGCGAATTCGTGGAAGCATGCGCCGGAGGTGGTCGGGTTCGTCAGCATGTCCTCAAGGCCGCGGCGGAAGGAGTCGCGGCTCTGCCGCCAGTCCTTGCTGTGAATGCCTGTGAATGTCGTCATGCGCACTTTGCCATCGCTGAGCACCCGCCAGCGGTTCATGTCGAGGCCTGCGCCGGAAAGTATGCAAAGCTCATCCACCACGCCCTCCCGCGCGATGTCATCGGCGGGGATGTACATCCAGTTCGCCGCCACCGGGTCGGCGGAGGTGATCTGAGTGTTCATCGCAAGCTCAACACCGGCTGCCTTCGTGATCTCATGCGCCTCAGCCAGCCACGTTTTGAAGAACTCGCCCTTGAGTTCGACGAAGCGCACCGCCTCGAGGCTGTCCCACGGCACCTCGCGCGGATCCACGCCGTAGCGCCGCTTGTACTCCGCCACCACCGGTTCATTGTAGCCGTATTCGCGGGAACCGCAGCCCTCCTGCACCGCCGAACTCTCGCGCCGCAACGGCCACGGTGAATGCGATCGCATCGACAGGTAGACGCCATCGATGTCATACTTGCTCACTAACTCGCGCACCTGGTTGAGGCGGTACTCGCGCACCTCGGGGTACGCGTAGCAGGGGACGCCGGGGATGTGCTTGCTGCCGTCGCGGCTGACCCACGTGTACTCAGGGTGCTGCATGAAGAACTCGTCCTCCGGGGCGTAGTACATGCTGTCATACACTGTCGCCCACGCCCAGACTTCGACGCCGTAGCGCCGGCAGGCCTTCACGCACTCCTCCAGCGGATCAATGTCCTCCATCACGTCCGCCATCTGCGGGATATACGAGGGGATCATCCCGCAGCCGCCGTCAAGGATCCAGCGGTCCTCGTACGATGCAAACGACCTGCGATCGGCGGTGTACATGACATCTGAGTGATACGCCTCAACTCCGCAGATCGAGACGCGGTAGAGGATGCGATCCACGCCGTAGTGCGCGGCCGTGGCGATGATGCGGTCCATCTCGCCGGCGTTGTCCGACAGATCCCAGCAGTCGGTGCCGATCGCCACGTCAAAGAAGTCGAGGTTGAGCGTAAGCTGCTTTCCTCCGGGCATGGCCATGCACCCCACGGGTACTATGATGATCAGCGTGAGCAGAGTGGCTCTCATTGCGCACCCTCCCCCGGCGGCTGGATCGACAGCGAGTGGAAGTATGCCAGCGCCTGGCTGTGCCCGTCCTCATTGCCGAGGTCGAAGGTCCCTGCGGCGTCGGGGAACTGCGTGCCCTCGGCCGAGGACACTTCCACGCCGTCAATGAAGAGTGCTGCGCGCCCCGCTGCCCGGTCAGCGACGATCCGCAGTGTGTGCCGGCTACCCGCCTCCCAGTCGAGCTCGCCGCTGCGGATCGCATACCAGTTCTCCGCAAACTCGGCACCCTTCGGCCGGGCCTCATCGGCGTCCGTCACCGCGAACAGGATCTCGTTGGTGCCGATGTGTTTCTTCAGGCAGATGCGGTTGCGCAGGTCATCGGTGTCGTGGTAGAGGTAGACCATCTCCTCGAAGCGCAGGTCCGACAGCGCCTCACGATGGCTCACCTCCAGCGTGATGTCGAAGCCGCCCGTGATGAACTCCGGCGCGGGGAACTGCACGCTCT
>JAAYJW010000483.1 GCA_012522765.1 candidate division WS1 bacterium | reverse complement strand
GGGTCAAGGTACTCTGCTCAATGTGGCGCAACGGCACGACCTACGACGAACGACTCCATCAGAACAACCGAAACCGCAAGGCTGCATGAAGAACTTCACCTGACAATTGACATACACAGTCCGGACGACAACGACGCAACCCTCGCCGTCGCGGTCCGCGGCCTTCTACCGATGCAGCCCCTTCAGCAGCTCAATCGTCTCCGCGACGATCTTCTCGCCCGAGCCGGCGACGAGCTTGCTCGATGGGGCCATCTGCGACTCGTAGCCGCCCTCATACGCGTCCTCGCTCGGCACGTAGCCGATCGAGCCGTTGGCAAGCTCCACCACGAAGGTGTTGCCGAACGGGCTGCCGCGCTTGATGCCCATCCCCAGCGAGCAGAAGAACTCGCCCGGGTTGCTGGCGAACGCCGTGTCGCCGATGCGGATCGCCTGCAGCTCACATGGTACGACCGCCTCGGTCTCCACCATCTTCGCCAAATTCAGCCACTCGCGCGACCAGATCGAGTCGGTCGCCCAGCGCGCCGGGTTGGGCTCTGTGCTCTCGGCGTGCTCGCGTGCCCACGCGATCTGCTCCTCGGTAGGCACGCGCGGCTCAAGCTCGATCTGCACGCGCTTGCCGCCGACGGCCATGCTGTCTACGAAGCGCATCTGCACAAGCTGCTTGAGCGTCTCGCCCGCGACCGAGCCGCCGACGCGGCGGGCGGCGATCGGGCCGGACTGCACGTAGTCGGGGTCCTGCGTGTTGTCCACCTGCGTCACGTCGCCGCAGGCGCCGTTGAGGAAGACCACGCCGAAGTCATCGCCGAAGACGCGCTTGAGACACTGGCGGAAGTAGCCGATCCAGTCGGCGGAGGCGAAGCCCGCGCCCCAGCCGGTGGTGCCGTGGCAGGTGAAGTTGACCACGCAGCCGCGCGGGATGCCGTCCTCGCCCGCGACGCCGACGACGTTGCACGACTCATCGAGTTCGCCCTGCGGGCGGTCCATGTTCGCCTGATCTGCGCGCGGATGAGAGCGCTGGCTGCCATCCTTCATGAGCCACCGGCGCGGATGCGCGACGCCCTTCACCTCGCCGACGCGCACGCCGACCTGCAGCTCCTGCTTGCGGCGGTTCGCGTCAATGACCGCCGTCGCGATCTGCCTGGACATGTGCGTCAGGTATTCCGGGTCGCTCTCGGAGATGAAGATGTCGGCCGCCGGGCCTCCGGCGTGAGTGTGCGAGGCGCCGCACATGACGTGCTCGGGCACGATGCCGATCGCGTCGAAGATGATCTCGCGGGCGCGCTCGACGACTGAGTGCTTGATGGAGAGGCTGTCAACGCCGACGAGCGCCACGGCCTGCTCGCCGTCATCGAAGACGGCGGCGGTGGCCTGAAGCTCGTCATGCACGCCCTGGGTGAAGCGCTTGCTCATCCCGCCCGGGACTTCCATCCCGTAGCTGGGGGTGATGTTGGCTGACGAGAAACCGATCTGCATGGTGGTGGGGCTCCTTTCGGTTGGAACGGCCGCGAGACGGTGGTCGGATGATTCGTCATCAGTCTGCGGGAACCTTCACTGACGTGGACGTTCAAACAGTGTTTGCCGCTGCCTGTGCCGTGCCTGCTCGTCGCGAAGCGACGATCCTGTAGGCGCGTAGCGCCGTATCCTGTCAAATGCCGTTGCCGTCTCCGCTCGCGAAACCGGAGAAGGACTTCGCTCGCCCTCGCGCGAATAGCCCCTCCGTTGCATCCAACGAACTCCCCTGGAGACGATAGCCATGTCCGAGAACAAAGTCGCTCTCGCGGTCGGCGCGCACCCCGATGACGTTGAGTTCCTGATGGCCGGGACGCTGGCCATGCTCGGCGATGCGGGCTATGAGCTTCACATCATGACCGTCGGCAACGGCAACTGCGGCACCGCCGAATACACGCATGAGGAGATCATCCGCATCCGCGGCCGAGAAGCGCGCAATGCCGCGGCGCTGATCGGCGCCACCTATCACCACGGCCTGGTGAATGACATCGAGATATACTATGAAGATGAACTCCTGCGCCGCGTCACCGCTCGCATCCGGCAGATCAAGCCGAACATCGTGCTGACGCAGTCGCCGCAGGATTACATGGAGGACCACACGAACACCAGTCGCCTGACGGTCACCGCCTGCTTCACACGCGGGATGCGCAACTGGCAGACGATCCCTCGCGAGGTGCCCACATTCCAGGACGTCTACGTCTACCACGCACAGCCGCTGGGGAACCTCGACCCGATGCGCAACCCGATCATCCCGTCGCTGCTGGTGGACATCACGGAGAAGATGGACGTGAAGGCCGCGATGCTCCGCGAGCACAAGTCGCAGAAGAACTGGCTGGATATTTCACAGGGCAAGGACGCCTACATCGACGCGATGCGCGACATGGCTGAGCAGGTAGCCGACATGAGCGAATCGACCGTGAAGTACGCCGAGGGCTGGCGCCAGCACCTGCATGTTGGTCATTCCGCCCACGACGGTGATCCGCTCAGTGAGGTTCTTGGCAGCAAAGTGGAATGCATTCGCCAGGGCGGCTAGTCCAGTCGTTTGGAGGGCGCGGGATCACATTCCCGCTTGGTCGTTACCGGAGGGGACGCTAAGAGCGGCCCCTCCGGACGTATTACCGGTGCCGTATCCCCCGGGCTTACGATCAGAACTTCCATGTCCCGAAGCTCCCCGGCTCCACGAAGCCCGTCACCACCTGCGACCAGCTGCTCAGTTCGCTCACCGCGCGGCGCTGGCGGCAGATGTTCGCGCGCAAAGTGTCGCCTCGCGTCGGTGCCTCCCAGCCCATCGTCGCCCATGGCAGCGCGATCTCCACGTTCCAGAACTCGTCGCCGCGATAGGTCGCGCTCTGGTAGTCAGGGTCCCACGATCGATCGCCCGCTTCGCCCTCATGGACTGCGTCCCAGATGACGTTCGCGGGGTTGACGATGATGTGATAGAAGCGACCTCCCTGCTCGCGCTGGAGGAACAGATCCACGCTGTCGCCCATCCAGACGTTGTCATCGCGGCTGCCGCCGATGACCTCCATCGCCTCCATCTGCGGCTCCATGCAGCGGATCGCAACGTAGAGCGCCTCATCGTCATATGCCACATGCGCCAGCGTCGTGGCGAGATCGGGGCGCTCAACCGAGAATGTCGCTACGAAAGGCTCCAGTTCCGTCGCATACTGCCACGCCTCATCATCGCGGGCACCGTCAATCACCGGGGTCAGTGCTCGCGAGAGCTTTGCGATCGTGGCGTCGCGGCGCAGCAGGTCCGCCTCTATCTCCTCCTGCATCCTCTGGTGCGCTTTCTGCCAGAGCGCATCGGCGTCAATCTCCATCGGCTGGCCGGCATCGTGCGTGGTGCGCGCGTTGATTATCGCCTGCTCAAGCCCGGCGGGCACATCGGTGTCGGTCCACCAGTTCATCTTCTCCGAGTAGCACCACACGTAGCGGTCCGAGGTCTTCAGCGCCCAGTAGGTGTTGTGCTCGAACCACTGCGCCTGCTCCTCGGGGGTGAGGTAGTGCCCCTCGACCTTGCGCGCCCTCAGGCCCATCAGGTGGTCCACGTAGAGCGCCTGCGCCACCTGCACCTGCCCCCGGTACTTGCCATGATTCTCCGGCGCAATCGCCCCGAGCGCGCCCTGCTTGATGTAGTGATAGACATCGAGGTACTGCCGCGAATCATGGTAGTAGTAGGCAGGCTCGTTGCCGTCGGTGAGCACCGTGCCGGGGTCTATCGCGTCGAGGATGCCGTTGATGAACGCCGCGTAGAGACCGTAGGAGTAGTCGCGGAGGATCTCATCGCGCTGCTCTGCGGTCTCGGCCATGGCGGCGTTACGGAAGCCAGCCAGAGTGGTGAGGTAGAATGTATGCACCACCGGCTCGCTCATCTCCGCCTCAACCGCGTCAATGAACTGCGCACCGCGCTGCCTAACCTTCGCCTGGAAGTCGGCGAAGCTGTGCTGGTCCGCGCCCGGTTGGGTGGGGTAGTGCCACGGGTTTTCGCCGTAGGGCTCGGCATCGAAGCAGAGGCCGACGCAGCCGCCCGCTTCGGCGCCACTCGCGAGCAGGCGGATGTTGTCCACTATGATGGCCCAGTGCTCATCGGAGAACCAGTCCATCTTCGAGGCAGCGTATGTCATCAGGAAATTGTCGGTGAACCGGTCCCACTCGATGCGTTCGAGCGCGTCAAGCTCGGCAGCATACTGCTCGCGGGTCCGCGGCGTGGGGTCGAAGACGCTGCCGAGACCGCTGATTCGCATCAGGACGCCATCGAACGGCCGCTCCTCCATCTCGCGAATGTGCTCGGCGACATAGCTGGGTTTCGGAACATCCCAGCCGTACTCAAGCAGCTTCTTCGCCGGCGGCCCGGCGTGCTCGACCTGAGCGGCCGCAAGCGTGCAGATTGAAGCAAACGCGACGGCGATCAAAGCGCGTTTCATGAGAGAGTCCTCCCTGTGCGCCGGACGGGATCCCACAAAGGCGGCACCCCGTTCGGCGGTTCCGTCGGACCGCTACTGTTCGATGATGGGGCGTTTACGCACCCCAGTCGAAATGCGGGTGCGGGTCGCCGCCATTGTAAAGCTGGCTATGCTTCATCGCCTTCGCGTGTCCATCGCAGAACCCCGCATTGCCGGTGCCGTTGTGGCGCTCCAAAAAGTTGAAGTCGGGGCGGTCATATCTCGACGAGTGCGAGCCCAGCGGCTCGGCATAGAGTGAGTTGTGTGTTCCGCCACAGACCTGGCAGTTCGTGCCGTCAGGGTCGCATTTGAATGGCCCGGATGCCGGACTATTGAGCGTACAGTTGTTGTTCTGGTCGTGGCACACGTCGCCCATCATAACGATTTCGGCCGGACGCTGGATGAGCGCCATCTTCCGCGACCCGTTGGCTACAATGATCTCCCTGTGGTAGCCGTAGCTGCGGTTACCGCCATAGCTCGTGAGGTTCGATGTGTGGCTGGCGCTGGGACAGTCGTGCACGTTTCGATTCTTGATGTATGGATCCAGCATGTGCATTATGCCGTACCAGTCGCTTGACGAGGGCCGCCTGTTCATGTAGAGCATCGGCATTCTCTCGTCATAGTCCTGTGCGTACATCAAAATCCCGAGGGAAATCTGCTTTACGTTGTTCAGACAGGCGGATTGACGCGCCTTCTCGCGCGCGCGTGCGAAGACCGGGAACAGGATCGCCGCCAGGATGGCGATGATCGCTATCACGACCAGCAATTCGATGAGGGTAAAGCCACGTCTCATTTCTCTGACCTCCACTGCACGAAGTCGATCGCTTTTCATCCGGCCTCTGGCTTACGCCCCTCATTCCCCCTTCCCTCTACCGCTGGGTCTTATCTCGCTCGCGTCTTACCCCGTCTGCGAGCGCCTCCGGGCATTCACAGCTCCACGATCCCGCCCGTCTCGGTTGCTTCGTAGATAGCCTCTCCGAGGCGCAGGGCCTCGTAGCTGTCCCACAGATCCGGCCCGCCCTCGACCTCACCTATGCAGCGCAGAGCGAAATGCCGCACTTCACCGAGGTAGCCGAAGTTCGCGCGCGAGTTGGAGATGCCCGTCCATGCCGGATCGTAGTTATACGTGAAGCGACCGGTGTGCTCGGGGAAGTCGATCCATTCCTTCGGCGGCTGCCACGTGAGCGACTGCATCCCGTCGCACTCAATGAAGGACTCGAAGCCAACCAGCTTGACCCACTCACGAATGTCGCGGAAGCCGGTCTTCGTCTCGAGGCCGTTGAGGTCAAGCTGGCCGATAGCGCCGGACTTGAACGTGAGGTTCACGAGGTAGGCGAACTGCGTTGGCGTGACCTCACGATAGAGTGCCTGTACGGTCGCCACGTCGCCGCCGAGGAAGCGCGTCAGGTCGAAGATGTGGCAAAGTTGGCCGATGAGCATGCTCCGGCGGGCCGAGTCAATCCCCCAGATCTGCGGGTATGGCCCCTGGCCGAAGTGGATGGTGAGCATGTTGAGGGCGCCGAACTCCTCGCGCGCCATGATCTGCTTCGCCATGGTGTAGACGTAGGCGAAGCGCTTCATGAAGCCGCACTGCCCCCACGTGTTGTTGGCCTCGGCAAGCTCGGCAAGCTCCTTCGCCTCGGGCGAGGTGTTGGCGGAGGGTTTCTCCACGTACACGGGGATGCCGCGCTTCAGGACAACGGGGGCCACCTTGTAGTGCATTGGCGCGGGCCCGATGACGAAGACGCCATCAGGCTGCTGCTCATCGAGCATCTTGTCGGCGTCGGTGTAGACCTCGCGGGCGCCGAAGTTGCGGGCATTGCGCCGCGCCTTATCCTCGTCGAGGTCGCAGATCGCGACGAGATCGATCTCGGGGACTTTGTGAAGGTTGGGGTAGAGGGAATTCGTGGCGAACCCACCAGCGCCGATAAACGCCAGTCGAGCCTTGCGGTCCTCGGACATTTCGTTGGCCTCCCTGATAAGCTGCAGGCGCGTCAGGTGACGGACGTGCGCGAGGTTTCCCCGGGAAGCGGCGGAGTCCTGCACGGCGCGGGAAGAGCTTCGTAACGGTGCTGATCCCGCCAGAAAAGCGGGATCAGCACGCGTGATAGCATCGCTACGCCAGATACGCGGCAATATGCGTGATCATCTGGTCGTTACGCTCGCGCGCGCAAGGTGAGAAGACGCCGATGACCATGCCGTCTGGACAATGCCATCTACCCAGAGCATCCAGCGTGAAGGCGTAGGGGGGATACCGGCCGATGGAATGCCAGGATCGGCCTCGCTGCGGCTGAGCCACGGCTCGAGCCCCGATTGTCCATACTTCCTATACGCCAGTTGGAACTCGGGACTCCCCTCGTAGACAAAGTTCCTTACGCCGCTACCAGAGAACTTCCAGTCCCAGGCGTCGCCAGCGAATTCGTAGTCGTACATAGCGAGTTCGATCTCGGTCCACCACAATGCTCCCGCGGGCACCCTGCTCTGTAGACGCCTCAGTTCGCGTTTTGCCTCGATGAGGTAGTTGCTGTAATCTCGATAGTTCACCCCAACCTCTACGGCTGTCTCCAGATCACCTATGGCGTCAAGCGCTTCCGTACGCACAGACGAGGAGGAAGCAACGGCTTGCCGTCCCGGCGGCACCGCTTTAGCAGGGTCATCTGTAGATTGATGGGGTCGCTCCGCTTCTGGGTGCTCCTGCCGTGCGGATTGCGGATAAGAAGTCGTTACGCGGCTTGAGGGTTCGGGCTCTTCCGCAATCGGGGCCTGAGTTGGTTCCCGAGAGGCGGATTGAGTGAGGGAATCACTGGGGGGTGAATTGACGGGTTTTTCAGGTTCTGGGGACCGTGCGACAGCCACTTCGGTGGCGGGGCGTTCCGCAATCATTGCCGATTCGTGCCGCGTGCCGGTTACGAGGAGCCAGACTAAGCTCGCGCCCAAAACAACGATGACTGCGACTAGGGCGCTCACAAGCAGTTTCGCCTTGATAGGACCTGCCGCCGAAGGCAACTCTTTCTGCGATTCTGGTTGCCGGTCCATTTCTGGCTCGGTCGACGCGGAAGCCGCCCGGGCGCGGACAGCTTCATCGAAGGCCTCGTCGCCGATGGCTTCTCTGACGGTCACTATGCGCCCCGCGCCCCGACGTGCGCTCCATCCGGACTCCACTTGATGCAGTGTGAGCAGTTCCGTCAATTCTGTCTTTGACAGAGGGCCGATGAAATCACCATCTGGCGTCCGAACCCTCCAACCGTCATCTTCAGACGGAGTTTTCCGCTCCTTGCGGATCTTGGCCAGTTCCGTCTCCGCGCGCCGGTACTTTCGATCGAGTTCAAGCGCCCGGTGTTGGGCATCTTCAGCCTCATCGTGGCGCCCCTGCTTGCGCAGGATGGTGCCCAAGTTGCTCCATTGGCGTGGACTGTTCGGCGTCAGCCGAAGCGTATGCCTGGCCGCCTCTTCGGCCGCTTCCCATTGCTCCAGTTCAAAGTAAGCTGCTCCCAATAGTGACCAAGCGACCGAATCGTCTTGGTGCCGCGCAACATCTGGCTGCAGGAGGCGTACAACCTCTGCGAGTTTGCCCTCCTGCAACAGGGCCTTCGCCGCTTCTATGGGATCTTCGCTATGCTCTGACACAGGATTGCCCCCAGTGCCGAAGTCATGTTGCCCCTGCGCCAATATCTCCGAGCGTCAGGGCGGGATTGTGCTACTCAAGCGTTCGCGCCGGCCGTCCCAAGCGTGCAGGAAGACCACCTTTCGCAGGCTGCTTCTCGTCCAGAGGAAACGCCACTCTTCCTCCCGCTTCCTCAGCCAGTTGTATGTCGTCGGCCAATATCTCGACTGAACCGATGCCCACAACTGGCATGATCCTAGGAGACCGAGGACAACCCAGTTGCTCCCACGTCACTTCTCGTCTCATCCCCGCGATCCTCCTTCATGCTGCGTCAGGCTTCGGACAGGCACCTTGGCAACGCGTCTCGGAAGAACGAATGACCAATTGGCGACCGCTAAGTCATATACGCCGCCTCGACCTTCCGCAGTGCCTCCGCGGTGTCGAGGGCTGTCTGCTCGTCGCAGCACTCATGGACGCCCATGCGCATGTGGTTCTCATCCGCCACCCATGCGTTCGGCACATCCAGCGCCCATTCCCAGTCTCCGTCGGGCCAGACGCAATCCCACGGGAAGTGGCTATCGCGGCCGAATGCGCTCTGCTCCTGCAGCCAGTGCGCTTTCGGGGCGATGGCGCCGTAGTTCATCCCCACCGGGATGCCCTCAGCCTGAATCGCCTCGACCGCCGTCGCCTTGTCGCAGGTCAGCTTTTCCGGGTAGATGCGGATCAGCAGGAACCACCACGAGGGGTCGGACTTCTCCGGATACCAGCAGACGTTGAATGCCTGCAGATCCGCGATCTCCTCCTCGAGCTTATATACGAACGCCCGGCGGCGGTTCGCGATATCATCCATCTTCTCAAGCTGCACCTTGCCGATAACCGCGTCAAGCTCTGTCATGCGGTAGTTGAGGCCGAGGAAGAGGTTGCCCGCGACCTCCGAGTTGAATGGCTTGCCCCGGTCGGCGAAACGCTTGGCGTTCCAGTAAAGCTCCTCGTCATCTGTGGTGACCATCCCGCCCTGTCCGCCGGCGACAGTGTGCTTGCCGCTCATCAGCGAATAGGCGCCGAGGTGGCCGATGGAGCCGACCGTTTTCCCGCCGTACGTGGCTCCATGCGCCTGCGCGCAGTCCTCAATCACGTATAGATCGTGCTCGGCCGCGATCGCCATGATCTCGTCCATCTGGCAGGGGATGCCGGCGATGTGGCCGCAGATGATCGCGCCGGTGCGCGCGGTCAGCTTCGCGCGAATGCCCTCAGGGCTCATGTTCATGCTCTCGGGCGAGGCATCGGCGAAGACGGGGATGTAGCCCTGTGCGACTACGGGCATGACGGCGCCCTGATCGGTGATCGGCGCAGTGATGACCTCAGTGCCCGGCTCAAGGCGCAGTGCCGCGAGGGCGGAGTGGACCGCAGCGGTCCCGGCGCTCATGCCGGTGGCCCAGCGGGTGCCGATCTTCTCGGCGAACTTCACTTCGTATTCATCCACGTGGATGCCGCCGTAGCGGTCGAATGCGCCCCCGGCCTTCGCGGCGGTCATCAATTCCATCACCGCGTTGATCTCACGGTCGTCGATCTGCAGCCGCGCGGGCCACGGATCGGTGCGGACAGGTGTGCCACCGTCAATCGCAAGCTTGCTCATCGCAAAAACCCTCGCTTCGTGGCGTCAAGGCTGTGCGGCAGCGGCGTATTCGTCGCTGCGCTCACTTTCCCTTCAATGAAGGGCCAGATGGTGCAATTGGCGAATCCTGAGATACATTTCAAGAGAGGAGCGCTTCATGCCATCATCGCTGACCCCACGCGAGCGCTGCGAACGAGCAGTGCGCTTCGAGGACGTTGACCACGTTCCGCTTACGATCTACGAGAGCAAGATCCCGCAGGCCGAGGCAGAGCGCAAGCTGCGCAACGATGGCCTCTGCATCGTCCAGCGCGGTCCGAACGTCTTCAGTGTGCGGCACCCGAACGTGCTCGACAGCGAGAGCCACACCTACGTCGAGAACGGGCGCCAGTTGACGCGCACGGTTACCCGCACCACCGCGGGCGATCTGACCACCGTCAGCGAACCCGCGGGCTTCACCACCTGGCACCACGAGAAGATGTTCAAGGGCCCCGATGATTATGCCGCGCTGCTTGCCTACGCCTCGGATGTCGAGGTGGTGCCGAGCTATGAGCCATTCATCCGCATGAGCGAGATGAAGGGCGGCGATGCGGTGATGCGCGGCGCGGTGGGCCTTGAGCCGATGCAGCTTATCATCCACCACTGGATGGGCGTGGAGGTCTTCTCTGTGGAGTGGATGGAGCGGCAGGATGAGATAATGAAGCTCCACGACGCGCTCGTGGAGGAGCGGCGGAAGACCTACCCGGTGCTTGCGGCCTCCCCGTGCGAGCACTTCAACTACGGCGGCAATGTAACGCCCGAGATCATCGGTCCGAGGCGCTTCCGGGACTACTACCTGCCGCACTACGAGGAGTGCTGCGAAGTACTGCATACCGCCGGGAAACTCGTGGGCTGTCACTTCGACGCCAATACGAAGATCATAGCAGATGCCATCGCCGAGACCTCGCTCGACTACATCGAGGCCTTCACGCCTGCCCCGGATACCGACATGACGCTCGCTGAGGCGCGGGCCGTGTGGCCCGACAAGGCGCTCTGGATCAACTTCCCATCTTCCGTGTGGCTGCGCAGCGATGAGCAGATGCAGGAGGTCACGCTGGACCTGCTGCAGCAGGCGGCGCCGGGAAACGGCCTGCTGATCGGCGTCACCGAGGACGTGCCCGACGGCCGCCTCTTCCCGGGGCTGCAGGCAATCAACCGGGTCATCCTCGAACACGGCCGCCTGCCGATCCAGCCGAAGTCTTAGCTCCTACCGCGCAACGGAGAATGCAGATGGAGGGAACGCTCATGATGACGCTGCTGACAAGGCCGTGGCTGTGCGTGGCGGGCGAGATGCAGGCGGAGTTCGCCCCGATTGAGGACAACCCGGAACTGCCGCGGGTGCTGCTCATAGGGGATTCAATCTCCGTCGGTTACACGCTGCCGGTGCGCGAGATGCTCGCCGGCGAGGCGAATGTGCATCGGGCCTGCGAGAACTGCGGAGCAACGAGCCGCGGAGTGGAGCGGGTTGATGCGTGGATTGCGGACGGACCGTGGGACGTGATCCACTTCAACTTCGGCCTGCACGATCTGAAGATCATGGAGGACGGCAATCACCAGGTGCCGATCGAGCAGTATGAGGAAAACCTTGAGCAGATCGTGGCGAAACTTCAGCAGACGGGTGCTGAGGTGATATGGGCCTCAACCACCCCGGTGCCCGAGGGTGTTGGTGGGCCGAAGCGCGATCCCGAGGACGTCACCCGATACAATGGCGTGGCCGAGGCGGTAATGCACGCCCACCGCATCCCGGTAGATGACCTCTACGAGTTCGCGCTCCCGCAGCTTGAAAAGATACAGATGCCGAAGAACGTGCACTTCACGCCCGAGGGCTCGAAGGTGCTGGCGCGCCAGGTGGTGGCGGCCATCCGCGGTGCGCTCATGCCGTTGCGAACTGCTGGCGGGACGCCGTGAGTTACCTGGGCATCAAAAGGAGCGGGTAGGAGCACAAGCCATGGGAGCAGAGACAGGCTCTGAGGAGCTGTATGAGGGATGGCGGGACGATCCCGAGTTTCTCGCTGAAGGTTCATCTGACGCTGGAACCGGCGCTCACTCCCGAGCCGAGCGCCACTCACTAAGCAGGTCCGGCCGACCGCAGGGGCGAACTTCGCGCCGCAGCGATTGAG
>JAAYJW010000482.1 GCA_012522765.1 candidate division WS1 bacterium | reverse complement strand
CGTCGGTAGCGTTCTTTCTCGGGGTGCATGACATTGATCTTGTGCAGTGGATCACAGGCGAGAGGATCGTGCGCGTGTATGCAGAGGCCATCAGCCGCGTGCTCGCCGACGTGCCCGCCGAAGACAGCATCATGACGCTCTTCGCCCTGCAGGGCGGAGGCATCGGGGCGCTGGAGACCTGCTGGGTGATCCCGGAGGGTTCGCCGAACTCGCTGGATGCGCGGCTGGAGGTAGTCGGCACGGGTGGGCGCGTGGCGGCCCGCGTCGGCGGTGAGGGCTTTGAGCAGGCCGGCTCGGAGCGCGCCCGGCGGCCGGACATCGTCTACTGGGCGGAGATGCACGGCCGGGCCGAGGGTGCGCTGCGGCGGCAGCTTGAGCATTTCGCCGAGTGCGTGATGGAAGATCGTGAGCCGGCGGTCTCAGCGGCTGAGGCGCGCAGTGCCGTGGAGGTGGCGGTGGCGATCCACCGCTCGCTTGATGATCGTCTGCCGGTGAAGATAGGAACCGCAGCGGGTGCTGAGGAGTCATAGAGCGAGGATGACGGAGTGATCGGAGTGGGTGAGATGCTGCGACAGGGCAGGATGGCGCTGGTGGCCGCGGCGATTGTCGTTGCGGTCGTCGCGTACCCGGCAGCCGCTCAGGACGCGCCCGTGGTGCTGATGGCCCTGCCGGATGCGGGCCAGCAGCGCGACTTCGGCGTCTGGCTGCAGGACGCGCTTGGTGATGAGCCGCTGCAGGTGGAGTGGCCGCAGTTGAGTGGCCGAGATGCGTCGGAGCAGGCTCCCGCGTGCGTCGTCACATGGTCGCAGTTGGAGAGGCCGGCTGGGGAGACGAAGCAGCTTCGCGCGCACATCCGGAGCGGGGGCGGCATGGTCTATGTGGTGGGGGAGGACAGGGAGCATCGCCAGCGCGCCCGCGCCTTCTGGGGGCCGCTTGACGTCAATATCGAGGATGCCGGCGGCCCAACCAGCGCGGCGGAATGGGTGCCGCATCCGCTGACCCACGGCAGAGAGCCCATCGGCGCGGTGAACAGCGGCTGCTACGTGGACGGCGAGGGAGTCAGCCCGCTGATCCGTGCCGGAAACGGTCATATCGCCGCAGCGTTCGACTGGGGACCACTCGGGCGAGCGGTGATCGTGGATGCGGCGGCGCTCTTCGGCCAGCTTGACCAGGCCAGCCCGCGCCCCGCCATGCGCGACTTCATCGTCCGGTCGGTGCTCTGGGCGGCGGATGCAGGTGATGCCGCCGGTGGTCCGGAGATCGGGCACCCGGCTCCGCCGACCAGCGGCGGGGCGATCGGCGCCGGTCCGGTGGATGCTCCGCAGTATACGCGCGCGGTCGTGGAACTGCCGACGGACCGGGAGCGTTGGCCTCAGGTGCGTGAAGTGGTGCTCGCCGAGCTGCAGAGGGCGGGCCTGGAGATCAGCGAGCCGCGAGTGGGCGAAGGCGAGGCATTGATCACCACCGATCGTCTGGAGCGCGCGGGGCTGCTGGTGCTCGGCTCCAGCCGCGAGGAAGTGCAGTGGAATGAACCGCTCGCGGTCGGATGGTTCTTCAGCCGGGGTGGCAGGATCCTCGCGATCCCGCACGCCGGTGAGGGCACGATGACGCGCATGATCGGGTTCAACCAACTTCTGACCCAACTGCGGATCGCCGCTTCGCTGGCGCGCCCGGGTGGCGACGTGGGGCTTGTCCCTCACCCGATCACAAGCGGCATGATGCTGGAGGAGCAGCCAAGGGTACGTGGAGGGGCGCAGGTTTGGGCGCCGCTGACGGACCCGCTCGTGACGGTCCGGCGGCGGCCTGCTGCTGCGGCGTGGCAGCTGGGCGAGGGGCGCATCGTGGTCATTGATGGCGAACTGCTGGCCCCGCAGGGGGATGACAAGCGCACGCTCGACTCAATGCGCACACTCCTGCGCCGATCGCTCGACTGGCTGATGGGGAGTCGCTGAAGCCGTTACGGCGGAGAAGGGCGCTTCAGTCGCGAACTTGATTCGAAGGTGGATTACATGGTCTACGACTTTCACACACACACAACGCTCAGCGACGGCGTGCTCCTGCCGATGGAGCTGATCCGCCGCTGCATCGTCAATGGGTATGCCGCTCTCGGCATCACCGATCACAGTTCGGCCTCCACGATGGGCCGCGTGATCCGCGAGGTGCGGCGCGATTGTGCCCTGGCGCAGACGTACTGGGGCTTCTCCGCATTCGCGGGCATCGAGTTGACGCATGTCCCGGCGGCGGCAATCGGCGAATTGGCCGCTGAAGCGCGTCGGATGGGCGCCGCGCATGTCGTGGTACACGGTCAATCCCCGGTGGAGCCGGTTGAGCCGGGCACCAACCTCGCCGCGGTGTCATGCAAGGACGTGGACGTGCTGGCGCATCCGGGTGATCTGACGGCCGACGAGGCCCGCATGGCGGCTGAGAACGGCGTCTTCATCGAGTTGTCGGCGAAGGCCGGTCATTCGCTTGGCAACGGCCGCGTCGCGCAGGTTGCACTCGACGCGGGGGCGCTTCTGCTGGTCAATTCGGACGGGCACGACCCCGATGGCCTGCTCACCGAGGAGAAGGCGCGGCGGGTGGCTCGGCTGTCGGGGCTGAGCGACCGTGAGGTCGAGCAGGCAGTGGTGGCCAACCCGCAGCAACTGCTGCAGCGGATGAATGCGCGGGTAGAGTAGCAGGCGCGACCGGTGGAGAGGTGTTCACTTTGATGCGAACGATGGCGATCGCAGCGGTGCTCCCGGCGTTGCTCGGCACGGCGATACTCTGCGGCGGCTGTGCGCGCGGCGGTGAAGAGGAATCGATCGTGCCCGACACTGTGATGGACATCGTCGTCACTTTCGCCGGACCGGTGCGCGACGCGTTCTACTACTACGTCGCGATCGACGCCGATGGCGACTTCGGCGCCGACGGGCCGCTCCCGGTCGCCGCGGGGCCCAACTGGGGCAACGGCTGGGGGACCGGGTCAATGACGCACTACGTGGAGTACCACCAGGGGCGCTACGAGCTTTTTGCCGTGCTGATGGCGCCGCAGTTGGCTGACGCCGGCGGCGGCATCACGGCGGTTTCCGGCGTGCCGAACTCGCGCGATGCCGGCGTGCATGAGGTCATGATCAACTCGCTCAACCTCGGCGCGGCCACAGTGACGGGCGATGGAGCCGTCGCCTCAGCCGCGAACACCGGCTTTCAGGCCGCCGGTGCGCTTGCGCTGAGCACAAACGCGGCCGGCGAGGTGGTGGCGGGCACGGTCGCCTGGACGCCTGCCGCGCAGGGTGGGCGCGCTCTGACGGCCGCCGAGCAGGCTGCGGTTGATGCCCTCAACACCGGCGGCGTCGCACTGGCCGCCGATTCGCTCGACGCGCTGGGGCTGAGCCTGACACTTGCCGCCGGGCCCGATCTCTCCGGCGCGCAGACGATCGAGGTGGCGCCGACGACGGCGAACGTCACCGACACGTTCACGCCCGAGGGCATCGGCTCGGTGCGAGTGACGCAGGCGACGCTGCCGGCGAACAACAGCGGCGCGCTGCAGGCAGGCCCCATCCCGGGGATGACGATCGTGACCGGCGACCTCATCGTCGGGGAGAGCGCGCGGATCAGGCTCGTGCCGGCCAACGTCGGGCAGTCGCTCGGCTTTCCCTACGAGTCCACGCTGCCACAGGGCGGCTCAAGCCTCCGCGTTACCCTCGACCTGGCGCAACTGGGGGAGACCGTGCCCGATCTGAGCGTCAACTTCATCTCCACCACCGAGTTGATCTTCGACCCGACGGTGGTGAACCCCGACGAACACACCTACGACGGGCTGGGCCGCCTGGGGAACGACTACTTCACGCTCGTGACGAATCAGTTCCAGACGGTGGAGAACGGCGATTTGCTGGTGCGCGAGGAGGCGGGCGATCCCACGCTCACAGGCCCGTCGGATGAGCTTGCGCGGGCCGCGGTGGACATCGTTGACTGGCGCGTGACGGTGCGGCGGCTGCGGTAGGCCGCTACTGCTGCTCCTCACGGCCGGAGAAGCCGCCCTCGCGCATGATCCGCTCCAGCCAGCCCGGACCCTTCTGCGCGAGCAACCAGTCGGTCTGGCCGGGGGCATAGTGCGCGATCGGCAGCGTAGGGTAGATGTGCACCTCCTCCACCAGCGCCCGGAACGGGATGCCGTGTGAGATCGCAGCGGTGAACTCCTGTATGATGTCCCCGGCGCGGGAGGCGAGTATCTGCGCGCCGAGGATGCGCCCCCCGTTGGGTTCAGCGATCACCCTCGCCGCGCCGGGTGGCCGGACCTCGATGCGCGCGCGATCGATCCGATGCGGGTCAATGCGGTGGACCTCGCAGTCCAGCCCGCGCTCCTGAGCCTGCTCTTCATTGATGCCCACGCTGGCAAGCTCAGGATCGGTGAATGTGCACCATCCTGCGGCGTCGTAGCGCATCGGCTCGTCCTCACCCAGCAGCGCATTGCGCACGGCGTGCTTGCCCTCGATCGTTGCCATGTGCGTGAACTGCCAGCGGCCGAGCGCGTCACCGGCGGCGTAGATGTGCGGGTTCGCGGTCTGCAGACGATCATTGACAGCGATGCCCTCCGGGCCGCCGCTGACGCCGGCACGTTCGAGGCCGATGCGATCAACTGCCGCCTCGCGACCCACTGCGACCAGCAGTTCCTCGGCCTCGAATCGCTGCACCCTGCCGTCCACGGAGGCCGTGACGATGCGGCGGCCTGCCTCGTCCCGCTCAACCTCTGTCGCCGTGGCGTTGAGCGTGAAGTGGACGCCCTCCTCGGCCAGTTGCAGGCGCAGCATCTCGGCGAGTTCGGCGTCATCAGCGGGGAGGATGCGCCCGGTGGCTTCGAGCACCGTGACGTCCGTGCCGAGGCGATTGAACGCCTGCGCCATCTCGATGCCGACGGGCCCGCCGCCGATGATGATCATCGAACGCGGCGGCTGCGGCAGGTCAAACAGCGTGAGGTTCGTCAGGTAGCCCGCCTTCTGCAGACCCTCGATCGGAGGCACCGCGGGCCGTGAGCCGGTGGCGATGACGATGCGCCTGCCGCAAAGCTCGCGGTTCCCCGCCAGCACCGTGCGCTCGTCTTCGAATGCCGCCGACTCGCGTACAAGCTCCACGCCGAGGCCGGCCAGCTTCGCCTCAGAAGGGCCCCCGCCGATGCGGTTCGTGATCTCGCGCACCCACTCCATGGCGCCGGACGAATCAACCTGAGGATCGTGCAGTCTGAGGCCGAAGTGCGGTCCGTGCCGCAGTTGCCAGCAGAGCCCGGCCGCCTGCAGCAGCGCCTTCGAGGGCACGCAGCCGACCCACGTGCAGGTGCCGCCGATACGATCGCGCTCGATCATCGCGCACTTGAAGCCGAGCTTCCCCGCGAGGCGGGCGGCACCGTTGCCCGCCGCACCGCCGCCGATCACCACGAGGTCCCATCGCCTGTCATCCATCACGATTGCCTCCCCGCCTGCGCCGGTTACACTCTCATGCCCAGCGGCTCCACTCGCATCGTCGCGTGCTCGGCAAGCTCCCGCAGCCACGCGCCCGACGGATCCACCGCGAGGAACCACCACCACGGCGGACGGTAGTTCGACTGCTCGAGGCCCACCGTGCGATGCGCGTCGGCAAGCAACTGCAGCCTCCGCCGCTCAATCTCCAGCACGATCTCGTGATAGCTCTCCTGCAGCCGTGTATGCTCCTCCGAGCCTGCCAGCTTCAGGATGCGCCCGATCAACTCCTGGCGCTCCTGCCGAAGCTGGCTCAGCCGCTCCTCCGGCGGCGCCTCATGAGCGGCATCGGCCACTCGCAGTAGCTGCTTGATCTCTTGCCACAGCGTCTGTGTCCGCTCGCGAAGCTCCTGGATCTGCTTGCCCGAATCCCGCCGCTGGGCCGCGATACGCTCATGCGCCTCGGGGAGGTCGCGCTCCATCTCCATGCTGCCGGTCAGTATCTGCAGCATCTCCTCCGGCGCGCGGACCTCGCTCAGCCGGTCGATCAATGCGCGCGCGTTTGCGACGGCTGCCCGCCAGTGACTGGAGAACTCCGCGGCGCTGAGCGAGCGCGAGGGGAAGAAGTGCGCCAGGTGCTCGGGAAGCCGCAGGCGGGCGTGAGTGACCCGGGCGGCGTCCCACGTCTCAAAGTGCAGGCGCAGGATCGGGTTGAGCGGGAAGTCAATGCCCCGGCGACGCAGCATTCGCACCAGCCTGTGAGTCTGCGGCAGATAGACCGAGGCGTTCTCGAGCAACAGCATCGTGAACTCGCGGCTGAGCATCAGCGGCAGCGCGATCGCCTTGCCGACCAGTCGCAGCCGCGGGCATGCCTCGCCCTCCGCGAAGGCATCGGCAGCGGCCTCCAGCAGTGCGGCGCGATCGGTCACCTCTCGCCCGGCGCGCCCCTCCACCGATGCATCCGGCAGCTCGAACGCGACCCTGTCGCCCAGCACCCGGATCGTTCCGCGCCCCCGCCCGCAGATCACCACGTCGAAGGGGATCGCGCCCTCGCCGAACTGCTCGAGGTGATAGATGCCCGAGTGCGCTACCGCCGCGTCGTAGGCGGCGCGCGCCTGGTCTCGCGTCGCCGTGTCGAGGAACAGCTCTACCGCGTCGAAACGCGGCCGGTCCTTTGTGTCGGCGGTGAAGAGGAACAGCTCCCTGGAGGCGGTGATATCCACGTGCTCGGGCATCTCACCGAGCAGCGTCGAGTAGAAGCCGCCGAGCAGGCACAGATAGAGATCGGTCAGGGTGCGCTCGCCGGCGTGTGAGCGGCACAGGTCAATCAGCCCCTCTACGATCTGCAGCAGTCTTCGCGCACTCTGGCGGGAGCCCTCGTCAAGCAGCACTTCATTGCTGCTCTCCACCGCCCACTCCATCAGTTCGCGCACGGTGGGGGAGACCTGCATCGCCGAGATGTCGCATGCCACGGCGCGGCCGGAGGCGTGGTTCGCCACTCCGCGCCAGCCCCACGCCATCGTGGCCTCCCGGTAGAACTGGCTCGGCCCGCCGGGATGGTGGTCTGCAAGTTGGTGCAGCGGAAGTCCGGCGCTGCGCAGTTCCGCGCGTGTCACCGGGTACTCCGTGCCCAGCACCGCCGATGTCTCCGCCACCGCCGCCCACATCTGGCTGGTGCGGTCGTCATCGCGCGGTTGCAGTGAGAAGCCGCTGTCGGAGTGCGTGGCGTGCGGCAGCTTGCTGAAGTAGTCGGTGTCATGCGCGCCCGCGATCAGTCGCAGGCCTGGCGCATACCGCCGCGCCGCCTCGGCGACCATCGACTTGAGCAGCTCGTCCCAGAAGACGGTCTGCCCGAGGGCGATGAGCGGCGCTCCCCGCTCACCGGCCCTGCGCACGCACTCGATCATACTATCATCAAAGCCGGCGGTACGAAACGCCGGCGCGTAATCCGTCATCAGCGGCGTCCTCCGTGACTGCGCCGCACGGATGCGGCACGTACAACAACTATCCCCGCGCTTCCCGGTCTGCGCGGTGTGGATTAACATTCGACATCCGCACCCCAACTCCCTGCCATCTGCAGCGGCGCAAGGTCATCGCCCTCCGGTGGCGAAGGAGGGCGGCGTTCTGAGGCTCTTCAGTCACGCTGGAGGATCATCATGCATCTGCCGGCTCCGGAAATGCTGCAGGATCTTACCCTGACGCGCCTCAACCCGAACTCTCCCGCGCATGCCGCACTCGTCTCGCTCCCGGTCCCTCCTGGTGCGCCTGAGGTCGCCCTCGATGGCGCCCTCAGCGGCTCGACGCCGCTCGCCTGGTGGCCGGAGTTCCTCGCCGGGGCAGAGGGTGCTGGTGATCCGCGCCGCCTGCTGGTGACGGCCTCGGGCGACAGCGACCTGCCGCGCGAGCTTAGCCTGACCGCCGGCGCGGATCAGGGCGACGCGCAGTGGCAGGGGCCGACGTGGGAGACGCGCATCATCGAGCACAGCTACGTGGGCACGATCAACTGGGAGGTCGGCGAGCTTGTGCTGCGCCACGGAGAGCGGGAGATCGGCCTGCGCCTCGGGCTGCAGCCTACCGAGGGCGCGCCGATGTGGTGGGAGTGGCTGCAGGTCGAGGAGCTGTGGGCCACGCCCGCCTGCCGCGCGATTCGCGCCGCAGGCTACGCCTCGGCCATGCGCCTGACGCCCGAACACCCGGATGTCGTCAACCACCGGCCCTGCAAGTGGACGCACCGCCAGCACTGGCTCTTCTGCGAGGTCTACGCGCTGCTGTTCGCAAGCGGCGTCGTGCAGATCACTGCGCGTCACGTCAACAACCGCCTCTACGACGAGGGGCAGGACGTGCCGGGGCTGCCGATCATCGGCATTCGCTCCGGCTTCGACGGCGAAGTGACGCTCGCGGGCGAGCCGGTGGAGGTGGACCTGCATGACGCCACGCTCAGCACCGAGGAATGCGCGACGCTGGCCTCGCCGGAGAAGCCCGGCGGCCTGCAGGGTGATGGCGCCGTGACGATCTTCCGGCCCTACGAGGCGGTTGAGATCACGCTCGATGGCCACGGGCGGCGCTGCGACGGGCCGACGTGGGTCTGCGCGCCGGAGGCCGGCATCATGCCGAAGGGCGCGGCGCGCACGGTGCGCTTCGTGCTGAGCCTCTCTGACGCCCCGCCGCGCGTGGAGCGCTACACGGTGCCGTGGTGGTGGTACGGCCTCTGCGCCGAGCTTGCGCCGGATTCGCTGCTGCCGGTGCACGACGACCGCGACGCCGTCGTGGATACCGCCGTCGAGTGGCTCAATCAGTGCCAGCTTTGCGGCTTCTTCAACGACGGCTCCGTGCCGCGCGGCGGCCAGCATTACTACGACGATGGACGCGCGCGCGAGTCCGGCTGGGAGGGCGAGACGCCCCTCAATCACATCAGATCCTTCTACCGCCGCCCGACGCCGGAACACTGGCGCTGCGCGCTGCGCAATCTGTACAACTGCGCCGACATCGCGGTGGATCATGCAGACTTCATGTTCCGCATGCACGGATACGACTTCGGCGCGATCTCGCTGACGATGAATCGCACGCTGGGGCTGCTGCAGGGCTATCTCGAAACCGGCGACCCCTACCTGCGCGAGACCGCAGAGAACGTAGCGACCTGCTCATCGGCGATGGACAGCGCCAACTGGCCGCGTCGCTCCTACGGCCGCGATGCGATGTGGATCCGCGGCCTGGTCGCCCTCGCTGACTACTTCCCCGGGCGCGGCTTCGATGTGCGCGCGCGCGAGGCCCTCCACCGCGTCATGCTCTGCCAGCGCGAGGATGGCTCCTACACCGATCAGGGCGGACCGGGTGGTTCACACGCCGCGGGCAACATGGTGCTCAAGCCGTGGATGAACTTCATGGTGCTCGAGCCGATGATGGACTGGCTGGAGCGGCACCCGGAGGACGACGAGGTGGCCGCAGCGGCCGAGCGCATCTTCGAGTGGCAGATGAAGCAGATCGTGCGCGACGAGGAGGGCGTGCCTTACTTCCCCTACGAGGTCGGCTGGGGCGACAATGACTGCTCGCCGCAGACGGGGCAGCCGCACCCGACCGGGCGCAGCGAGTTCTGGTATCCCGCGCGCGCAATGCTCTTCGCCGCCCGCCGCTTCGGAGAACCGCGCTATCTGCAGGCGTGGGAAGAGGTTTATGCCGGGCGACTTGCCGCCGGCGCGGTTGAGAAGGTCCGCGCCGGCGGTGGCGATCACATGGCGAACAAGGTCATCGAGTGCGTTACGTGGCACCAGCTTCGGCGCTGGAATGCGCGGTGGGTCAACGGCGAGCTTGTCGCCGATCCGATCTCGCTGCCCGGCGAGGGCCTGCGCGCGGTGATCGAGACGCCCGAAGGGCCGCGTGAGGTGGGAGCATAGCAGGTCGGGCGCTGTTACAGCCCCAGCGCATTCCGGAGCGTGGGCTCGAGGCCGTCGGCCATGCTCAGGAAGCCGATGTCGTTGGGGTGCGTCATGTCCACGAGACCATCGCGGTCATCCGGCCCAAGTAGGTCGCAGCCCTCGACGAGGTGCACGTTCTCGTCGCCGCCCGCGCGCCTCGCCGCCATCGCATCGCGAATGATCTCGCGCATCCCCGCCCACTTCTCCGCGGAGGTGGGACTGAGGACCTCGTTCGTCGAGAAGATCGCGGTGATGCAGACGATCGGCGTCTGCGGGTGGCTGGCGCGTATCGTCGCGAGGAACGGCTCGTAGCGCTCCTCAAGCTCCTCCAGCGTCGGGCAGTTCTGACACCAGTCCATCACGTAGCAGCAGGCATCAATCTCCGCCACCGCATCGGCCAGTTCAGGCTCACCGCGACCGTTGCCGGAGAAGCCGAGGTTCACGAAGTCCACGTTCAGCCGCCGCTGCAGGATCGCCTGGTAGGCCAGCCCCGCGCGCGTTGCACAGCCCCCCTGGGTGATCGAGGAGCCGTAGTAGACCACCGGCCGATCGAGCGCATACGGGGATGGCGGTTCGATGCTCGCGTCGTCGCTCAGCCCGATCGCCTGTAACTCAATGCCCCTGTAGAGGCCAAGGTACATACAGATCTCCCGGCGGCGGCGCTCCTGCCCCTCGAAGGCGACGCCTTCGAAGTCGAGTTCCTCTCCGGCGGGGAAGACGGGGCGCCAGTATTCTCCGTCAACCCAGAGATCTACCGCGGTACTGCCGGTGCGGGGCATGTTGTTCATCGGCCCAAGAGAGGGGAAGTGCGCGCGGATGCCGAGTTCGGCCGAGTCGGTGATGAAGCGGATGCGGGCGCCGCTGGGAGCCTGCGCGAGGTTCCAGACCGGCTCGCGGACTCCCGCATGGTGGCGTTCTGAGAGGCGCATCAGGCGCGGCCTCGTCTCCTCCCACCACGCCAGTCCGTTGACTGTGAAGCGATCGTCGGGGAAGTCGATCCATTGCATGTTGGGCGGGCGCGCGACATCCGCGGCCCTCTCACCTCCGGGTGATTCTGTGCGGCCAGCCCGCCCTCTTTCGCCGCCGGAGTTCAGGAACCTGCGCAGGAGGGGCTTGTCGGCCTGGCGAAGAATCATACCACTGAAGATCAGGAGCACAGAGGGAGGCGACCGATAGTGAGATATGTTCTGCTTGCCGGTGTTCTCGCACTGGCCGTGGTGATGACCCTGGGCGGATGCGATGGCGGCGAGACCGCCGACATCGACGGCGACTGGAGCGCCGGGACGGTGACGTTCGACTACGGCGGGGGCGTCACGTGGACGCTGCGCGAGGTGATTGTGTCCGTTGATACCACCACAACGACAGTCTCGTTCTCAGGATTTGACGGCGACGGTCTTCTGTGGGAGTACCGCGGCGATTACTCGCGGACGGATAATCGCATCGTAGCGCAGGACCTGCCGGAGATAGACTTCGGCAGTGAGGATCAGCTTGACCTGCGCCTCGAGTTCACCGGCCGCAACTTCAACGGCGCAGCGATCAACTGGGTCTATGACGGCAGCGAGCTGAGCGATGTTGGCGCCACCAACATTCGCGGCACACGCGGCGTGCGCTCGGCGGAGCTTGAAGCCAGCACTTCGGCCGACCGGTCCGAGAAGGTCAAGTACGACCGGCAGTAAGCTTAGCTGATGCGGACAGAACTGAGCCCGGCCGCCTGCCTTGATGGCGGCGGCCGGGCTCGCGGACCTCTGCCAGGGGGAGGGGCAGAGGCCACGTCTCGTGTGCCTCTACTGCAGGTCCATCATCTCATCTGTGGTGAGATCCCCGTCGCTGTCTATGTCCCCGAGCGAGTTGCTCCGGTAGACCTCAGCATCCGAACCGTAGCCGAAGGTGCCGGTGCGGTACGCGGGCGTCTCGGCCTTGGCGTGACCATCGGCAAAGCCAATGTTCCCCATGCCGTTGTGCCGCCCGTGGAAGCCGGGGTAGTTCTGTGATGGCGGCTCGAGGTAGGTATTGCCCTCGAGAGTCTTCCCGTCCATGAAGCTGATGCGCGCGCCGTCGGCGAATACTACCGTCTCCGAGGGACTTTGTATCGCCGCAAGCGAGGTGGTGACGACCTCGTAGGTCCAGTCGGGATTGTAGGCGAGGCGGGAGAGATAGTGGTAGTTGTACGCGTAGCCCGTCAGCCCGACGTCGCTTCGCAGTTCGTTCTTGAAGCTGGGGCAGGCGTTGATCTGCTTGTTCTTCATGTACGGGTAGAGCAGGCCGCCCTCCGGGATCTGCGTGGAGGTGGCGGAGTTGTAGGCGGTCCACCAGAAGAACTTGACATCGCCGGATGAGGGTATCTCGACCGGCATGACGCGCTCGTCGTAGTCGGTGGCATACATCATCCAGCCGAGCGTGATCTGCTTGAGGTTCGACAGGCACTGGGTCTGGCGGGCCTTCTCGCGCGCCCGCGCGAATACCGGGAACAGGATTGCGGCGAGGATCGCGATGATCGCGATCACCACGAGCAGTTCGATGAGCGTGAAGCCTCTGGACCGTGTGAGCATCTGTTGCAGCCTCCCTCGAGCGTTGCGCCCCATCCGAGCGCGGGTGAAAGAGCGAGCGCCTCTGCGGCGCTCCGGTCGGCGGTCCGTTAAATGCAAACGGACCGCCCGAGGGCGGCCCTGCTGTGTGTCGCGACGCCTCCCGCCCTCGGGGAGTGGCGTACGAAGCGAGCAGGCTCGTCTCCTGGCTCCCGGGTCAGTCTCGGGCCGCGCCTTCCAGGTGGCTCAGGTGAGCCTTCCCGTGGCGTATGCGGCCGTCGTCGCCGGTTACAGTTGCGGGGCAGCGCCGGATTCTCACCGGTCTTCCGTGAGGTGCGTCGCACCTCCCGTGTGCCCGCTCGCATTAGATTGTCAAGCTACTGAGCAAACAGTAGCACGCGGAAGCAGCGGAGTCAAGTCTTTGCCGCCCTCGTCGCGTATGCCGGCGGGAGGCTTTGCTGCGTCCTGCAGGGAAATCCTCGGTGACGCTTCAGCCCGCCCCGCAGCGACCGGAGGCCCCGTGGATGCGCGTAGATGATCTGCCCGGAGCACTGCACCAGCCCGGCAGCGTCCTGCTCGTCGGCCCTGGGACATGGGCCGAGGACGCCCGCGTCCGCGACCTCCGAGATGCGCATCGCGCCCCGGACCGAATTCCCAAGCCACGCCGGTTGGAGCGGGCCGCACGAGGGCAGATTGCGAAGCAAGCTGCACGATGTCGGCCCTCTGTGGCAGTTCGAGTCGCGACAAAACCGAATCACCGATGGGCCGACCTCGCGTGCAGATGCCATGCATCTGACGCACGTGCGGCCCCTCCCACAGCGGGCGGCGCGGCGGGGTACAAGCCCCCGCCCTACAACGGCAGGCTGCCGTTTCCCGTGTCCGTTGTGGCCCCGGCGCCCTCGCCGGGGGGCGCCCGACAGGGCGCCAGCCGTTGTCGTTGCCTTGCGTTGAATGCGCTCATGCGATGGCGCAGGTCTGCGCACCACCCATGACGAAGCAGCCGCCCGGAGGTGTCTGCGATGCCCCGGATTATGCTCACAATGGTGGTGCTTGCGATGACGGCGCAGCTTCACGCACAGGAGCCGGTGCAAATCGGCGGCCGGCTCGAACTGCTCGTTGACGATCACCTGTTGGAGGCGAGCTCCGGCGAGGCGCGGCTGCAGCTTCACCGGCCCGTCCGGCGCGAGATCGTCTACCGCACGAACGCGCAGTGGGAGGGCAACGCCAGCGCGTTCTGCTCGGTCTTCCGCGATGGCGACCTCTACCGGATGTACTACCGTGGCCTGCACTACCGCCACTCCGGTGCGCCCGCGCAGGCGCTTGAGGATCACCCGTGGGTGCTCTGCTACGCCGAAAGCGACGACGGCGTCCACTGGAGGCGGCCCGAGCTTGGCCTGCACGACTTCCGTGGCTCCACCGCGAACAACATCGTGCTTACGCGCGAGGCCGTGGCGGAGATCGGCGGCGATCCGGCGCACACTTCCACCTGGCTGGACGCGAACCCCGACTGCCCGCCCGAGGAGCGCATTAAGATCACGATCGTCGGCGGCAAGCCGAAGGGGCTCTACGTGCTGGGCTCGGGTGATGGAGTGAACTTCCGGCTGCTCAGCACCACGCCGAGCGTCACCGAGGGCGCCTTCGACTCGCAGAACCTCATATTCTTCGACCCGCAGATCGGCGCCTACCGCGAGTACCACCGTGGCTTTGCCGAGGGCGTACGGGCGATCATGACCGCGACCTCCGAGGACGTGCTCAGCTTCCCCGAGCCGCAGTGGCTGGCGTATGAAGACTCGGAGCCGGAGCACCTCTACACGAATCAGATCCAGCCCTACTACCGCGCGCCGCATATCCTGATGGGCTTTCCGCTGCGCTACAGCGACCGCGACTGGTCGCAGCCGGTGCTGGAGCTACCGATGCTTGACGAACGACTCGCGCGTGCGGCGGCAGGGCGTCGCTACGGCACTGCGGTCACCGATGCGCTCTTCATGACCAGTCGCGACGGCCTGACCTTCCGGCGCTGGGCGGAGGCGTTCATCCGGCCCGGGCCGCGTGAGCGCGAGGCGTGGGTCTACGGCGACAACTTCATCTTCTGGCAGATGGTGGAGACCGCCTCGCCCATCGAGGACGCACCCCCGGAGATCTCTCTCTACGCCACGGAAAGCTACTGGGAGGGCACCTCGACCGCCTTCCGCCGCTACACTATCCGGCAGGACGGCTTCGTCTCGGCATACGCTCCGATGGCGGGCGGCGAAGTCGTCACGAAGCCGCTGATCTTCGATGGCGGCAACCTTGCGCTGAACTTCGAGACCTCCGGCGCGGGAAGCGTGCAGGTGGAGCTTCAGGAGGCGGACGGGACGCCGATTGAGGGCTACACGCTGGCCGACTGCCCGGAGATCTACGGCGATCACCTGCGCTTCGTAGTGCGCTGGCAGAAGAAGGGGGGCGACGTCCGCGAGCTATCCGGGCGGCCGGTCAAGCTGCGCTTTGTGCTGCGCGACGCCGACCTCTACTCGTATCAGTTCGTCCCCTACGAGCCGGAGCCGGAGTATCCGGATATGACGCAGTTCGGCGCTATCCCGCAGAAGAACCCGGACCGCGAACCGTTCATCGTGGTGCAGGACGACTTCGAAGCTTACGAGGCGGGAACGGGGGAGACTGACGCGGACCTTGATCCCGCGCAGGTGGGGCTCTATCAGACCGGGTGGGCGGTCCGGGAGCAGACGCCGAACCGGGTGCAGGTGCTCAACGATGATCCGCCCGGCAGTGGTGAGGCGGGCGGCAACAAGTACGTGAAGATCACGCGCAAAGAAGAGCCGCATCGCGCCGGTGGTGCGCTCTGGGCGACGCTCGGTCCGCAGGATATCGCGGACTCGGCAGAGAGCGTGATCGAGATGAACGCGCGCGTGTACGTTCCTTCGGGAAATGCGTCGCCAGTGGACATAGATGCGGTGAATGCGCCGGTCGGCAGCTTCACGGGGCGGGCGTTTCATCTGCGCATCTTCCCGGACGGGCGGGTGACGTACTATCGCGAGGAGCATCAGCAGGCGGGGGATCTGACGGTCGCGCTTGATGAGTGGCATGAGGTCGCCATCCGGGCGGACATGGCGGCGGAGACCTTCAGCCTGACGATGGACGGCGAGACGGTGGAGGGGCTTCCGTTCGCCGAGGACGGGGTGAAGCGCATCCAGTCAATCGCCTTCGGCCCGAACGCCAACAACACCACGATGTTCGTTGATGACGTCACTATCCGAGTGGTTCCCTGACGGCCGACAAGTGGCGAGTGACAACAACAGCGACGGCGACGGTGGGCCTGCCTGCGGGTTTGCGCTCAACTGGGTCGGCTGCGGGAACGACGTCCAGGCGAGGCACCTGGACTCCGGGCTGAGGGCAGGAAGTTCCCGCAAAGGCGCCGCCCGCACATAATGCGTAGCAACTTCGGAGGCAACATGGCGCAGCTTCCATGGCAGCAGGATCGGGCGCAGGAACTCTCCGCCGCCGATCCACGCAGGATCGGCGTTACTGCTCGGGTGCTCCTCCTCGTGGGCATCCTCATCCCCATCAACGCGTTCTTCATGGCCGACCTGCACCGTCGTGGCATCGAGGACCCGACGGTCATCGCCCTGTTCTGGAACGTGCTCTTCCTCTTCGTGATGCTGCGGCTGCTGAACGAGCTTTTCATGCGCCTCAGCCCGCGGCGGGCGCTGGCGCAGCAGGAGTTACTCGCGCTGTGGATACTGATGTCCATCGCGACCTGCCCGGCGGGCATTGATACCGTGAAGACAAGCTGGGGCACGATGCAGGGCTACGCGTACTTTCAGAGCCCGCAGAACAACTGGGAGGCGCTCTTCGGGCAGTACGTGCCTGAGAGCATGACGGTCAGCGACATGGGTGCGCTGGACCGCCTCTGGCGCGGCGACTACTCGATCTACGAGGAGCGCAACTGGCGCCCGTGGCTTGGGCCGGTGCTGCGATGGACGCTGCTGTTCACCTTCCTCTGGGGCGGCTCGGCGGGGCTGGCGGTGATCTTCCGCAAACGCTGGGTTGAGCGCGAGCGAATGACCTTCCCGATCGTGCAGGTGCCCTTCGAGGTATCGCGGCCGCGCATTCCAAGCATCCGCACCGCCGCGTTCTGGACGGCCTTCGGCCTCGCGGTGACGATCACACTCGTCAACGGCCTGCACAGCCTCTACCCCGGCATCCCGCAGATCCCGGTGAAGATGGGGCAGGAGCCGATCTTCGACCTGCAGCGCTACCTTACCGGGCATCCGTGGCGGGCGATGGGCCGCGTCTACGCTACCTCCTACCCGTTCGGCATCGGGCTAGGACTACTGATCCCGCAGGACCTGTCGCTGTCGATGTGGCTGTTCTTTTTGCTCTGGCGCCTCGAGGCGGTGGTGGTCGCGTGGCTCGGCTGGACGGGCGCACAGGGCTTCCCGTTCATGAAGGAGCAGTCCTTCGGCGGCTACCTCGCCATCCTCGGCTTTTCGCTGTGGGCGGGGCGCGACTACTTCAAGCAGGTCTGGCAGCGCATCCTCGGACGGGGCGATCCAGCCTACGACGCCGATGAGCCGATGCGCTATCAGACCGCGTTTCTCATCTTCATCGCGGGATTTGTGGCGGTGACGATGCTCGGCGTCTCGATCAAGCTCACGATCGCGGTCGCCATCGCGTTCTTCGCGCAGTACTACATCATGACGATGATCGTGGGGCGCATCAGGGCCGAGATGGGCCTGCCGACGCACGAGATCGAGCGCCTCGGGCCGACGGTGATGCAGGGCAATATGCTCGGCCACCGGCTCCTCGGCACGCAGAACCTGACGTCGCTGTCGGTCTTCTTCGGCTTCACGCGCGGCATGCGCAACATCCCCTACCCGCACATGCTGGAGGGGCTTTACCTCTCCGGGCGCACGGGCTTCAGCGGCCGGCGCCTGCTGATCGCGAGCATGGTAGTCATCCCGATCGCGACGGCATTCACCTACTTCTGGAACCTGCGCCTCGGCTATGAGCATGGCATCGGCGCGGACTGGAACAAGTGGATGCCGTGGTCGAGCCAGGAGGCGTGGAAGCAGCTTGAGCGCTGGATCACGGCGGATGAGGGCTTCAGCATCGGCCCGGCGTTAGCGACCGTCTTCGGCTTCGCGTTCTACTTCGGGCTGCAGACGGTGCGTTCGATCTGGGTGTGGTGGCCGATCCACCCGGCGGGCTTTGCGCTCTCGACGACCTACTACATGATGTTCCTCTGGATGCCGATGCTGCTGGCGTGGCTAACGAAGAGCATCGTGTCGCACTACGGCGGGCGTGGGACAGTCCAGCATCTGCAGGCGGCGGCGTATGGCCTGATCCTCGGCGACGTGATGATGGGCAGCGTGTGGGCGGTCTATTCGGCCGTCACGCGCGTGGAGACGTATTCGTTCTGGCCGTGAGGGTGGTGTCGTTGTAGGGCGGGGGCTTTCAGCCTACGGCTGCCCCCGCCGGCCGTTGTTGTCGTTGTGGCCCCTGCGCCCACGCAGGGGGGCGGCGCGCTGCAACGCGGTCGTTCGCCGTAGCCGTTGCCGTTCCGTGCCACGGACACTCCTGTCCGTGCGCTGCAACTGCTGGCCCCTCCCCCTCGGTCCCCCTCCCCCTGTGCGCATAAACGACATGCGCAGGCGGGAGAGGGGGAGGAACGGCGGCTACGACAAGCCCACGCTACTCCGCTACCGCCTCGCCGTCTACGAAGCGAACGTACTCCTCCTCCAGCGGGCCCTCGATGAAGCGCGGGGCGCTCCACCACTGCATGTCCGCATTGTTCGACTCCTTGCTGTCGGAGGCGATGCTCACCAGCACCGGGACGCCCGGCTCTACCCGCACCGGCACTCGCCAGCGGTGCATGTCGAGGTCCCACTGCGTGCCCCCGTCGCCCTCCACCTGCTTCGGGCCGAAGTCATGCTCATGCACCATGCGGCCGTTGATATACAGCCGCCCGATCGAGCCGTTGCCGTGCGTGTCCTGCGTGTTGAGCGTGAAGACCTCCAGCACCGCCTCGCCCGCCGGCGGCGTCACGAGGTAGTCGAAGATCACCTCGGCCTCGCCGCCACCGTTGAGGAAGTAGAAGAGCACCTCCCCCTCGCCCGGCACCTCGTAGCGGCGGGTGAGGTCGCGCGGCGGACGATCGCCCGCGTCCATCCCGCTCTGCGCATCCACCCACTTCGTCCGCGCGATGTCGCTTGCGAAGAACTCGCCCCATGCGGGTGCCTCAGGCTCGGTATGTGCGAAGACCATCCGCGCCGGGAGAGACTGCGCCTGCCACGTAACCGGTTCAGAGGCCACCGCGCCCTGGGGCCATGCCGGGGCCTGCACCGCGGCGTCATCGAGCGTGACCGCACGCACGGGGAAGTTCGCGATCGCGGTGATCGCACCGGCGGCCGCCGCTGCCTCACCAACCGGCGCCACCGCCAGCAGAGTGAAGCGGTCGTCGCCGTAGAAGCGCGAGATCATGCTGCCCGGCGGCAGCGCGCTAAGCTGCACCGCTGGCTTTTCATCGCTCCCCTGAACGAGCGCATAGCGCACGTCAGGGTTCAGGCCGATGAGGCCGTCGGCATCGGCCGCAGGCCATCCCGGCAGGTTCAGTTCGGTGGCGAAGCTGCTCAGGCCGGTGACTCGCTCATAGATCGCCCGGCCATCGGGGCCGACCATGCGGTGCACCTGGTCGTTGGCGTAGTAGCGGTAGGCGCCGCCGTCCTCGTCCTCATAGACGCAGGCGAGGTCCGGCTCCCAGATGCCGGTCGGTAGTGCCGGCTGAAGCTGGCGGGAGGAGAATAACTGCGCCCGCTGCTTCATCTGCACGAGCGCTCCGCGACTCGCGCCCAGTGCATTCAGGGTGCCCGGGAATTGCGCGACGCCGCCGAGGGCGTCAGAGCAGCCGAGGATCACGTGATGCAGGAAGTTGCTCTCCGCGCGGATGTTCGGCGTCCACGATCGGTTGCCGAAGAGGAAAGCACCGACCGGGCGCATGTGCGAGAGCCAGAACGCGCGCGAACGGTCATTGCCCCAGACCTGCTGGAAGTGCAGCGGCCAGT
>JAAYJW010000481.1 GCA_012522765.1 candidate division WS1 bacterium | reverse complement strand
TGTGTGATGAGACGGGCGCGCTGATGGCGATTGATGAGATACAGACCGGATTCTGGGTCCCGGAGGTCGTCTACAGCTCGCGCATCGGCCTGCAGCCGGACTTCATCGTGCTCGGCAAGGGCATGACCGCGGGCTTCCACCCGCTTGCGGCATTGATCTACCGCGGGAAGCTGGACTGCCTCGAGCAGTATGATGCGATCAGCACGAACGGCAACGCCGCGCTGGCCGCCTACATCGCGCTGGGGAACATAGCTCTCATTGAGCGCGAGGCGGCGACCATCGAGCGTGTGGGCGCCGCATGGCACGAGCAGATGGTGCAGATCGCAGACGAGTTCAGCGACCAGCTTGTTGAGGCGCGCGGAGTCGGACACATGTCCGGGCTGAAGTTCCGCGAGCGGGAGCGCTGCCTCGCCTTCCATCGAGCCTCACTGGAGCGCGGGCTCTGGCTCCGGGCGCACGCCTACCACGAAGGTCACAGCACGATCCTGACCAAGTTTGCGCTGCCGCTGGATGAGCACACACTGCGGTTCGCGGCCGATGCCCTGCGTGAGCTACTGAAGCGGAAGTGAGGCAGATCATGGACCACCCCTACCTTGAGTACAACGACGTGGATCACCGCTTCTTTCATGAGCGGCTTGACCCGTGGCTGCCCGAGCGCATCTTCGATGCTCATCGCCACGTGCAGCTACCCGAGCATACCGACGAGACCGAGGAGGCCTACGAGCGGCCGGCGTTTCCGGCGGAGATAGCAGGCCCCGAGTCGGTCGAGCAGGCGCGACTCGGGTACGAAATCATGTTCCCCGGGCGGCAGGTGGAGATGCTCGCCTTCGGCTCGCCGCAGAGCAACTGCCACTGTGAGGCTAACAATGAGTATGTCTCGGAGGCATTCGAGGGCGGTGGATCCGCGGGGCTGGCGCTGGTGCGGCCGGAGTGGGAGCCTCAGAAGCTGCTGCGGGAGTTGCGCCGCCCGGCGATCGTCGGCGTGAAGCCCTACGAGCGCCTGATCGGGGGCTACGGCGGCGGCGATGTGAGCGTCTTCGACTTCATGCCGCACCATCAGCTTGAGGTGCTCGACGAGCTTGGGGCATGGCTGACGCTCCACCTGCCGAGGCTGGAGCGACTAGCGGATCGGGCGAACATCGAGGAGATCATGGAGCTTCGCGCACGCTACCCGAACGTGGTGCTGGTGATCGCACACCTCGGACGGTCCTACGCGGGGCGCTATGCGCGGGAGGGCTTTCCGCCGCTGGCCAATGACCCCGGGATCCTCTTCGACAACTCCGCGGTCTTCAACCCGGCGGTGCATGCGCTCGCGCTGCAGTACTTCGGCCCGGAGCGGATCATGTGGGCGACCGATCATCCGATCTTCTACATGCGCGGCAAGCGCTACTGGGTTGGCGACCGCTATGTCAATCTCACCAACGGCAACTACTCGTGGAACACAGACCGGCAGCCGCCGGAGGTCGAGGCGGAGTATACGCTCTCCATCTATGAGGCGGTCGCGGCGGGGATAGACACCATCCGCGCGCTGGGCTTCGGTGAGGCGGAGAT
>JAAYJW010000480.1 GCA_012522765.1 candidate division WS1 bacterium | reverse complement strand
GCGGTCTCCTCGAAACCGGGGTTCGGGCACAGGTTCTCTGCATCCGGGTGCTCCAGCAGCCACGAATATGCCGCTATCTGGGCAGCCACCGCATCACTGGCAGAGGCGGCGATGGCGTCAAGTCGCTCGGGATCGACCGCCGCGTCGGTGGCGAAAAGGGTCGCCAGCGCCGCCGAGTAAGCTGCGTTGAGGTCGCCCTTCCACGAGTTCAGGCGGCTCCCGCGCTCATTGATGAGCCGGTCGTAGGTGCCTGATAGCAGTTCGTCCTGCATGACCGCATCGAAGATCCTCTCGCGCTCCGCGGTGAGCGCGGCCAGTCGCTCAAGTGCGTCAAGCAGCAGGTCCGCGTCGCGCTGCTCGGCAAGCTTGCGCGCATCCTGCGCCTGCCAGTACTCGCGCAGGATTGCCTCGGTGAGCGCGAAGCCGCGGGCGACGAAGTCAACACGCGCGTCGAAGGGGGCAGTCTGCGCAAGGGCCTTCGCCTCAGCGAGATCGGCGAGGCTATCCTCAAGCTGCTGCGGCGTCCAGAGCGCGATCTGATCGGGCACGGAGTTGATGCCGTAGAACCAGCGGCCCTCGCGCTCGGTCATGATGGTCTGCTCGAAGCGCTCATAGAGCCGCGCCATCGGCTCCCGCGCAGGGCCGAACATGCCGGAGTAGTAGTCGTCGAGGATCGGGCCGACGTCCTGCTGCGGGTCCCACATCAGCTTCGCGCGCGCATACATCATCGGCCCGGCATACCACCACGTCGGCCACGATTCGTTGGTCATCGCGACTGCGCCGATGTCATCGTAGAACCGCAGCGCCTCGGCCATCAGGCGCGGGTAGTTGCGCGGCAGCAGCCACATCTCGCTGGTGTAGTTGTAGATGCCGAACGCCCCGGCGGCCTCCGCCCACGCGCGGGCGAGAGCCTCGTCCTCAGCGCGGTAGGCCGGATCGTGCCATGCGCCGACGTCCTGCGTGATCACGACCATCACGTTGTCGGGCAGTTCCACTCCCTGTGGCACCGGCTCCACACTGGAGTAGGCGATGCAGGTGATCCACTTCTCCGGATGCGTCTGCTTCACGGCCTCCGCGACCTGCTTCACGAAGGTGAAGTAGCGCTCCGACTTCACCTCGCGGCCGCGGAAGGTGTAGCCGGGGATGTCCATCGCGTTGCACGCGTCACACTCGCACCACCCGCGACCGTCGTTCATGCCGACTGAGAAGTAGTTGGCCTCGGGGTGCTCATCCCACCATGCGCGCGCGGCGTTAATTGCAAGCTGCACGACCTCCGGGTTGCTCGTGCAGGGCTGCCAGCCATGGCCGAGGTTCGTCACCCGCCGCTCCCCGTTCAGCAGCGGAAAGTATTCCGGATGCGTCTGCGCGTGGGTGTCGGGTCGCACGATGTTCAGCAGGTTGTGCGAGTAGCGATTGAAGGGAACGTTCGTGTCCATGTCGGTGATTCGCACCCGGCGCTGCCAGGTGTCGCCGTGGCCGCGGATGGATCGCTCGATCCCGTGGTTCTTGCGGCAGAGGAAGGTCGGCTCGACCCGTTCGCGCATCGCTGCGACCGTCACAGTCGACATCTCCGGCACATTCATGCCGAGGTCGGTGGGGATGTACCAGCGCACCCCAAGCTGCTCGAGCAGCCAGTAAACCGCGTTGAGCGTGCCATCGGGTACATTTCCTGCGAGCACAAGGCGATCATCGGTCGCTTCAGCCACGAAGCCGTCGAAGGCGAGGGAGGCAAGATCATGCGCCTGTGCCCACGCTGGATCGGGCGCGCCGAGGTAGACTGCGGGCGTGTCATCCGCGACCTGCGCGACCAGCGGTAGTTCGGCGCCGGACATCAGGCGCAGATGCAGATTCAGCTCCTCAGCCGCCAGCGCAACCTCCGGGGCGGCATCCACGGGCAGGACGATCTGCGCCACTGGCTGCCCGTCTCGGATGAGCGTCAGGTCGGCCTGGCATGGCAGCACGGCGCAGAGCGTGAGCAGAGCGATGATCGCGGTGCGAGTCATGGTGAGGCCTCCTGTAGATGTTAGTAGACGCCCAGCTTCCGCCCCTCGTCGAGCATCGCGAGGTAGTTCGCCAGCGGTATGTAGTTCGCCACGGTGTTGCCCGAGCCGAGCGCCCATCCCCCGCCGGGTTTGCACTCCTTGATGACGCGCGCGGTGTATGAGCGGACTGTCTCCTCAGTGCCGCTGGCAAGCACATGCACGTCTATGCCGCCGAGTGTGCCGACGCGGTCGCCGTAGCGGCGCTTGAACTGCCCGACCGGCTCGATCACGTCCTCAAAAGAGTGGAAGGCGTCGAAGCCGATCGCGATCAGGTCCTCCATGATCGGCTCCCACATGCCGCAGGAGTGCAGCAGCGCGGGCTTGCCGTGCGCGTGGATGCAGTCGATGATGCGGCCCAGCCACGGCAGGAAGACCTCGCGCAGCGTGTCCGGCGCGACCATCGTGTGCGTCTTGAAGCCGAGGTCATCGGCAATCATGCAGGAGCCCAACGCGTCGTAGTCGCAGAGCGCATCGTACATCTGAAGCTGGCACTCGCCGACGCGATCCGCCACCGCGCGCACAAGGTCCGGGTCATCCGCGAGCATGTAGCAGAGTGGCTCGTAGCCGATGAGCAGGACCGTGTACTCCCAGACGCCGGCGTAGGAGGTGTTGCACTTCATCCCCGGCGGCAGCAGCGGCGTGAGGCGCTCGATGTCGTCGAAGGTGGCTGCGGAGACGTCGGGCCACTCGTACGCCTCGAAGTCCTCCCAGCTTCCGATCGGGCCGCGGTGTTCGTCGCGCCAGGAACGTTTATCCCGCCCCTGCGCGACCTCCGTATCGGCGGAGTAGAGCAGGCTGGTTCGGCTGAAGTAGAAGCCCACCATCGCCCGCACGTAGTCGTAGCCCATGCGGCGCTGGAACTCGATGCGATAGCGGCGGCCCTCGTCGCCAGACGGGTGCGGCTCGCCCATCACCGCCTCCGTGATTTCGCGGTCGATCCCAAGCTCGAACAACGGGACGCGATCGGGCACCCGGCCGTGGATCGCGTCGAGCAGGCGGTCGAAGTTTGGTGTCCAGAGGTCTTGCGGCATGCCTGTGGCCTCCTGTTGATGTGACTGGCGGACGGCGTCTATGCCGCACAAGCGTGAGGCGCCGTTGTCGTCTGCCGTTCCTCCCCCTTGTATGATGGCAACCGGTATCTGGTGGAGGTGTAAGCGGGAGTTTCGTAGTAACTCCCGGTGGAGTGAAGTGGCCCCCTGCCCCTGGCCAGGGGCAGGGGGCCGAGGGAGGCGACAGACCG
>JAAYJW010000479.1 GCA_012522765.1 candidate division WS1 bacterium | reverse complement strand
GGCGGCCGCCGGTGGGGCTCCGGTCGGGCTTCGCCCTCCCTCCGCCCCACCGGCACCGATCACCGTTACCTGGCGCTGAAGAGAGACAGCCGCTCATCCTAAAGTGCAGAAGACTCTTGACACAACTGGAAGAAAGACAATACAATAGACGACTGTAGCCCGTCTGATCCGCAATCGTAGCCGCGCTGCCAGGGAGGTTGCTACCATGGTCAGGGTGACACGAGGCTTCACGCTCATCGAGTTGCTGGTGGTGATTGCGATCATCGCGATTCTCGCGGCGATCCTCTTCCCCGTCTTCGCCAGAGCGCGTGAGAAAGCGCGACAGACGTCATGTCTCAACAATAACAAGCAGTTCGCCCTCTCGCTGATGATGTACGCCCAGGATTACGACGAGTACCTCCCGCCCGCGATGATGGGCGAGGAATACGGTGGCGTGCGCGGCACGGTACACGGCTTCCCGGAGCTTCTGCATCCCTACACGAAGAACTGGGCCATCTGGGAGTGCCCCAGCACCGGCGGGACGTCCCTCACGTTCCGGCCGGGGCCATCCGGTACTCCAAGCTACCGCCTCAGTTACGTCGCCAACTACTACATGATGCCGTGGGGTGACTCGCCCGAGACCTACCCGGCATACGCCCAGGGCGCAGCACTGGCGAAGATCAAGCGGCCCTCGGAGCAGGTGCTGATCGCCGAGCGCGGTAACGTCTCAAGCTGGGGCACCAGCGACTGCGCGAGCGATCGCCTCAACCGCACAATTCACAACGAGGGCGCGAACTACTGCTTCGCCGATGGGCACGCCAAGTGGCTGCAGGAGAGCGCATTCCTGAGCAACAAGGCCACGTACTGGGGCACCTGCTACTGGTTCGACATGTAGTTCACGGGCGGACAATGAGCCGCTGCAGGCGGGGCCGCCCCTCGTTGGCGCTGCTGCCTGCGGCGGCCCCTCTGCATATTGTTGCACCCCGGGGTGATTGTGATGCGCAAGCTCTCATCGCACCTTCTGCCGGCGGTATTTCTCGGCGCGCTGGCAATGACGCTTCCCGCCTCGTCTGATGATCACGTCCAGCATGATGTCATCAGCCCGCGGCTTGAGATAGCCGGTCTCGACGATGACGCGGCATGGGGACGCGCCGCCCTCATCGAGCAGCTTGTGCTGCTCGGCTCGCAGCTTTCCCCGGTGGAGCAGCAGGCCGAGGCGCGCGTGATGCATGATGAGCGCGCCCTGTTCATTGAAGTCCGACTTGCCTCCGGCGAGGCCGGCGACATTCCGCGGCTCGCGCTCAACGACCGGCGCGTTTACAGCCACGAGCGCGTCGAACTGTTCCTCGATGAAAGCCCCGGTGAGGAGAGTTACTATCAGATCGTGGTCGATCGCGGCGGCAACATCCGCGCCACGCGCACAGGCATGGAAGAAGAGGACCGGCGTGAGGGCACGCTGGCGGAGGATGTTGAGGTGGCGGTGGCCGAGGTCGAGGGCGGCTGGCTGATGCGGATCGCGATCCCCTTCGCCGCGATCGGAGCCGAGACACCCGCGCCGGGTGATCTCTACCGCCTGAAAGTCTGCCGCGATGGCAGCCTCGAGGGCCCGATGAGTTGGCCGCCGAACCCCACCAGCGGCTTCCACGTCCGCGAGGCCGATGGCGCGCTGTACTTCGAGACGATGGACCTGCTCATCAACGGTGACTTCGAGGAGGGCGAGGGCGAGCATCTGCCCCCGCCGTGGTCGGCAAGCCTGACCAGCCCCGAGGTGGACAATGCGCCGCAGGGGACGGTCGAGACGCTCGCAGGGGTCGGAGTAGACGGCGGCCGCGCAGTCCGCAAGACCAAGCTGCTGGACGCGCTCTGGTGGCCGCAGATCTGGTCGCCCGGCTACGATCTCGAGCCGGGCGCGCACTACGAGTTCTCGATCATGGCCCGCGGCTCACTGCCGACAGTCAATCTCCGCGCGAGCGGCTACGCCGACGGCCAGCGGGTGATGCGCCTGTCGCAGAGTTTCGAGGTGCCCGAGGAGTGGGAGCGGCTGCGCTACTACTTCAGCGTCCCGCACGAGGCGCCACGCATCTCCGTCGGGCTTTCCGCGCCGAACATGATCTCCGGTGAAGTCTTCTACGACAAAGCGATGCTCAGGAGGGTGCTGATGGCAGCAGACGGCTCCGGGCTTCCACCGGTCGCGACCTACGATCCCGATCCTGACCAGTTGCAGGGCCTCTACGCCTTCGCCGAGCGGCAGGGGCACAAGCCGTGGGACCTCTACATCCGCGACGAGGGCCTGCTCACGCGGCGGACGATCTTCCGCGACCGCCAGTTCGGCACGTGGGTCTGGATGATGGACGACTCGCATACCGTCGGCCACGTCGGGACCGCCTCAGTCTGGCCCGCATGGAACGCCAATGCTTCGCTGC
>JAAYJW010000074.1 GCA_012522765.1 candidate division WS1 bacterium | reverse complement strand
CCCGGCTGGCGGCCCGAGGTCAGGCAGCCGACCTGGATCGTGTAGGGCTTGTCCACTGCCACCCGCAGCGACGGGTCATCGCCGAAGCGCTCCTCTTTCGAGATCGCGATTTCGCCATTCACGCGCTTGCCGTCGAGGTAGATGCGCATCCAATCCGGGCGATCGGCATCGCCATCCCAGACCGCCGCGAGATGGTGCCACTGCCCGGCATTCAGCGGCGCTTCCCGCAGGTTCGCCATGGTAGACCAGCCCGCGTAGTTCGACGCCGCTACGACAAAGCGCAGCCAGTCCGGTGAGACGTGCTCGATAAGCAGAGACGAGTGGTTCGCGAGGTAAGGGTTGTCGGCGCGCAGCGGGCCGAAGTGCAGCAGCGCGCGCTCGATGTGCTGCAGGTCGAAGCGGTCGCTCAAAAGTGCCTGCCCGCCGGTCCAGTTCGGCCGCAGCCACATCTCCAGCGTGCCGGTTCGTGATGGAACAAGCTCCAGCGGCTCCGCCTGCCCCTCGCGCAGGAGCTTTGACGGCAGTACGCAGTCACCGGCGAGCGCCGCTCCTGCCACGCCGTCGGGGCTGAAGAGACTGCCTGCTTCATTGCCGCCCTGCCACCCGCCGAGGCGCACCCAGCGCTCGACGGTCGCCTCGTTCGTCTCCAGCAGCAGCCTCACACCGCCAGCGGGGACCACCTCGGTGAACTCGATCCTGAACTCATCGGTCGGCTCCCAGTCGTAGAGGATGCGTGGTTGCTGAGCCACGACACGCCGCTGGTGCAGCCTGCCGTCCGGCCCGTATGCTTCGGCGGTCAGGGTGGCTCCATGCAGTGCACGGCTGGCGTGAACCGCTGCGCCGAAGTGGCAGACGGTCGCGATGCGGTCGTCAAGCGTCTCGGTCTTCGCCTCGAGGCCAGTGACCGCCAGTTCGATCTCCGGGTCGGGTGCGGAGAAGTCGGCGGCGGTCAGGTTGACCTGCCGGAAGAACGCGCGGTGGTGGAAGTCCTCGGCGGTGGTCGGGAGGATCGAACTGAGTTCCTGCGTTCCGGCGGCGCTGCGGTACTCGCGGGCGAAGTTGGCAGCCCAGCCACCGCCGGCGGCAGTCTCGCCCAGTGCGCTCAGCGGCAGCGCGATCTCGACGTCCCAGCGGCCCTCCTGCCGGCTTGCCGCCACCTGCAGCCCCTCCGCGTTCCACTCCGGATCGCGGTTGAACTTCGTTACGCCCGTGTCATCCTTCGCGGCGGCGCATAGTTGATCGCGGGCGCTGCCGAAGGCGTTCACCGCGAGGTGCACGTAACCCCCGTTCATCCCCGGCGGGGCGAGGAAGATCTCAACCGCGTCATCCTCGAGCACGGCGTCATCATGCTCGCGCTCACGCCCGAACGGCTCCCCGCCCGCGGGCAACCAGCAGGAGGCGGCGACGTAAACGTGCTCATCATCGCACAGCAGGCGCGTCTGCGTCGGCACATCGGCGATCCGCTGGCCTTCGCGGTAGACGAAGAAGCTCTCCGACGGGTAGACGCGCATCCAGTCTGCCTCATCAAGCTGACCATCAACGGCGATGGACTCGCGCGCGGTGCCCATGTGCACTATGCGGTTGCTCTCCAGCCGCTTGAGGATGTTCGGATCAACTTCGCCCGCCGCAACCAGCGCGGGCAGTTCCTGCTCGGTCTGCGTGATGCGCTGCAGCGGCGCGTCCCAGTCGATCCCTGCGTCCGGGGTGAAGAGGCGGAAGACCATGCGCCTGCCGCGGTCAAGCTGATCCTGCCGGACGTAGAGCGGCTCGTCGGGGCGATCGGTGAGCAGTTGCTCGGCGTCGCGGCGGCCATCCTCGGCTGCCTGCCGGGCAGCGGCAAGCGCGGCCTGTGCGCCCTCAAGGTCTCCCGCGCGCGCAAGCTCTCGCGCGGTCTCCTCGCCGGCCCTTGCGGCGGCCATGTAGCGGCAGGTGTGGAAGATCTCGCGCAGGTAGAGGTAGCGCCTGAAGGCGTAGGGCGTCATGCCGAGGCGGTCCTCAGGGCCAGTGCGGCGCTCCCAGACGCGATCGAGCAGTTCCGCCCCTTCGGCGGACTCCTCCGCCTGCCAGCGCCACCGTTCGGCGGACTTGAGGAACTGCGGGTTGCCGCCGTAGAGCTTGTTCTCGAAGATCTCGTACTGATTCACGTTCTTACTCAGCGCGCCCGCGATTTCCTCGGCATGCGCGTGCCCGAAGAAAGCCCTGACCACGTGCGGCAACACGACCTCGTAGACCGGCCCCTGCGGCTCACAATGCCGCCACTGCTCCTCCACCGGGAGGCGGTAGTAGGGCTCGGCGCCGGGGGCATCGGAGTTCCAAGCGTACTCGCGCACCGCCAGCGCCTGGATGGGCACGTAGGTCTCCAGCGTAGGCGGGAAGAGGAAGTCGCGGCTGTTGCGGTAGAAGGTCCCGGACCAGCGCGGTGACTCGGAGAAGAACGCGGTCCAGGGGTCGGCAAGCAGCTTGAAGAAGATAAATATGCCGCGGTCTCCGATGATGTCACGGAATGCGGCTACGTTCTCCGGATGTTCCTCGCGGATGCAGACGTTGATGTCGTCGGGAAGCATCTCATCCACGCGCTGCCAGAAGCGCGTGTACTTCTCCCGGAGTTGGCGCGCGGAGTCGGCTACACCGGGGCCCGGTCCGAACTCGCCGGTGACGTAGCGCTCCGCGCCCTCCTGCGTGTAGACGCTCAGCCCGTAGGGGTAGATGACGATGTGCATGCGCGCGTCAGGAGCGTGCTCCTTCAGCGCGTCGTAGTAGATCTGAAATTTGTTCGCGGTGGCCGCGGCGTAGTCATCGCCCCATCGTTCCCGGCAGACCTCGCAGCGCTCCTCCCACTGTGCGGGGTTGAGAAAGCCGCCGGTGTCGCTGTCGTGGAAGCCGATGTCGGTGTAGCCGATGTCGCCGCACATCTTCGCGAAACGCTCGGCCGCTTCGCGCCGCATGTCGTCGAGCGACCAGCAGCGGATCCACTCCGGATAGCGCCCCGGCGGCAGCTTCGGCCCTGCAAAGTCGGGGTAGTCCGCGACGCGGCCCGCGAAGGGCTGCATGGAGTAGTAGAGCGCGCCGATCCCGCGCTCGCGCCCAAGCTGGATGGCCTCCTTGATGACCGCGCGGGTGGCAGGCGTGACGGTGTCGTAGACGTTGATCCACAGCGTCCCGATCTTCCAGCGCAGCAGTCGCTCGTAGTGTTCGAGCATAGCGGCAAGGAACCGCCGGCGCAGGTCCGCATCCGGCTCCTGGCTCCAGCGCAGTTCGTCCCACAGCAGGCCGAGGTCCGCGCCGCCCATGTCGCCGGTGTATCCAGCGCCGAAGGTCATGTGCACGAAGTCCGGCCAGTCGCGCACCGTCGCCTCGCGCAGAGTAACGCCGTCGGCCCCGTGCTGCATCAGGCCCGCGAGCGTCACGCAGGCGTAGAGGGCGCCGATCTCGTCCGCGCCGCCGAGCAGGATCTCAGTTGCGCCATCAGCCTGCCGCGTGACGATGACGTAGCCGCGCTCGCCGGGATTGCCGGGGCCGACGTCAATAGCGCCCGCCTCGGCCGCCGCAGCGATCAGCGGATTGCTCTCACGCGTGCCGACGATGATGCGCAGCGGCGCATTGTCTGCGGCAGTGACGGCAGGGATTGCGGCGCCGCCAAGCGCGACACACTCGTCGCTGAGCCACTTCGCACCGATCTCGTCCTGCCGCGAAGGCTCAGCGCCAAGGACTATCACCGCTCCCTCAAGTGGCAGATCGCGCCCGGTGAGGGAGATCTCCTTCGGCATCGGCACGATGTCGAGTTCGTGCCAGAGCGCCACGTCCGCGGCGTGGAGCGAGCCGCATAACAGCAGGGCGCAGGCGATCAGCGAGCCAGTGAGCGCGGCTGCATGGCGCAGATTCATGGCGGTGGCCTCCGTGATCGGTGGCGGTCGCGGGATCTCCCCCCGGTTGTCCCGTGGACTGTTCATGGAGATGGCCGCAAACTCCTCCTCTGCGGGCTCTCCCTGCAGCAGATGAAGCCTCGCGCGATTCCTGGAGCGCCAGATGAGGCAGGAACCCTGAGGCGGCTGTGCGAAGTACTGTGGTACGTGAGGTACATGAGGGATGTGGCGGGAGTGGGAGCGGACATGGAGATCTGCCTAATCGCCGCTGAGAGTGCCAGATATAGTGGTAGTGACGCGAGTCGGGTGAATCCGCTCTTTCCGCCGCTGGGGCTGATGACGGTCGCTGCGCTGACGCCGGGAGAGCATAACGTCACGATAATAGACGAGAGTGTTGAAGCTGCCGACCTGGAGATCGAACCTGACCTGATCGGCCTGACTGCCATGACGGCCGCCGCGCCCCGTGCCTACGAACTGGCGGACGCATACCGCGCGCGAGGGGTGCCGGTAGTAATGGGCGGGATGCATGCCTCCGCGCTTCCGGACGAGGCGCTACAGCATGTTGACGCCGTGATAGTCGGTGAAGCGGAGGGGCAGTGGCAGGGCCTGCTCGATGACTTCTCCGCGGGCCACCTCGGCAGGGTCTACCGCAACAGCGAGTTCCCGCCCGCGTCACTGATCCCCGCCGCCCGACGCGATCTGATCGACACCTCGCCCTACCCGATGAAGCACGTGATGCAGGCGACGCGCGGGTGCCCCTTCGCCTGCTCGTTCTGCACCGTCTCCACCTTCTTTGGGCGCACTCTGCGCACGAGGCCGATTGAGGACGTGCTGGCGGAGGCCCGAGAGATCGAGGGCGAGCCGATTACACTCGTTGATGACAACATCATGGGCTGCCCGCAGTATGCGCGCGAGTTCTTCTCCGCCTGGGCCGACACCGGGAAGACCTTCTGGAGCCAGGCATCCACGACCATGCTGGAGATCCCGGAGTTGATCGTGCAGGCGGCGGAGGCGGGCTGCAAAGCGCTCTTCGTGGGGTTCGAGAGCATATCTCAGACGCAGCTTGAGAAGGTCGGCAAACGCTTCAACCCGATCGCCAAGTATGAGGAGCTTGTGCAGCGCCTGCACGACGTGGGGATCGCAGTCATCGGCAGCTTCATGTTCGGCCTCGACGGCGATGATGAGGATGTGTTCGAACGCACTGCGGATTTCGCCGAGAGGGTGGAGATGGACATCGGCCAGTTCTCGATCCTCACGCCGCTGCCCGGAACCAGACTCTACCGAGACCTGGAGAGCGCAAAGCGCATCGTGGTCCGCGACTGGAGCAGATATAACGGCTCACACGTCACTTTCGAACCGGTAGGGATGTCACCCGAGGCGCTGGAGAATGGCTTCCAGTGGGTCTACGAGCGCTTCTACTCCTGGCGGAGCATTCTCCGGCGCGTCGGTAAGCGGATAACCCCGCTGGTGTGGGCGGCGAATGTCGCCTACAGCCAGCGCGTCTCGCGCTGGCTGGCGGGTGTACGCGAACAGCCCGCGGGGTGAGGCGCCGGTGTCAGTGCCTCCGGCGCCCCATCCGCAGCCCGGCTAGTACCAGCGCCAGCCCATCCTGCCGCCGTTGAAGCAGTCGCAGATCTGCGGGCTCTCGTG
>JAAYJW010000478.1 GCA_012522765.1 candidate division WS1 bacterium | reverse complement strand
TCCACCTGCGCCGTCACCCATGCGGGCGGCGTCTCGTTGTTGAAGAACTGCGCCATGTCGAAGTTGTGCGAGCCGTAGTCGTAGATGTTCGATCCGCCCCACTCGATGCGCTTCAGGTCCCCGATGCGCCCGGCATCGAGCATCTGCTTCGCAAGCTGGAAGGGCTTTCCGTAGCGGCGCTGGTGGTTGAAGGCCAGCACCGCGCCCTCCTCGTCGCATACCTGCAGCATCCGCCGGGCCCCGCCGATCGTGTCGGCCATCGGCTTTTCGCAGTAGATGACCCTGACCCCCGCCCGCGCCGCGTCAACGACCATCCTCTCGTGCAGGTGCGGCCAGGTGCTGATCGTAACCGCCTCAGGCTGCACCTCGCGCAGCATGACGTTATAGTCGCTGAAGGTCTGCCCGATGCCGAAGTGATCGGCGAAGGCCGCGACGTTCTCCTCGATGAGATCGCAGGCCGCGACAAGCTCAACATCATCAAGCTCGCTGAAGCCGTGGGCGTGGGTGTAGGCCATCGCGTATCCCTGGACTGTGCCCTTCTCTTTCTTCTTGCCGGTCCCGATGAACGCCACGGTCAGTGCCATCGTCATTCCTCCGGGTGTCTGTGGCGGCCGAGACCGACCGGCCGCTCCCACGTCGGGCGTAACGTTCGCGTCCCGCGCGCGCTATCCTTCCTCCCGCGGCAAGGACTCCGCGCGCTGCAGCGCGAACTTGCCTGGTGACGCGCTACCCCCTCCCGTGGAGTGAGAACATGAGCCTCAACCGCTGTGTCTTTCTGGTCGCGTTTATCTGCATCAGCCTGGCCGCACATGCCCAACTTGCGTCCTTCGAAGCTACCACCACTGCCTCCGCCGAGATAGATGGCGGTGTCGCTCATATTGACATTGACCTGCCCGCGGTGCGCGAGGTGCTTGGATGGGACCTCGCCGATGATGGCTGGTCAGCGCGGGTGGTCAACGCCGCCACCGCCGAGGAGGCGGTGGCGCAGACCTACTTCGCCTCCGGCGAGCATGGCACTCGGGCTACCGTGACGTGGCTGGTGCCCGGAGTGCAGCCTGCGGGAACGCAGGTGGACTGGCAGGTCACGCTGGGCCTGCCGCAGAGTGACGCCGCGCTGGATGGCATCGCAGTAGAGCGCCGCGAGGGCGAGATCGCGGTCCGCACGCGCTGGTACACGGTTCATCACGATCTGAACGCGGGCGGTCTGCCCGGCACCGTGGACTTCGCCGACGCGGGCACGCTGCCGATGCTCATTAACGATCGCCTCTACAACGAGGGCGTCGGGCAATTCTACCTGCGCTACGATCCGGCGCCGCAGGTGGAGGTCCTGAGCGAGGGGCCGATTGAGGCCGTCATCCGCATCACCGCGCGCTACTGCCTTCCCGATGGCACACCGGCACCGGGAGACCCTCAGGCGACCTATGAGTTCGCCTACAGCGCCACAACGCCGGCTGTGCGGATGCGCGCTGTCGTCACTCAGCAGGGCGGCAGTCCCTGGGATCAGCTTCACGTCTTCGAGATGTACCACAAGATGGAGCAGCCGTTCTTCGATCGGGTGGCATGGGCGCCGCCGCTTGAAAGCGTGGAGTTCGTGGATGAGCGCAACACGCACAGCCTGCGGGGGAAGGACTGGGGGGCGCTGCTGACCGATGATGTCGCGCTGGCGCTGCTGAGCGGCGACCTCTACGGCATTCACACGAATCTTTCCGGCCATGGCGTCTACGTGCATGGCCCATGGCACACCTTCGCCGGCGGCAGCACGATTTTCGAGGGCACGCTCTACCTCGGGCCCTCGGGCGGCTCGGCAGAAGCTCTGGCGGAGCGGATCGACCGCCTCTCTGCGCGATGGGATGTCGCGGTGAGCGTGCCTGAGCTTGAGGCGCCAATAGCGCAGGTGCGCGAGGCGATTGCTGCGGCCGATGGAGCAGGGGGCGATGGGGCGGCATGGCTGCTTGATGTTGCTCGCACACTGGCGGCCGATGCGGAGACCTCCGCGACCACGCTGAGCGCGCTTCGCGACTGGCAGGCGGCAACAGCAGCGGCGAATGGCGCCCTGCGCGCCGCGGAAGGTGCCACGCCTGCGGCTACGGCGCTGATCGCGCTTGAGGACGACTCCTGTGTGCTGGCCGGTGGCGGAACGATGCTGCGCCTGACTCGCGACGAAGAGGGTGTGCGCGTATCGCAGATCGGACGCATGGGCGATGAGCCGTCGCTTCT
>JAAYJW010000477.1 GCA_012522765.1 candidate division WS1 bacterium | reverse complement strand
GTTGTGGCCCTCGCGCCCTCGCGAGGGGCGGCGCGAAGCGGCGCTGCCGTTCGAGGACGGCAACGGCGGCCTCACCCCCCCGGCCCCCCTCTCCCTTGGACTTCGCTGCGCGAAGTCACTCGGGACGAGGGGGGAGGAACGACACGGCAACGGCCGACGCATCCAAACAACGGGATGCGTCGCTCCGAACGGCTCACGACAACGGCAACGGCAACGGCAACGGCAACGGCAACGGCAACGGCTAACAGCACAGGTCGGCGCGGGGGCCGACCTCTCCAACGACGAAACGACCAAAGGCAACGGTCGGCGCATCAACTTCATCAACAGAAAGAGGCGCCCGGATTCGGGCGCCTCTTTGTGCTCACGAAGCGGGTCCGACGCGACGAGCCATCACTCGACGGTGGTCGCCGCGACGGCCTCGGGCAGGTTCGCCAGTGGCGCGTAGTTCTGCAGGCAACAGGCGGTAGATGCGGCCCAGGAATTCGCCAGGTCCCACGAGGAAGCGGCTCCCGCGGCCTCCGCATCGTTCGGGTAGACCGTGATCAGACGGACGTCATCCACGTAGATCGTGGGCTTGCCGCGTATCGCCTCCACGCGAACCTGGTGCTCACGCACGTCGGCGTAGGAGAGGATGTGTACGACGCGGGTATCCACGATGCGGGCGCGCTCAGCGGCGCTGAAGCCGGCCGCGGAGGTGCGGATCACGAAGAACGAGTAGCCGTTGACACCGATGTCGAAGGTGTCGGGTATGACCCTCGCGTCGGTGATCGGCTTCTCATCCTCCCCGGCAAGAATGACCACTTCATCCTCCGGCTGCGCGGCGGCGGGGAGAACCGCACCGAGCAGCACCATGCACAACACGAGCAGTCCTACGGTGTACTTGGTCATCTGTTTTCACCCTCCCGGGCGCCCTCGATCTGACGCCGCGAATCGGTCTCAGTCATCCAGCGCGAGGCCGCCGAAGCGTCGTTGACGTCTGCTGTATTCAGCTATTGCTGCATCAAGGTGCTCCGGCTGGAAGTCTGGCCAGTACTCCGTCATCGGGTAGAACTCGGCATAGGCTATCTGCCAGAGCATGAAGTTACTGACTCGCAGGTCACCCCCGGGCCGGATGAGCAGGTCAACCGGGGGCAGGTCCGGGACGTAAAGATAGCTGCCGAACATGTCCGGGCCGATGTCGTCAAGCTGCAACTCACCGGCCGCGACGAGTCGCGCTATCTCCTTCGCCGCGTCGGTGATCTCCACCTGCCCGCCGTAGTTGACGCACAGGTTGAGGATCATGTCGTCGTTTGCGGCGGTTGCCTCCTCGGCATTGCTCAACGCGCGCTGCAACGGCGCCGGAAGCTCCCACCGCCGGCCGGAGACCTTCAGCCTCACGCCGTGGCGGCATAGCTCCTGAAGCTCCACGAGCAGCGCGGTCTCGATAAGCTCCATGAGCGCGTCAACCTCGGGAGTGGGGCGGGCCCAGTTCTCGGTGCTGAAGGCGTAGAGCGATACGGCCTCGATGTCGCGAGCCTGAGCGGCTCGCATGAAGCGACGAGCCGCGTGTCTGCCGGCCCGATGGCCCTCCTCACGATCGAGGCCACGTTCTACTGCCCAGCGGCCATTGCCGTCCATGATGACGGCGACATGCCGCGGGATCAGGACCTGTTCATCAGTCATCTACAGATACTCCATTCCCATTTTGATCATCAGGCAAACAGGCCCGGGAGATTTCCCGGGCCTGAATGCGAAGGTTCTATTGTTCGGGCGCCGCCAGAGGGACACGCCATTCGCGGGCTACAGTGAGTTCGACTTTGCCTGATTCGGGGCAGCGCTGGCGTATGACCATGGAGCGGCGGTGGTCGGCATCATCGGCCGGGTTCGGTCCGATATGCTGCACATCAGCGACACTTGCTCCGACGTCGGCGAGCATCTTCGCGGCGCGTTCGAGAGGACAGCCGATGACGTTCGGGAGCGGCTCGATCATAGTTCCAGGATCTCTTTGATCTTCTCTTCGCCGATCTCGTCGATCATCTTCACGTGCTCGTTGGTGAGGTCCTGGACCTCTTCCTTGCCGACGCGGACCTCATCCTCGGAGAGCCCCTCGGCCTTCTCCATCTTATCGATGGCATCGTTGGTCGCGCGGCGGGTGTTGCGGACGGCAACGCGGCCGTCCTCGAGGCGCTTCTTCACCTGGCGGGAGAGCTCCTCACGGCGCTCCTCGGTGAGCGAGGGGATCTCCAGGCGGATGACGTTGCCATCGTTGGTGGGCATCAGGCCAAGTTCTGAGGTCATGATGGCCTTCTCGATGGCGGAGAGGGCGTTCTTGTCCCACGGGGTGATCTGCAGGAGGCGCAGATCCACCACCTGTATTGAACCGATCTGGTTCAGGGGGACTTTGGTGCCGTAGTATTCGATCTCCAGGTTGTCGACGAGGGCGGGAGAGGCCCTGCCGGTGCGGTAGGCGGCGATGTCTTTGCGGATGACTTCGACCGTTTTGTCCATGTCGGCCTTCGCTTTGGCAATCAGCCGGTCCATGCTTATCCCTCCGTAGAGTGGAGTCGGGAGCTATTGCACCGTAGTGCCGATCGACTCGCCCCTGATACACCGGATGATGTTGCCCGGCACATTCATGTTGAAGACGATGATCGGCAGCTTGTTGTCCTTCGCGAGCGAGATAGCAGTCGCGTCCATGACGCGTAGATCGCGGTTGAGGACATCAAGGTGGGTTATCTCGCGCAGAAGGGTGGCGTTGGAGTTGTGATCGGGGTCGCTGTCGTAGACGCCGTCCACGTCGGTGGCTTTCATGATGACGTCGGCCCCGATCTCCAGGGCGCGCAGGACGCCGGCGGTGTCGCTGGTGAAGAACGGGTTGCCGGTGCCGGCGCCGAAGATGACGACGCGGCCCTTCTCGAGGTGGCGCGTGGCGCGGCGGCGGATGAACGGTTCGGCGACCTCGCGCATGTCAATGGCGGTCTGAACGCGGGTGTCAACGTCCCGGCTCTCCAGTGCATCCTGGAGAGCCAGGGCGTTAATGACGGTTGCGACCATGCCGGCGTAGTCGGCGGCTGCGCGTTCCATGCCCTCGGCGGCGGCATCCTGTCCGCGCCAGATGTTTCCGCCGCCGACGACGATGGCTATCTCGGCGCCGAGTGCCTGTGCATCACGGATCTCATCGGCGATGCGGCCGACGGTGGGCCAGTGAATGCCGCCACTGTCGGGGCCGCGGAATGCACCGCCGCTGAGCTTGAGCAGCAGGCGCTTGTACTTTGTGTCACCGGCAGGATGTTCTGATGCCACGCGATCTACTCCTGTTCCTCGCCGACCTGAAAGCGGACGAAGCGGGCGATGACGATGCGCTCACCGGTGGTGCTGACGAGCTCGTTGAGCTTGTCTTCGATGGTGAGGCTATCGTCGCGGATGAAGGGCTGCTTGATGAGGCAGACGCTCTCGTAGAACTTCTGCAGCCGCCCCTCGACCATCTTCTCCACGATATGCTCGGGCTTGCCCTCCTCGAGTGCCTGCTGCTTGAGGACCTCGCGCTCGTGCTCGAGGGCCTCGCAGGGGACATCCTCGGGGGCGATCCACTTCGGGTGCATGGCAGCGACCTGCATGGCGATGTCGCGGCCGAACTCGCGGAACTCATCGGTGCGTGCGACAAAGTCGGTTTCAGAACGCAGGTCAACGAGCACGCCGATCTGGTTGCCGGCATGGATGTAGGAGGCGATGACGCCCTCCTCGGCCGCGCGGCCCTCGCGGGCCATGGCGACGTCAATGCCCTTCTGGCGCAGCAGATCGACGGCTTTGTCCATGTCGCCGGCGGCCTCAGTCAGGGCGTTCTTGCAGTCCATGAAACCGGCGCCGGTCTTCTCACGCAGCTTCTTGACTTGTTCAGCATTGACTGACATACGATATCCTCCTGGGTCCGCGGCGGCTCTGCAGGGCGACCGCGAAGACTGGGGCTGGTTTAGGCTTCCTCGTCGATGAGGTCAATGAACTCGTCTTCGACGAACTGATCCTCGGGGGCGCCGACGAACTCCTCTGCCTCCTCCGCGGGGGCGGCGGCCTGCTGCTCTTTCGCCATAGCGGCCTCTTCGGCAGCGATGGCTTTGGCGACAAGCTCCTCATCAAGCTCGATGCCCTCTCGGGCGGCCATGGCTTCGGCCTGCTCGATGGTGTCGGCCTGTGCGATGAGCTTCTGCTGATGCTCAAGCTGGCCCTCGATGATGGCGTCTGCCACGAGGTTGGCGAAGAGCCGGATGGCGCGGATGGCGTCATCATTGCCGGGGATCGGGTAGTCTATCGGCTCGGGATCGCAGTTGGTGTCGATGACGGCGACGACGGGCAGACCGAGCTTGACTCCCTCAGCGACAGCGGTCTCCTCGCGCTTGGTGTCAACTACGAACATGGCGTCGGGGACGCCGTCCATGTTGCGGATGCCGCCGAGCGAGTGCTCGAGCTTTTCGAGTTCGCGGGAGAGGCGGAGGGCTTCCTTCTTCGTGAGGCGGGCCCACTCGCCGCGGTCGCGAGCTTCCTCGAGCTGGGTCATGTGCTCGATGCGGCTGCGCATGGTCTGCCAGTTGGTGAGCATGCCGCCGAGCCAGCGATTGGTGACGTAGGGCATGCCGCACTTCTCGGCTGCTTCCTCGATGGACTCCTGTCCCTGCCGCTTGGTGCCGACGAAGAGGACTTTGCCGCCCTTGCTGGCGAGGTCTTTGATGAAATCGTGGGCATTCTCGACGAGTCTGAGCGTGGCGTGAAGGTCGATGATGTAGATGCCGTTGCGCTCGTGGTAGATGAACGGCTTCATCTTCGGGTTCCAGCGACGTGTCTGGTGGCCGAAGTGCACGCCAGCTTCGAGCAGTTCCTTCATTGTAACGAGAGCCAAGGTGATCTTTCCTCCAATGCCACGGCCGCAGTTGCGGCCGCACGTCAAAACGCTTCGGCCGAGAACGGCCGAGCAGCGCCGACGTTGGTACGTCAGGCTTTTCGGCTGCGGCGACGCTGCCGCAACCGTGCTGTTGTCCCCTGTTGGGGGAGTTGGAGTTTATCACACAGGGGAAAAGAAAGCAACGGAAGCGACGGCAGCAACGGCAGCAACGGCAGCAACGGCAGCAACGGCAGCAACGGCAGCAACGGCAGCAACGGCAGCAATGGCAGCAACGGCAGCAACGGCAGCCTCGCCCCCCGGCCGCCCTCTCCCGTAGCTCGCGGGGCGAGCACATGGCGGGCGAGGGGGGACTCTTCGTCGTTGTGGCCCCTGCGCCCTCGCAGGGGGCGGCGCGAAGCGACGCTGTCGTTTGCCGTAGCCGTTGTCGTTCATGTGGCACGGGTGCCCCCACCCGTGCGTCGTGCCGTGCGTAGCGATTGTCCGAGCGACCCACGGGTCCCACCCACGGGCGGGATGGCACATGTAAGCTAAGGCTGCTTCTGCCGTTGCCGCAGTCGCTGAACTGCCCCTCGCCCTGTGTGCATAGACGACATGAGCAGGCGGGAGAGGGGAGGAACGGCCTACGGCAGCAATGCCAGCAATGGCGAACGGCAACGGCACAGGTCGGCGCGGGGGGCCGACCTCTCCAACGACAAAGACAACGGCAGGCGGCTACGGGAGTGTGATCGTCTGCTCCACGACGCCGGCGCGCTGGGATGTCGCGTGGAGCGTGACCTCTCCGCCGGGTTCGGCCCGGATGAACCACTCAAGCTCCCCCGAGCGCGCATGAGGCGCCAGGTGCCCGATCTGACGATGCAGCGCGTTGGAGAGCAACTCCATGCCATCATGCAGCGACAGGGACACCCGCACCGGCTTGAGCGAGCGGAGCTTCAGCGCTCGCTCGGTGATGTTCGTCGCGAAACCGCCATCGTTCATTACCCGCGCGCGAATGCGGTAGACCTCGGACGCGACGGCAGTGGCGTCAATCTCGGAGATTACCAGGCGCGGGCGGCGCCGGCAGTACTCCAGGATGAAGCGCGAAGATCCCGGCGCGATGGTATCCCGCAGGTTTTCAAAAGAAGGGTTGATCATCCAGAATTTGCGGAAGCCACCGATCTCTACCGGGCCAAGCTGGGGGTGCTCGACCTCATGCCAGTCTACGAAGATCCCGTAGTCGGGATGCTCATCATGATAGCGGATGGCATCCTTCTGGAACCCCGGGCGCGCTCCGGATCCGGCGGCGAAGTAGTCCTGTGTTGATACGCCCGCGGCATTGTAGATGTTGCCCTGCTCGACCTCGAAGTGAAAGAGACCGAGGTGCTGATAGCCCCAGTCGGCGGAGTGGCCCCTGAGGGCGACCGGGGGCTGGTCGGCTGAGCGGTAGTCAATAGTCGGCAGCAGGGTCAGGTCGGTCAGTTCGGCGGCGCGGGTGCCAAGCTCGCGGAAGATGGCGAGGTCGGCGCGCGGTATGTCATCAACCGTTCCGGTGCTTGGCGGCATGAGGATGGCGCTGCAGCCGCAGTGGAAGCCGAGTATGCCGAAGATGTTCTCGTGGGCGTAGACGAAGTCGGCGATAGCGCGCATTTCGGGCTCGGAGAAGGGGTAATCGCCCGCGCCGCCCTGCTCATGCTCCTGATGCCAGTTCGCGGGCCAGTTGCGGTTGAAGTCATGCGAGCGCGCGCAGCGGCGGAACTCTCCGCCGTCCCAGTCGGCGATCAGGCCCTCCGGATAGACGGCATAGAAGGTGCCCTCGTGATCGGTCGGCTCCCGCGGCACAAGGATTCGCGGATCGTCCTCGAGCGGCTTCCAGGTGCCGTCGGGGCGCTCGATGCGCATGTCAACGATGGCGCCGTCACCATCCACGTCGGCCTGGTAGAGGCAGTTGGGCTCGCGGATCTCGTCCATGCGGCTGCGGATCTCGCCGCCGGTGGTGAGGGCGAATTCGGCTCCGTCGGGATTTAGGCGTGGGATGATGTAGACCACGACCTCGCGCAGAAGTGCGGCGGTGTCTATCCCCTCGGGCGCAGAGCCGAGTAGATCCCAGATGAGCTTGAGCGAGGAAGTGGTGCCGGCGAGTTCCTTCGCATGGATGTTGGCGTGCACCAGGAAGGCGGGGCGGCTGTCAGTGTCTCCCGCCGAGAAGTCCGCGACCTCAAGCAGCCAGATATGGCGGTCTTCGGGGGTCTTGCCAATGGACCGGAGGCGGCACTGATCGGGACGCGCAGACTGCACCTGCTGCAGATAGTCGGTCAATTCGGCATAGCTGTACCACGCATCGAAGCGCGGAGGGGCGAAGTCGGCCATCGCGGAGACCTCCCATCAACTGCTCGAACCTGCGGCGGGAGGGGAGTTCGCCGTCCGGCGGACGCTGCCCTTCAGCGGAGGAAGAGGTCAGGAGGCTGCCGAGGGAAGAGCGGCGAGGCGGCCGGCGTGGCGCATGATCCAGTAGGCATGTGCAGGAGTGCTCTGCGGCGTGCCTGCGGCCGTGCCCCAGATGGCGACGCCCTGAGCGCCGGGCTGCTGCCCCCGGAAGCGAGCGACGAGCCAGTATTCGCCATCGGTGCGATCTGCAAGATCAACCGCATCAGGCAGCACGACGAAGTGCGGAGCGCCAGTGGAAGGCGCAGTAGCGGCGGTGGCGACGGGATCTGCCGAAACCATCACGTCGAAGGCGGGGCCAGGGATGCGCGTCGCGGCTTCGGCGGCGGCAAGGGCGTAGATGCGGGAGTATGAGCGCGAGCTTTCGGGGCTGGTTACCTCCCTCGTCCAGCATGAGGCGCTGCGGGGAAGCACGATGTGGTCGGCAATATTGGCGTGTAGTGCGACGAGACTGTGACTGGGCAGGTTGTCGGCGATCCAGCGCGATGCCACGGTGGGGACATCAACCGGCGCCCGCTCGACCGCTGGCCCGCTGATCGCCGGCAGGGCGACGATGACGCCAACGCAGAGGACAAGTGACGAGTATGCCGGTGCGGAGATGCGTGTGCGCAGGTGGCGAAGAGCGAACCACACGAGGATGGCTCCGGCTATCACAGCCGCGCTGGTGAGAAACAGATCTGCGGCGGTGCCGGGTGAGTGAACGGCGGGCATGACCGCCATGGCTGCCGCGAGGAAGGATGCAACGCCGATAGCGAGTGTGAGCGCGGCGTCGGCCTTCCGCTCGCGCAGAGCTGTATGAGCGGCGATGACTACTATCAATGCGAACGCCAGCGCGGCCAGGGGGATGGCATCGGTTGCGAAGCCGAGGCAGAGGCCGATGGCGACGGCATGAAGCGGTCGCAGGTTGCGCCAGTGAACGACCGCAACGAGCAGGCCGCAGAGCAGGTAGAGCAGGCAGTATGCCCCCGAGTCGAGATCGCGGCCAAGCTCGACGGCGGCGGGATGGATGGCGAGGACGAATGCGGAGGCGGCGCCAGCGACAGGATCGAGCAGGCGCGATACAAGCGCGTATGCAAGGAAGACCGAGATGACCCCGGCGAGCAGAGTCGCATAGCGGGCGATCAGGCAGAAGCGGGCCGGATCGGAGATGAATGCGACGCAGAAGTCGAATGCTGAGACGTCGGGCGCGACGAGCGAGATCCCGTGGAATGCGGCGGAGTAGATCGCGGAGTTGATCCAGGTCGCGAGTGCGGCGTCAACAGGAAGCTGCTGCGAGAGTCCGATGGCGGCCGAGACGGTTCGGTACTGCAAAAGATCCCCGGCGGTGGCGTCTGCCGGGGGAGTAGGGGCGGCTCTAAGAATGACGGCGAGTGCGAGTGCGATTCCAAGAACCAGGGCGACATGCCTTCGCGCCCAGGATGGCAAGTTGAAGCTCCTTGCGACCATCTGATCCCTCCGAGGTTCGGAGGGCGCTTGCGGACAGGACGTCCAACCGTGCGGTCCTCAGCCCCGGGGCGGTAAGCCGGAGTAGAGGCGTAATGAGTATAGCAGCGTCTCCTCGCGGCAGGCTCAAGGCGCACTCAGGAGTCGCTCACATTGTTGCGGGTAAGGAAAAAAGATGCGCCGGGATAGCACGAAAGGGATGCTCCGGTTAGGTAGTAAGTGGAAGGCGATGAAAGCAACGGCAGACGGCAGCAACGGCAGCAACGACAGCAACGGAAGCAACGACAGCGACGGCAGACGGCAGACGGCAGCAACGACAGCAACGGAAGCAACGAAGGCAACGACAGCGACGGCAGACGGCAGCAACGACAGCGACGGCAGCGACGGCAAAGGGCGACGGCCGACGCATCTGGCCGCGCGAGCGCGGGTGCAGATGCGTCGCTCCGAACGGCTGCCCCTCCCCCTCGGTCCCCCTCCCCCGTAGCTCGCGGGGCGAGCACATGGCGGGAGAGGGGGAGGAACGGCGGCGGTAGTCTTTCCGTGGCACGGACACTCCTGTCCGTGCGGCGTGCCCGTACGAATGTGATTCAGGACGCTCCGAACGGCGACGGCACAGGTCGGCGCGGGGGCCGACCTCTCCAACGGCAAACGGCTGGCGGCAAACGGCGACGGCGACGGGGGACAGCAGACCGATATCAGAATGCAGATCGACCGCACCTAGGCCCGCGATGACACGGGGAGGCGGTCGCATGCAGATAGCAGCGACAGAAGCATTCGAGGAACAGCCGGCACCAATAGCCGAGTTCATCACAGCGCCGGAATACCTCGGACTGAGCGATGAGGTATACCCGGCAATAGTTGACACGCTGAAGGAGATCTTTGAGGGCGACTACGAGGAAGCGGCGCTGTGCTGGGGGATCGGCGCCGGGAAGTCATACGCGGCCAGCCTTGCGGTGACGTACCTGCTGCACCGGACGCTGTGCCTGCGCGACCCGCAGCGCTACTACGGGATCGGTGAGGGCAGCACGATCAGCTTCCTCAACATGTCCACCAACGGCGACCAGGCGCGGCGCGTCGTCTTCGGCGAAGTGCTCAGCCGGATATACCGCTCACCGTGGTTCAAGGCCTACAAGCCGAAGGTGATGACGCGCGAGTTGCGCTTCCCGAAGAACATCGTAATGATCAGCGGGAACTCGGCGGAGACCTACCCGCTGGGCTACAACGTACTCGGCGCGGTGATCGACGAGGCGAGCTGGCTGCTCGAGAGCGACGGCGGCAGGCATGACGCGGCGGAGGAGATCTACAACGCGCTCCAGCGCCGGATCCGCAGCCGCTTCATGGACAAGGGCCTGCTGGTGATGATCTCCTCGCCGCGGCATCGGGGGGACTTTCTCGAAAGGAAGCTCGAAGAGGCGCGGACGAATCCGCGGATCTACACCTCGCGGCGGGCGACGTGGGAGGTGAAGCCGCCGGGGACCTACTGCGGCGAGAGCTTCGACTGCGACGGCCTGCAGGTGCCGGTGGAGTTTCGGCCGGAGTTCGAACGCAATCGGCTGCGGGCGATGCGGGACCTCGGAGCACGACCGGCGGAGGCGTTCGAACCGTTCATCCGTGATGCTGCGGTGCTTGAGCGGGCGATTGACGGCACGATCGGCGAGCCGTTCGACCACCACGGGCGGCTGCGGGATGGCTGGCGGCCGGCGGGGCTGTGGGCGCGCTACGTGCATGTGGACCTGGCGCTGAAGCGGGACGCCTGCGGGATCGCGATGGCGCACTGCGAGGCCGAAGCGGGTGACGACCGGCCGACGGTGGTGGTGGACCTGATGCTGCAGATCGTGGCGCAGGGGGACGAGGAGATCCAGTTTGGCGACGTGCGCGAGCTGATCGTGGCGCTGCGGCAGCGGGGCTGCAGGATTGCGCAGGTGAGCTACGACGGCTACCAGAGCGCCGACAGCCGGCAGATCCTGCGGCGGAAAGGCTTCCGTGTGGCGCTGGTGTCGGTGGACCGGGACCTTGAGGCGTACGAGACGCTCGAGGAACTGCTGCGCGAAGGGCGGCTGCGGTGGTATCGCTACGGCCCGGTGCTGCAGGAATGCAAGGGGCTGGAGATCGTGGGCGGGACGAAGGTGGACCACCGGCCGGGCGGCTCGAAGGAGGTGGAGTACGCGGTGGCGAGAGCGGTGAGCGAGGCCGTGAGCGGCTGGTGTGGGGGAAAGGTCACGGGTGGGATAGTGTGACGGCAACGGCTGCCCCTCCCCCTCGGTCCCCCTCCCCCGTAGCTCGCGGTGCGAGCACATGGCGGGAGAGGGGAGAGTCGTTGTCGTTGTGGCCCCTGCGCCCTCGCAGGGGGCGGCGCGGAGCGGCGCGGTCGTTCGTGAACGGCCACGGCTGCCCCGCTTATGGCAGCAACGACAGCAACGACAGCAAAGGAAGCAACGAAGGCAACGACGGCGACGGCGACGGCAACGGCTACGGCTACGGCTACGGCTACGGCAACTGCACAGGTCGGCGCGGGGGCCGACCTCTCCAACGGCAAACGACGAACGACGAGAGCGACGGCAGAGGACAACGGCAACGGCCGACGCATCCGAACGACGGGATGCGTCGCTCCGAACGACACGGCGACGGCAATGGCCAGCGGCAGACGGCATGGCGACGGGATAGATCAGGCGGAGGTGTGTGATGGGCGATAGGCTGATGAAAGCACATATCATCGGTGGGCAGGAGCGCGGGGAAAGCAAGCAACTGCCCGAAGATGGCTGGAAAGGCGCCTACGAAAGCGGCGAGGTGAAGGAACCTCCCTACGCGCTCGCCGCGCTCGCGGAGCTATACGAGATCAACTCCACGCACAAAGCCTGCGTGGACGCGAAGACGACGAACATCGTCGGCCTGGGCTATAAGTTCGTGCCGATCTTAGAGAGCGCCGATGAGAGTGAGCGGCAGCGGCTGGAGGAGTTCTTCCACGGCTGCAACCCGGAGATGACCTTCACCGGCGTGATGCGCGCGGTGTGGACCGACGTGGAGACCGTCGGGAACGGCTATATTGAAGTTGCGCGCAACGGCAGCGGCGAGATTGACGGCCTCTACCACGTGCCGGCGACCACAGTGCGGATCAGGTGCGACCGGAAGGGCTTCGTGCAGATAAGGGATGGGCGGACGCGGCAATTCCGCGCGCTCGGCGGCGAGCCGATCCGAGATGCTGGTGCGACGAACGAGATCATCCACCTGCGTAAATACACGCCGCAGTCGAGCTACTACGGCGTACCGGACATTCTCCCGGCAGTGGCAGCGATTGCCGGCGATCGCGCGGCGGCGAACTACAACGTGAGCTTCTTCGAGCACAACGCGGTGCCGCGGATGGCGGTGATCTGCGAGGGCGGGCAGATGTCGCAGGAGCTACTGCGGCAGATACGGCGCTTCATGGAGAGCGAGATCAAGGGCCAGGCGCATCGGACGCTGGTGCTTGAGGTGCCGGGCGGGGATACGAAGCTGCGGCTGGAGCGGCTGGCGGAGGGGAACAGCGAAGAGGCGGGGTTCCTCGGCTACCGGTGCGCCAACCGCGACGAGATCCTGATGGTGCACCGCGTGCCGCCGAGCAAGATCGCGATCGTGGAGAACGCGAACCTCGCCAACAGCAAGGACCAGGACAAAACCTTCCGCGAGCAGGTGGTTCGACCCGAGCAGCGGCGGGTGGAGTTCAAGATCAACCAGATGATTCGCGAGCAGATGGGCATCAACGACTGGGAGTTCCACTTCCGGGAGATGGATCTGAGCGAGGAGCTTCAGCAGGCACAGGTGGCGGAGATCTACGCGGGGATCGGTGTGTGGACGCCGGAGGAGATTCGGGCGAAGCAGGGGTTGTGAGGTGACGGCAGCGACGAAAGCAACGGAGGCAACG
>JAAYJW010000476.1 GCA_012522765.1 candidate division WS1 bacterium | reverse complement strand
ATCCCGCGCCCTCCAAACGGCTGGGCAACGGCGGCGGCGGCGTTGCGAGGTAAATGCCCTCCGCGTTACGCGTCCAGGCGAGGGCGCCTGGACTCCAATGGGTAGTGCGGGAGGCGCCGTTGCCGTTCGCCGTTGGAGAGGTCGGCCCCCGGCAGACGCTGCGCGTCTGACGACCTGTGCCGTAGTCGTTTGTCGTTGCCGTCTGTCGTTGTGGCCCCTGCGCCCTCGCAGGGGGCGGCGCGAAGCGGCGCGGCCGTTACCCGAAGATCGGCTATGAGAGGTGGCATCGCATGCCCGACATCAAGCGCATACTCGTGCTATGTACCGGCAACTCGTGCCGCAGCCAGATGGCGGAGGGCTATCTACGGGAACTTGGCGAGGGCCGATTTGAGGCACACTCAGCCGGCACAGAGCCCGCCGAGCGCGTGCATCCACTCGCGGTGAAAGCCATGGCCGAAGATGGCATTGACATCTCTGCGCAGCGGCCCAAGGACATTGGCCTGTACGATGACGAGGAGTTCGATCTCGTCATCACCGTCTGCGATAGCGCGAAGCAGTCCTGCCCGATGTTCCTCAACGCGCGGGAGAACGTCCACTGGTCGCTGGAGGACCCGGCGGAGGCTGAGGGGACCGAGGAGGAGCGGATGACGTTCTTCCGGCAGATACGCGACAGGATCAGAGAACGTGTTGAGCGCCTCGTGCAGACCGGCGAGGCGCTCAACGATGAGGGAGAGCCAGTCAGGCTCTGATGGGTCTATTCAGTCCGCCGGCGCCTGATCGCCCCGGCGATCGCACCCGACGCGAGCAGCAGCACTACCGCGGATGGCTCCGGGGTGCACTCGATGCTCCCGTCGGCCTCATAGAGGCCTGAGAAGCCGCTCGCCTGTAGAACGGGCCGGTAGCAGCCGATCTGTTCGTACGTGTGACTTGCCGATCTATCGCTTGACCACCCGGTGTCCCACGTGCCATCGCCTTCGAAGTCCCAGCGGTAGAGATCAACGAGGTTTGACCTCGACGCGAGGAACTGCGCCTCCTGGTTCATCTGCAGCACCGGCGAGTACTCGAAGCGGAGATAGTCGTAGCCGATGTCATAGTCAATGGCCGTCTGATCGTAATCCACGCTGCTGTTGCCGACCCCGGCCCGTATCGCCCAGCCATCGCCGAACCAGACGGGGCCGATGTTGGGCATCCAGTCGAACTCACAGGCGACGCCGTAGGCGGTCTCGCCCGGCAGCAGCCCGTCCATGGCGGAGGCCATTCCGCTGGTGTAGTCGCGGAATGACGTGTACGCCCAGGTCGGGATGTCGCCGGGGACCGGTGAGGTATCGGCCCACGGCAGTGTGAGAGGCTCCAGCGAGTACTGATCGTTCGTGATCCTGTAGAAGATGCTCGTGGTGCCGCCCGGGTCGATCGGGAATGCGCTCTGGTCGAATCCCTGCGCCCAGTCGATCTGATCGGCGCTCAGTTCAAGCTCCCAGCGCACATCACAGTAGTCTCGCCACGGTGGCAGTTCGGCCGCCATCGATCGGGTTGAGATGATAGACGCCAACAGTCCGACCAGAAGAGGTAGTAGATGCCCCCTTTGTGAAGTCACCGCTTACCAAACCCCTCTCTCCAACCACACGCGCTAGTAGTACATCACCACCCACTCATTCGGAAGCCAGGCCTTTGATTCCTGCCGCGCTTTTGTCGGCCTGCGCATCACAACTGGTCCGGCAGACGCACAAGCCGCGCGTCATCCAGCAAGACCACGTCGTCGGGCTGCTGATCGAGCGCCCGCGGAAGCATGACGAGCCGTCCGGCATCCTCAGGCACCTGCACCACCGCGCTCAGAAGCTGCCATTCGCCGGTCCCGCCCTCGCCCTTGATTGTCTGGCCTGCATCGCCGGCCACCCAGCCGCCCTCTGCGGCCTGCCACTTCAGCTCCAGCCGCGGCTGCTGCTCGGCTGAGCCTGTGCTCTTTACCCAGATGGACGCGTAGTACCACTCGCCCGGCGTCACAGGCACCTGCGCAATGAAGGTCGCCAGTTTCGCACCGCTGATCTTCGCACATCTCCGCTCCGTCCGTCCGCCCTCGGCCTCCCACGTGAGGTAGTCGGTCTTCGCGTCTATCGACCACTTCGACCACCCCGGCGGTGAGCCGCTGGACACCCAGTCTATGCCCTCAGGTGCATCGCCTGCGGTCTCCTCGAAACCGGGGTTCGGGCACAGGTTCTCTGCATCCGGGTGCTCCAGCAGCCACGAATATGCCGCTATCTGGGCAGCCACCGCATCACTGGCAGAGGCGGCGATGGCGTCAAGTCGCT
>JAAYJW010000073.1 GCA_012522765.1 candidate division WS1 bacterium | reverse complement strand
GCACTCCGGGCCTGGAGGCCGTGGCGGTTGAGACGAACATGCCGCAGCTTGCGCCGACTGCACTGCGGTGCATGGAGCGCGGCCTGCACATTCACCTCGACAAGCCCGGCGGCGAGGCGATGGAGCCGTTCCGGCGACTCGTGTATGGCTGCAGGGAGCGGTCGCTTGCGCTGCAGATGGGCTACATGTATCGAACCAACCCCGCCATCGGGTTCTGCTTCAGGGCGATCCGCGAGGGCTGGCTGGGCGAGGTCTTTCAGGTTGACGCGGTCATGAGCCGCTACGACGGCGACGCCTACCGGGAGTTCCTCGCAGGCTACCCCGGCGGCGCCATGTACAACTTCGGCAGCCACCTGATCGACCTCGTGGTGGCGATGCTCGGGCGGCCCGGGAACGTGGTGGCTTTTCAGAGAGCCACGCGCGATGATGGCCTGCACGACAACGGGCTGGCGGTGCTGGAGTACCCCCGCGCTACCGCGACGATCCGCTCCGCCATCGTCGAGGCGGACGGCATGATGCACAGGAGGCTGGTGGTCTGCGGCACAAAAGGCACCGCGGAGGTCTGCCCGCTGGAGTATCCCGGACGCTATCGTGAGGAGCCGCTGCACGTGCGCCTGACCCTGCGCGAGGACACTCCTGAGTATCCGGCCGGCACACAGATCGTGGACGTCGGCGTCATGAACGGCCGCTATGACGATCAGTTGATCGAACTCGCGCGTATCATCCGCGGAGAGATCGAAGACCCTTACTCCTACGAGCACGACCTCAACGTCCACGAGGCGCTGCTGGCCGCCGCTGGCTACACCGAATGGGAGCAGAGCGCATGAAACTCGCAGGCAAAGTGGCGATTGTGACCGGCGCCGCGGGATACATCGGCTCGACTACAGCGAAGCGACTGGCCTCCAACGGCGCCACGGTGGTCGTGTGCGATGTCAATGCCGAGTTGGCGCAGGCGGTGGCCGATGAGATCACCGGGGACGGTGGCGCGGCGATGGCAGTTGAGACGGACGTCCGCAGCACCGGGAGCGTCGAGGCCATGGTCGCGCAGACGATCGATCAGTACGGGCGCATCGACATCCTCGTCAACGTCGCAGGCGGGAGCGCGAGAGAGCGGGCCTCCACGGTCCACGGCTCAAGCGAGGACGTCATCAGGGACATACTGGATGTGAACCTGCTGGGGGTGATCTTCTGCGCGCGCGCGGTGATCGGGCAGATGATCGAGCAGGGCAGTGGGAAGATCGTGAGCGTGGCCTCGGCGCTGGCGCTTCAGGGCCAGAGGGGGCATGCGGACTATGCGGCGGCGAAGGCGGGCGTGATCGCGTTCTCGAAGACGATGGCGATGGAGGTCGCTCCGCATGGCATCAACGTGAACTGCGTCTCGCCCGGACTGGTGCCGCGTCCGGGCACGAGGGTGGATGACATCCCGGACACGAACTACCTCGGGCGAATCGCGTCGCCCGAGACGGTGTCGAACGTCATCGCCTTCCTCGTGTCGGACGAAGCGGACTTCGTAGTCGGCCAGAACTACGTGGTAGACGGCGGATGGAGCCTCGGCCTCAAGGGGCGACACTGAAGACGGGAGGGATTGAGGCGATGTACGCGGTTTCGTCCGCATACGCCACGCAGAGGAGAAGTGCACGCCGCCGGGCATCGTCCTTGACTGGAGGAAGCTGCAATGAGGCCCATCAGAATCGGCCAGGTTGGGATCGGCCACGCGCACGCCTCGGCGAAGATGGAGACACTTCGTGCGCTCCCGCAGTACTACGAGGTCGTCGGGTATGCGGAGGAGGATGCGCCCTACCGACGCTCCACCGACGCCTACGACGGGATCGAGCGTCTGACGGAAGATGAACTGCTCAACATCCCCGGTCTTGAGGCTGTCGCGGTGGAGACGAACATGCCCCAGCTTGTGCGAACCGCAATGCGATGCATGGAGCGGGGGTTGCACATGCACCTCGACAAGCCCGGCGGGGAGGCGATGGAGCCATTCCGACGGCTCATAGATGGCTGCAGGAAGAGGGCGCTGGCGATCCAGCTCGGATACATGTACCGCAACAATCCGGCCATCAACTTCTGCTTCAGGGCGCTCCGCGAAGGCTGGCTCGGTGATGTCTTCCAGATCGACGCGATCATGAGCCGCTTCGACGACGACCCCTACCGCCGCTTCATGGCAGATTACCCCGGCGGCGCGATGTACATCTTCGGAAGCCACCTGATCGACCTCGTCATCGCCATGCTCGGGCGCCCGGGCAACGTTGTCTCGTTTCAAAAGGCCACCCGCGACGACGGCTTCAACGATAACGGGCTGGCGGTGCTGGAGTATCCCCGCGCCACCGTCACCATCCGTTCCTCGGTGGCCGAGGTAGACGGCATGAAGCATCGCCGCCTGGTCGTCTGCGGCACGAAAGGCACCGCCGAGGTCTGTCCGCTCGAGCATCCGGCGGATGGCTACCACCGCGACCCGCTGCACGTGCGGCTGACACTCCGCGAGGATACCCCCGAGTACCCCGCGGGCACGCACATCGTGGACGTCGGCGTTATGAACGGCCGCTACGATGCCCAACTGATCGAGCTGGCCCGCGTGATCCGCGGCGACATTGAAAACCCTTACTCGTACGACCACGAACTCCTGGTGCAGGAGACGACTCTTGCAGCCGCCGGGTACACCGCATGGGGGCAGACCGCATGAACCTGGAGAGCAAAGTCGCCATCGTGACCGGCGCCGCCGGATGTATCGGTTCGACAACAGCGAAGAGACTCGCGTCTGACGGTGCCGCGGTGGTCGTGTGCGATGTCAACCTGGAGTTGGCGCAGAACGTGGCCGACGCAATCATTGCCGATGGCGGCAGAGCTACCGCGATCGAAACGGACGTCACCAGCACGGAGAGCATAGACGCCATGGTCGCGCAGACCATTGACCAGCACGGACGCATCGACATCCTCGTCACTGCGGCGGGCGGGAGCGCCAGGGAGCGGGCATCCACTGTGCATGGCTCGAGCGTGGAGGTCATCAAGCAGGTGCTCGATGTCAACCTCCGGGGCGCAATCTTCTGCTGCCGTGCCGTAGTCGGGCAGATGATCGCACAGGAGGCGGGGAAGATCGTGAACGTGGCCTCCATCGTTGCCCTGCAGGGGAGCCCCGGACACGCCGACTACGCCGCTGCAAAGGCCGGCGTCATCGCATTCTCAAAGACGCTCGCCCTCGAAGTCGCGCCACACAATATCAACGTGAACTGCGTCTCGCCGGGGCTCGTGCCACGCCCGGGGACAAGGGTCGATCACATTCCAGCGACAAACTACCTCGGCAGGGTGGCGACACCCGACACCGTCTCGAACCTCGTCGCATTCCTCGTCTCCGATGAGGCCGACTTCGTGGTGGGGCAGAATTACGTCGTCGATGGCGGGCGCAGCCTCGGTCTCAAAGGGCGACGCTGACGGGCGGCAGAGAGCGGCTTCGGCCGTTTCATGGTGCGCACGCTCCTGTACGTGCTGGGACCGCAAGGCAGAGCCGTTGCCTTCCGTGACACGGGCACTCCTGTCCGTGTGCAGTAGCCCGTTGCCGCCTGTCTCATCCGTAGACGCGGATTGCGGGCCTCGCAGCATGCGCAGAAAGGCTCCTGCACTACTGCTCAGTTACCAGCTCAAACGGCACATGCACCGGTTCGCTCCAGTTGCCTGCGCCGTCACACGCGCGCAGGTGGAAGACGTGCGTGCCCGGCTGCAGATCGTCGAACTCGGCGCGCCGCTCGGCGCTCACGACCTTCTCCGGCGGCACGGTATCCTCCTCCGCATCCAGCGCCCATGAGTAGCCCGCGACGCCACTTGGATCCATCGGCTCCGCCCACTCGAACACAGCAGAATCGGTGGCCTCAGAGTACATCGCGTAGTCATCAATGATGATCGCCGCGTCCGGCGGCAGCGTGATGCTCAGGAAGATCCGGTGGATGTCCAGCGACGGGTTCGTTCGCGCAAGCGATGCCGCGATGTCAAGCTCCGCCGTCTGCCAGTCCTCAGTCGCTGCGGGGAAAGCGCCGAGATTGGTCCACGTGTCCCGCGATCCATCGAAGGTCGTACCCATCAACTCAAGCCGCCCCGGCTGCTGCCCTCGTCTCCCCCGCCCCCTCCGCGAGCGCTCCGTGCCAACCTGCGTACTGTCTGCGGCTGCCAGGCTCGGCGATGGGCCCTCCAGCCGGTAGCGGAAGCGCACCACCGGGTACTGTCGCCAGTCCTCGCCGAAGTCGCGCATCAGCGCAAAGCCGTTGCCGCGCCCGCCCAGGTAGCGCAGTTCCGCGCAGCCCGGCCCGGTAGCGCCTCCCTCGGCTCGCCGCAGCACCTGCGCGCCGGAGAAGTTCCCCCAGCCGCCGTTGTGCAGCTCAAAGCGATTCTCATCCACCGCCCGCGTCGGCAGATAGCTCACCGCAGGGGGCGCCGGGGCCTCTGTGTCAAGCGAGCGATCAACACGCCACGACCACTCCAGCGGCTCCATCGCGTTACCCGCGAGATCGGTCGCCTCCAGCGTGCACTGCACCCGCGCGCCATCCTCGCCGAGAGCGACTCCCGCGGGCAGGCTCCATGTCAGCAGGCCCGCTTCGCTGTCGAAGCTGAGCGAGCGGTCGGCAATCGTGTAACGCCGGCCGCCGATGGTCAGGCGCAGGTCCGCGGGGCTCACTCCCGAGCCCTCGTCGGTGATCGTCACCGCCACCTCGCTCGGGCAGGCCGCCTCATCGCGAGCCGGCCGCGGATCGGTCGCGACCGGAGCGATGCTATCCTCAAGCGCCGGCTCCGCCGCGGCCATCAGGCGCACGTTGTCCAGCCACCAGCGGCTGTCTTCGCGCGTTCCCGGCCAACCCGTGGTGGCGAAGGCAAGCTCCGTGACCGGCAAGGCGGCCCGGCCGGGGAAGGCCTGCTGCAGCAGTTCGTGCAGGTTGACCGTCGCCGTGCGCCATGTCTCGTCCGCCACCGCATCGAGGCCGCCGATCACCCGCCACGTGGAGTCATTGTCGGTGAACTTGATCGCCCGCCGCACGCCCTCGACCTCCACCAGCAGGTCAACGCGCAGTTCCTCTTCGGCGCGGTAGTCGAACTCAAGCACCGGATAGCGCGATGCCTCGAAGGGCGTGACGCCAAGCGAGAGGCCGAAGAGGCCGCCCAACTCCGTGCACCGCGCCTCAAGGCACCACTCACCACCGGCGGGGTTTTCCGCGGCAAAGCGCCTCACCCGCCGCAGTTCGACCGCGGCATCGGCTCCCCATGGCTCAAGCGGCCCACGATCGCGCTCGAAGTCGCAGTCAAGCAGCGCATCCGGTGCTGCGTCCTGTCCGTCAGCGGCTCTCTCCGGCCACGCCTCCGCTCGCGCCAACAGCGTCCCGTCGAGGTCGAAGGCCAGCAGGTCGGTGGCTGAGCGGCCGCCAGAGGCGAAGGTCACCGGCACCACGCCCGTGCGTCGCGGAATGACGGTGTGCGTCACTCGCCCGCCGCGCGAGGAGGTCGTTACTCTGCAGCCGCGCGCCTCTGCCTGCACATCGCGGCCGGTGGTCACTTCCACGGGTGAGGATGCGGTCGCGCCGAGGTAAAAGTTGTCCAACTGCCAGCGCGCGCCCCTCGCATTGCCGCCGATGCCTGCGCGCAGGTACTCCGGCGCGGCATGGGCGGCGAACTCCACTCCCTCAATCACAACGGGCGCACCCGGTGCAAAGAACGGGCGCATGAGCGCGAGCACGTCCACCGTTGCGCTACGCCAGCGTCCATCTGCCCGCACATCGGCGACTTGCCCGCTCTCCTCCATCCCTGCCGGCGCCTCCTCCGGCCCGGTCAGCCGCAGGCGGTGCAGGCCGCCGTTCGCGCGGATGAAGCAGTCTATCTGCACATCCTCGGGGATCGCGTAGTCAAACGCGAGCAGCGGATGGTCGCGCAGGTCCATCTCCCCCACCGGCGCCGCAACTGCAAAGCTGCCCCCCGCGGTCGGGTTCTCCACCTGCAGACACAGCCCGCCCGCGCGTCCATCGCGTTCGGCGAGCGACAGCCGACTCGCGCCCTCAGCGGCCGGCCGCCACTCCCCCACGCCCGCCTCAAAAGTGCTGGTGATGCGCGAGGGCCCGCCACTCGGCAGCGGCAGAGGATCGGCAGGCGTCACCGCGACGGTCGCCGGAAGATCCGGCAGCACGCTCTCCCCCTCGCGGAAGTAGACGCGTGTACGGGCGACAGTGACCGGGTTGTCCAGCGTCCAGATGCCGACCGCGCCGCCGGGCAGCGGGTCGGGATCGTCGAAGCTGACCGCGAGCTTGTTGCCAACCAGCAGCCGCACGGTCGAGCCAACGCGCTCCGCGCGGATGCGCCACCACTCGTTGTGCAGCTTGTGCGCATCCTCGCGCCCGGCAGTGCCGCCGAGCGAGTCGATGATGTCCGGCACCGTGAAGCCGGGGGCGGTGGCGACAAGCTCCCCGCGCCGGAAGATGCCAGCAGCGGTATTGCCCCACCCGGCGAAGACCAGCGAGTAACCGCTGCCGGGCGTGTCGTTGGAGCCGCTGAGCGTCACGCAGAAGTTGCCAGGATGGCGGTAGAACGGCGCCCACGGCTGATCCATCGCATTACCTGCGAAGAACTCCACCGCCACGTCATCGGCGAACTGCCGGCGCGTCCAGATCGCGGCGAGGTCGCTGGAGCGTCCCTGGAACCACGACCAGCGCGGGGTGCAGTCCCAACGGCTGGAGACGCCCCACTCGCCTGAGCCGATGTGCCAGTCCGTCGGTGCGGCGCGGAAGGTCGAGTCGATCAGATTGCGCGAGGTGATGCGCAACGCGGAAAGCTGCGATCGCGTGCCGCGAGTGCTGAAGCCAACTTTGCCAGCGGCAGGAAGAGCGGTCGTGAAGCTCGCCACGATCTCCTCACCCACCAGCGCCTCCACGAGATCGCCGGTGCGCCGAAGCCTGATCCGCGTCGGCCAGTCCGTGATCTCCGCCGTGGCCTCGCCGCGCACCTCCGCCCCCTCGCTCAGTGTCAGCCCAAGCTTGTCCGGAGCGGCGACGGAGACCGCAAGATGGCAGCCCGGTGTCAGATCGGAGGGCGCATTGACCGTCGGCCCATCTGCAGGCACGCCGATGTGCATCTGCGCGTCAGATCGCGGCGACCGCTCGTTCAACTCCCACGCGAGTTCGACGTCGCCCCAGTAGTAGCCCGCGTGCCAGACGCCCTCGCCGGAGGAGATCCACTGATCGCGCTCGTCAGCCCACTGCTGCATGTACTGATCGTTGATGAACGCCGCAGCCGTCGGGTCGGCGGCATCGTCCGCGTAGGACAGCACGACCGGCCTCCGCAGATGCGCGGGGCCGGAGTATGCCCG
>JAAYJW010000475.1 GCA_012522765.1 candidate division WS1 bacterium | reverse complement strand
CGGGCTTCTCCAGCGCTTGCGGCCGACCTGCGATGGTGCGAAGACGGCGAAGGGCCACGCTCGCGCCCGGTACGGGAGCACTGCCTGCGATCCAGGTGAACCGAAAGCCCGCTATCGCAACAGGCTCTGCGCCATGTTCACCTTGACGCAGTACCTCCCGCGGGCGTAATATCCCCTTCACCTTGGGCTCAGGCTACCGGCGCGGGGTAATCATTCACATTGAGTTGCCCGGACGCCGGCTGTGGAGGGGTCGAATCGTGATTTACCTGGATAACGCAGCAACCACTCGCGTCGCCCCGGAAGTCTTCGAGGCGATGTCGCCGTTCCTGCAGGATGAATACGGCAACCCAAGCTCCGTCTACGCGCTGGCGGGAAGGTCCGCTGCCGCGCTGGAGGATGGTCGGCGCAGTCTGGCGGAGTTCATCGGCGCCGAGCCGGAGGAGATCATCTTTGTCGGCAGCGGCTCCGAGGCCGACAATCTTGCCATCAAGGGCACCATGCGCAAGAAAGATGGCGGGCACATGATTACCTCCGCCATCGAGCACCATGCGGTCCTGCACACCTGCAAGTATCTGCAGGAAGAGGGCTACGACCTCACCGTGGCGGGCGTGGACCAGCACGGGCTGGTTGATCCACGGGAGGTTGCGGACGCCATCCGCGAGGACACGCGCCTGATCACGATCATGCACTCCAACAACGAGGTCGGCACGATCCAGCCGATTGTGGAGATCGCGGCCATCGCGCGCGAGCGTGGCATCAAGATGCACACCGACGCGGTGCAGTCGCTGGGCAAGGTCCCGCTGAATGTGGACGCGCTGGGCGTGGACATGATGTCCTTCTCAGCGCACAAGTTGCATGGCCCGAAGGGAGTAGGGGCGCTGTATATCCGCAAGGGCTTCCGGCCTGAGCCGATCATTCATGGTGGCGGACAGGAGCGGAGGCTGCGCGCGGGCACTGAGAACGTGCCGGGCATCGTCGGCTTCGGCAGGGCGGTGTCTCTCGCCGCCGAGCTTGGTCATGAGCCGGTTGAGCGGATGCGCGCGCTTCGCGACAAGCTGATCGCGGGCGTGCTGGAGGCGATCCCGGAGACGGTCCTCTCGGGCCACCCGGTCGAGCGCCTGCCGAACATCGCCAGCTTCCTCTTCCGCTACATCGAGGGCGAGGGCATCCTGCTTTCGCTCGACATGAAGGATATTGCGGGCTCAAGCGGCTCCGCATGCACGTCGGGCTCGCTTGACCCCTCGCATGTGCTGCTTTCGATGGGCTACCCGCACGAGATCGCGCACGGCTCGCTGCGGCTGAGTCTCAGTCGCTACACCACCGAGCAGGAGATTGACACCGTGCTCGAGGTGCTGCCACCGATCATCCAGCGGCTGCGGGACATGTCGCCGCTCTACCCGCGCCGATAGCGTTACGAAGCACAACTCCGGAGTAGGTTGACATGAGCCAGGCAGAGATCGCACAGCGCATTGCAGAGCTCAAAGAGGAGCGCAATGCGGTCATCCTCGCGCATAACTATCAGATCGCCGAGGTGCAGGAGCTTGCCGACTTCCTCGGCGATTCGCTGGGGCTCTCGCAGCAGGCTGCCGCGACCGATGCGGACGTCATCGTCTTCTGCGGCGTGCACTTCATGGCGCAGACGGCCAAGCTGCTGTCGCCTCAGAAGACCGTGCTGATGCCTGACCCGGGCGCCGGCTGCCCGATGGCGGACATGATCACCGCCGAGCAGACCCGGCAGTTTAAGGCCGAGCATGAGGGCGCGCCCGTGGTGGCTTACGTGAACACCACCGCGGAGGTCAAGGCTGAGTCGGACATCTGCTGCACTTCGGCGAACGCGGTGGAAGTCGTCAACTCACTCGATGCCGACACCGTGCTCTTCATCCCGGACATGCACCTTGCGGACTGGGTCGCGCGCCACAGCGACAAGGAGATTATCGCCTGGGGCGGCTACTGCCCCACGCATGCACGCATCAGCCCCGAGACGATCGCGTACATGCGCGAGCAGCACCCGGACGCGGTCTTCCTCACTCACCCGGAGGCGCGCCGGGAGATCCTGGACATGGCGGATGAAGTCGCCTCCACCGGCGGGATGGTCAAGTTCGCGCGCGAGACCGATGCGAAGGAGATCATCGTCGGCACCGAGGAGGGGATGGTACACCGGCTGCGGCGGGAGAACCCAGACAAAATCTTCTACATCGTGCCGCACACCGTCTGCCCGAACATGAAGCGCACCACGGTGGAGAAGCTGCTGGCCTCGCTGGAGAAGATGCAGTACCCCATCGAGGTAGACGAAGAGGTTGCCGAGCGCGCGCGGCTTACCGTGGAACGCATGCTCGCGGTGAGCTGAGAGGGCCGGGAGAGAGCAAGTGATGTTGCAGCGGCGACTGATTGGCAGGGCACTTCGCGGCGGTGTAGCCGGGGTCTGCGCGGGAATCGTCCTGCCGTTGCTGCTGATGCTGGCAGGTGGCGTTCCGGCGATGCTCGGCGGCAGCATCTTTGGCGCAATGCGCGGGCTCTCGGACGTCATCGTTCCCCTGCTGCTCGGCTTCATGGACCT
>JAAYJW010000474.1 GCA_012522765.1 candidate division WS1 bacterium | reverse complement strand
CTCGCACAGGGGGGACCGCCGGACCTGCGGCGCCCCGAGGCCGTCCGGGCATGGGCGGTCACGGCACCGCCCGAGGACGTGGCGCACCTGTGCGCCTACCTGCGCGACCTGGCCGATCAGATCCAGATGACGGCGGGAGGTGAGAGGTCATGAGAACCCGTACCAGGGGGCAATACCGATGCGCGAGAGGAGGGCAGCTCGACGACGATGAACAAGCAGCTTGGAGAGCCGTGGGCAAGCGAGGTCGAACGCTGTCGCGATGAGCTGGTCGAGGTCGCCCGCTTCGGGCTGGAGCTGCTGCTCGCGGAGCGGCGGGCGCGGCGTGAACGGCCCGCGAAGGAGGCTAAGAAGCGTGTGGTGGCAACGGTTCGGGCTTTATAAGCATTTACATACTTGCACCGGCTTCTCAGTCAATACGTGCTTGCCCGCCTCCATCGCCTGAATCGCGAGCGGGGCGTGCAGGTCGTGCGGCACGATGAGGCAGACGATGTCCACGCTCTCGTCCTCGCAGACCTCATCGACCCTCGCGTAGGTCGGGACCTGTTCGGTGGCCGCAGCGGCCTGCCTACGCTCGGCATCAGGCTCGCACACGCCGACCAGTTCGAGCCCCTCCGTCGCGCGCACCTGCTCTGCATGATGGTGCCCCATCCCGAACGCGCTTCCGTAGCCGACGACGACGACCTTGATGCTCATGTTGTCCTCCTGCCGAATTGATGTGGCGAGTGACTTTCCTTGACCGGAGCCCGCGCGTGTGCTACAAGCCCCCGGAGTATCGCCGGTGACGCTTCGCCATCGCCGCACTGACACCTGCCCCGGAGGCGCATGACGCATGGCTGAAACTCAGTCGCCCGCCGCCATCTGCGACCCGAAGCTGCTGCGCCACTGGCAGGTGCGGACGGTTGCCACCGTGTTCGTGACCTACGCGACCTACTACTTCTGCCGGCAGAACATCGCGGCGGCGCTACCGGCGATGCAGGATGAACTCGGCCTCACCCGCGCGGCGCTCGGGCAGGTCACGATGGCGCTCTTCATCGGCTACGCGCTGGGGCAGCTTGTCTTCGGCGCCGCTGTCGATCGTCATGGCCCGCGCTGGCTGCTCCCGACGGGGATGCTCGCCTCCGCGGCGCTCAACGTGGCCTTCGCCTTCTCCCGGCCGCTGGTGCCGATGATGCTGATCTGGGGCCTCAACGGCTTCTTCCAGGCCACCGGCTTCCCGGCGACCACGAAGGTCATCGCCAACTGGTTCCGGCCCTCGCAGCGCGGTCGCGTCTCGGCGATACGCGGCGCGGATTACCCGACCGGCTCGCTGCTGGTGATGCTGCTCGCGGGCTGGTTGGCGGCGAACTACGGTTGGCGCTGGGCGTTTATCGTGCCCGCGGGCGTGCTGGCAGTGTCCGCGCTGCACACTCTCCTTCGCCTGCGAGCGGCCCCCGAGGACGTTGGCCTGCCATGCATCGAGCAGCAGGAGCGCGGGGAGGGGGCCGAGAACAACGGCGGGTTCGACGGCTGGGGCTACATCCTCAAGATGACCGTGCACAACCCGCGCATCTGGGCGCTTGCACTCGCGTTCTTCGGCGTGACCATTACCCGCTACGGCTTCGGCATCTGGGCGGTCACGTACCTCACCGATCAGGGAGCGAGTCTGACGCGCGCGGCGGCAATCACCGCCGTGATGTGGCTCGGCGGCATCGCGGGCAATTTCGCTGCGGGGTGGATGAGCGACGTGCACCTTGATGGCAGGCGCGCGAGAGTGGTGGTGCCGATGCTGGTGGCATTGGCGGCGCTGTCGGCCCTCTTCCCGCAGATCCCGGTGGCGAACACGGGGCTGCTGGTGATCTACCTGATCGCTGTCGGCGCCTGCACCTACGCCTCGGACATGATGATCGTACACACGATGGCGATGGATGTCGCGACGCGAAAGGCTGCAGCCAGCGCTGGCGGCTTCATCGACTTCTTCGGCGCGATAGGCTCGGCGCTGACAGTCGCCGTCACGGGCTACCTCGCCGATAGTGTCGGCTGGAATGCGGCGATCATGATGTGGGCGGGCGGCGCGCTGTTTGCGGCGATACTGGTCGCGACGCTGTGGAACTTCCGCGGCGGCGAGGAAGAGTGGCTGTGACGGCCGGGGAGTCGGGGCCGGCGGCGTCATGTCGTTGTGGCCCCTGCGCCCTCGCAGGGGGCGGCGCGAAGCGCCGCGGTCGTCCCACGGCAACGGCTTCCCCTCCCCTGAGCTTGCTTGCGCAAGCTCCTTCCCCTCCCCCTGCACTTCGCTACGCGAGGTGGGTGGGAGAGGGGGACGACTCACGGCGACGGCGGTCGGTCGCAGCAAAATCTCAATCATGTGGCACGGGCGCCTCGCCCGTGCGTCGTGCGGTATGTCGCGGTTGCCGGAACGGCCCACGGGTCCCGCCCATGGGCGGGATGGCACATGTGATGCGGGATGTTGTCGCTCAGGTGCGGACGCGAAGCGTGTTGTCGTAGCCGTTGTGGCCCCTGCGCCCTCGCAGGGGGCGGCGCGAAGCGCCGCGGTCGTCCGACGGCAACGGCTGCCCCTCCCCTGAGCTTGCTTGCGCAAGCTCCTTCCCCTCCCCCCGCACTTCGCTGCGCGAAGTGGGGCGGGAGAGGGGCAACGGCAACGGCTCAGCACCGTTCAGCCGTTCAGCCGTTCAGTCGTTAGCCTGCAACTCGCAGTCACTCCTCCAGCGGTGGGCTGATGATCACGCCGCCGCTTTGCTGCTCATACGAGCCGCGGGAGGGTGGCTCGAGGATCACCCGCCGCCCCTCCACCTTCAGCCGCCCCTCAGCATACCACTGGATCGCCTGCGGGTAGATCCGGTGCTCCTGCTCGAGGATCCGCGGCCCCAGCGTTTCTTCAGTGTCATCCGGCAGCACCGGCACCGCGGCCTGGACGATGATCGGGCCGCGGTCAAAATCCGCGTCGGCGAAATGCACCGTGGCCCCCGAGATCCGCACCCCGTACTCCGCCGCATCACGCTGCCCGTGCGCGCCCTTGAACGATGGCAGCAGTGCGGGGTGGATGTTCAGCACCCGGTGCTCATACGCTCGCAGCACTTCCGGCCCGATTCTGCGCATGTACCCCGCGAGGCAGATCAGCTCAACGCCCGCCTCCTGCAGTATCTCCACGTGCCGGGCGTCGGCGGCATGGAACTCCTCCGACAGATCCTTGCCGACCGGGACGATGTGCGCCTCTATGCCGAGGCGCGCGGCACGCTCCAGCGCACCGGCGCTCTTCCGGTTGGTGATGAATGCGGCCACGGTTGCGTCGATGCGTCCGGCCTCGCAGGCGTCTATGATCGACTGAAAGTTCGTGCCTCCGCCGGACGCGAAGACGCCGAGCCTGATTCGGTTCGCCATCCATGTCACTCCCTGTGTCCAGGCTGCCTTACATACACCTGTGCGCCCCAGTCTACATCCTCGGGCAGTAAAAAGCACCCTCCGCCGCCGCTGACGAGGCCGCCGGACCCCCTCGCATCGAGATACGCTCGCTGCAGCGAGGTATCGCGCGGGGCCTGCGACAGGTCCTCAGGCATCTTCCGGAGCAGGCCGCCGAAGAGGCCGCTGGGGAGGCTGTCGTCGCGCAGGCCGATGGGGAAGAGGTATACCTCGCGCTGGAAGCGGACCATGTTGGAGGTCTCGGCGGCGATCTCCTGCAGCGCGGTGTCGAGGATCCACGAACCGCACATGAATGCGTTGAAGCGATACTCCGGGAAATGTCGCGGGAAGAACTCCAGCGCCTGCCGGAACGCCTCGCCGCAGGCATCATACGCCATCGGCTCGCCGCCGGGGATGTGCAGATGAAGCACCGGGTCGCCCGGCGCGAGCACCTGCTGCCACTCGTCAAGCGACAGGCGCACCTGGTCTGTCAGCGCGCGCCCCTGCGGCAGAATTGGGTTGCCCTGCGCCACGCCGTCAGCAACCGAAAGTTGCGCCTCCCACGAGCCCTCGCAGTCATCGCCCGGCCGCAGGACCTGGCCGTCGGGGCGGAAGCGCACGCCATCCTCCGACAGCGCCAGCACCTCGTTCGTCTGCCGGTTGCGGGACACGCGGATGCTGTAGCGGTTGTCGCCGAACTGGAACTGCAGCCGCGCGAGGCGGTAGATGATGCCCTGGTAGTGGTTCATCAGCCACGCGACGAGGTGCGGCACGACCTCCGGGTAGCCCTGCTCGGCAATCGTTTCGCGGAAGTAGAGGTCAATCTGCGAGAGCGTGTCGCGCACCACGTCCTCGGGGATCGCGTGGCGGCGATGGACCTCCTGCATGCGCTCAAAGCCCGAGATCAGCGCGATCAGGTAGAGCAGGCCGCCTGAAGCGCCGAGGGAGTGCGTGAGGCGTGGCAGCGCTCTGATGCGCGCGCCATCGTACTGCGTCCCGTGCAGCCAGTACCACGCGTACCGCGCCAGCGCAGAGGCGGCTTCGTTGCGCGAGATCTCGGCAGCCGCAGCAAGTACCGCAGGGCGATACTGAGAACTTATGCAGGCCGCCTCGCAGGCGGTCTCGACGAAATCCGGTGCGAGCATGTGCGGCATAGCTGCCGCCGCTGTCTCCTGCGACTGCTCCCAGCCCGGCTCAATGCTGCCGATGTAGTCTGTGATCTCAAGCTGTTCGGCAACCTGTCGGGCATCCATTGGCTCACGCTCGTTGGGCGTCATCATCCGCGACTGCTGGCTATTCCCTGCACGGCGCCCCGGGTCCTGCTGGAGTGCGGCGTCAGAACCTCACCATGCGCTGCACCCCGAACCAGTTCGACTGCCACGACGCTCGCTGCACCGGCTCAGGGTCAAGCTCACCCACCTCAGGCGGTTCGTCGGCCGGGTAGAGCATGTATTCAGCGCCAGCTTCAGTTGGCCAGGTGAGATCAGCGCCCGTGATGGTAGTCATTCCGCCGGGGCCCTGTAGCGTCACCTCAGCCTGCGGCCACGGGTTACGCAGCGTGCAGCGCTCACCCGCCTCGCTGGCGATGCGCACGTAGCGCACTTCTGCGGCGGAAAGCAGTGCGCTCACTACGAAGCCTCCCTCCGCGCGCAGGTCCTCGAAGTAGGCGTCGCTCCATGCGTCCGGAAGAGTGGGGAAGACGCGAAGTGTGCCGCTCCAGCTTTGCAGGAGCATCTCCATGATTGCCGCCGCAGCCGCGAACCCGGCCTCCAGCGTCATCGGGTTGTAACGCATGAGGGAGTGCCCGAACGCGCGGTAGTCACCGTTGACGTGGAATGTGTTCGGCGTGATGAAAGCCCGGTAGCGCTGGAGCATGTCCGCCGCCATGTTGTCAAGCCCTCCGCGCGAAGCGATCAGCGATGCCCATGGGAAGGCCCAGCCCGTCCACTTTCCCGTGCCCATGTCTATCCAGTGGAGGATCGAGCGTTGGACGAGCGCGTTTGCCTCCTCGCTCTGCTCGATGTTGAGCACCCCGAGCGGATAGATCGCCATCAGGTGCGAATGATGCCGGTGGCTTTCGTAAAGGGGATCTTTCGCGGTCACCTGTATCCCGGTTTCTCCGCGTGGGTAGTCGGTCAGGTGGAGCATCGTCCGCTGCCACTGGAGGCGCTCCGCGTCATGCAGGCCGAGCCTCTCCGTGGCCTCGAGCAGGCTCTCGCCCAGCCAGCGGATCAGAGCGATGTCGCAGGCGGGGTCGGGAGCGTAGCGCTTGACGCTCCCCTCGCCCCACTCCGGCGCGTAGCCGAGCGGGAGATGCAGCACCCCCTCCTCATCCTCTTCGAGCAGGTTCATGTAGGTCTGCATCGAACCGCGCATGATCGGCAGCGCCTGCTGGCGCAGGAAATCCTCGTCGCGCGTGTAGAGCCAGTGCAGCCAGTAGTGATGCGCGAGCCACGCGACATTGCCCGGCCAGTATTCTGCGCCATGATAGCCATGCACGTGTGAGCCATCAGGTGCGATCGCGCAGCCGCTCCAGAGGCCATCGAAGCCGAAGAAGGTCTGCGCATCCTTGCGCCAGCGCGGCAGGCACCTGCTGAAGTTGACGTAAAGCGGCAGGCCGGCGTCGAGGTGATTGCTCGCATAGACCGGCCAGTAGCTTTCCTGCACGTTCATGTCGAGGTGATAGTCGCCCGACCACGGCGGCATGACGCCATCGGCGGTCCACAGCCCCTGCAGGGTGATCGGCAGCCCACCGGGCCGGCTGCAGCAGCCGAGCTTGTACATCTCCGCATACCACAGGTTCTCCAGCCACGGGTCGGGGACGGTCAGCCACGACTTGCGCCACCAGTCGCGCCACCACCGTTCGTTCGCCTCGCGGCGGGTCGCAAGCTTCGGCTCGCGCACCAGTCGCAGCGCCTCCTGCAGCGGCTTCTGCGCATCATGGTGGCTCAGCACGGCCACCGCAAGCAGCGCGCCGCGCTGCGTCTTCTGCAGCCGCCATGCCACGACATACTCGCCACCGGCCGGGAACTTCAGCCGCAGCCAGTGCGAGCCGTGATCCTCCTGTCCGGTCTCCGGGGCCTTGTAGCCCCAGTTTTTGAGCGTCTGCTTCGCGTCATCGCTCAGGTGGTCGAGCGAGACCTTCACCTTCGGCAGCGCGGCTTTTTCCGGTGAATCGATCTCCATCAGCAGCAGGTTTGCATCGGGCGGGATGAGCGCCTGCCAGACAAAGTCGCCGCGCGGAGTCTCAACCCTGCCGCGAGCGCTTCCGCGCATTAGGTGGAGGCGAGCGGAGAACTCCTCAGCGCCCGGTAGCGTGATCTCGACGCGCGGCATCGGAAGTCGCGTGGGATGGGGCTTCTCCGGGATGCGCCAGCGCTTGACCATGTCCTGCTGCGCGCCGTCCTCATCACCGGCGGCGACAAGTTCACGCAGGTGCTGGTAGTTGTAAACCGTTGGGTCAGGCACCTGCTCGCGCAGTTCCCAGCAGTCATACTTGTCGAGGGTGATCTTCAGCGGCTCACCGTCACCCCAGATGAGTGCGCCGATGTGGCCGTTCGCCAGAGGGATACCGGTGTTCCACTCGAGGGGCGGCGCGTCCCACAGCATGTCGTGCTGCTCCAGCAGGCGGGCGAGTTGCTTGTCGGTGAGCTGCATCGAGATCACCTCCGACGGACGCTGATCGGCCGGAGGGAGTATTCGCCACCGGGACGAGAGGGCCTTTGTGGGTGGGCGGTTGTGAGCGAGGGAGGGGCGGTGGTCTTTGCTCTTGAACGGCTCCTCTCCCCCCGGCCCCCTCTCCCTTCGGGATGAGGGGGAGGACTCAACCCTTAGCGACGGTCAGAACTGTCTCTTTCGCGCAACTGTTCGCAAGCCCCCTCCCAACGGGAGGGGTGCCCGATCCCGCGAAGCGGGTGAGGGCGGGGGAGGCGCCGTCGCCGTTGCTGTTGTTGTTCATGTGGCACGGGCGCCCTCGCCCGTGCGTCGTGCGGTACGAAGCGGTCATGCGAACAACCCACGGGCGAGGGCGCCCGTGGCACATGGGACGCGTAAGGGAGCTGTAGGTCGTTGGCGGAGGCGCCGTTGCCGCAGTCGTTCATGTGGCACCCCCCCGCGCAAAGGACCACGCGCCCCATCCGGCGAATCTCCGCCTGTCATGCAATTGAGACGGGAGGTACATTCATGAACCAGCAAACCCTTCGCGTCGCCGTCGTGGGCGGCGGGATGTTCTTCGAGGATGTCATCGGGCAGGCGATCATGGACTTCGAGCGCTACGGCATCGCGCCCTACCTTGGCAGCATCGGCCAGGGACGTTATGCGCGCGACCTCGCCGATGTGCAGGTCGAGTTCGTCGCCATCGGCACTCACTCACCCCAACGCGGGACCGCCGGCGCCATCTGCGACTGGTACCGACAGGGCGTGCCCGACACCCGCATACGCCCGTTCTACGGGGAGCGCGTCTGGGAGGAGATCATCGCCGAGGCGCAGCCCGACGTGCTGATGGTCGCCACACCCGACGACCTGCACTACCCGCCGATCATCGGCGCACTCTCCCACGGTCTCGACGTCATCAGCGAGAAGCCGCTGTGCCTGTCGCTGGAGCAGGCGGACGAGATCATCGCCGCTGCCGAGGGGGCCGATCGCATCGTTGCCTGTGACATGCACAAGCGCTACGACCCGATGAACGTGAAGCTCTTCCGCGACCTCGTGCCGCGAATGGGCGAGATCAACTTCGTCCGCGCGGTGCTGGAGGAGCCGCTGGAGGTCTCCACCGAGGTCTTCAAGTGGGCCGCGCGCTCCAATCCCTTCAGCTACGTTGGCTGCCACTGGACCGACGTCGTGAGCTACTACCTCGGCGTGGAACCGATCTCCCTGCACGCGACGGGGCAGAAGAAGCTGCTGGTGAACTGGACGGACCCCGACGCCGGCGAGCCGAAGCCGATTGATACCTTCGACTCTATCCAGGTCAAGGTGACCTATGACAACGGGATGGAGGCGGTGTATGAGAACGCGTGGGTGAACCCGGCTGACTTCGAGGGCCCGGTGAACCAGGAAATCAAGGTCTTCGGGACGCTCGGCAGCGCATTCATGGATCAGCAGGATCGTGGTCTGCGCTACACGATCAGCGGCGAGGGCTCACGCACCACGAACCCGTTCTTCAACGGCCTCACCCCCGCGTACGAGCGCTTTGATGAGATGAAGGGCTATGGTAAAGACTCGCTGCTTGCCGGACTTTCGGCGATCATCCGGCGGCGCTTCCTCGGCGCGGGGCTTGAGGAGCTTGCGGGCGACTATCCCACCGCGGCCTCTCAGCGCAGCACGGTGGCACTTATTGACGCGGCGCAGGAGGTGGCGGACCTGAATCTGGCGTACACTCAGGCAGGAGACGGCAGCCCCGTCACCGCCTTCCTCGGCGACGGGGAGATCGAGATCCGCGACCCGCTGGGGTAGGTGGTCGTTTGTCGTTCGGAGCGACGCATCTTTAGATGCGTCGAGTCGTTCGCCCTTTGCCGTTGTCGTCGTCGTTGTGGCCCCTGCGCCCTCGCAGGGGACGGCGCGCAGCGCCGTGTCCATGACATTGTGTAGAGCGGGCGCCCACGCCCGCTCGCTGACGGCGTGAGGGGTCTGTTGGTACGCCGGATTGGGCGAGACTTCGGTGAAAACGCCACACGGGCCGAGGCATGGCTCGGGTTACGTTTCGGGAGCGGGCGAGGGCGCCCGCTCTACGGAGAAATCTGGTTCTTTCTCGGGGCAATCGGAGCCGGGCGAGTCACGTGGGCGGCTGACTACTTTGCTCGCGGCTTTGCGGCGCTTCCGGCGAGGGCGCCGGGGCCAACGGATACGGCTTGCGACAGCGATGAACTCCGCTCGGACAGGAGTGTCCGAGCCACGGGACAGCATGACGCACCATTGAATCGAGGCTGCAGCCATGGTTGATACACTCGGCACAGTCGAACTCAAGTCGGGCGAGCGGATGGAGATCGTGCGCGTGGTGCCGCCCGAGAGCGCGTGGAAAGATCGCATCCTGCCCTTCCTCGGGCACAAGGGCCAGCCGTGGCAGTGGCAGATGGAGATCGCTTTCGATCAGGGCCTGGAGGGTGCGAAGCAGTACTACTACGAGGGCGTGGTGGACGGGCAGATCGTCGGCAACATCATGACCATCGAGTCGATGGACCCGCCGATCGGCATCCTCGGCCATGTCTTCACCCCGCCTGAGCAGCGGCGCAAAGGCATCTGCTCGCACCTGATGGAGGCGCTGACGGAGGATTTCCGCGCCCGTAGCGGCCGCGCAATGTTCCTGCACACCGGCTACGACACACCGCCCTATCACATCTACGCCTCGTGGGGCTTTGTCGGCTATCGTGAGACCGGCACGATGGCGTGGGTGCTGGAGGATGGCTTCGTCGGCAGGCAGTTCGAGCCGCGCCCGGTGGAGGTCCGCGAGACCAACTGGGGCGACTGGGCCGCGCTGGAGGCGCTTTCGGAGATCAATAGCGGCTGGCACCTGCGCAGCGTCTGGCTCGGCATCTACGGCTTCGGCGGCTTCGAGGGCCAGTACGTTCAGGTGCGGCGGGCGATGCACGAGGGCCGCGTGAGCGACTTCAGGGTGCTCGCGTCAGAGGACGGCGCCGTCATGGGCTACGCGCTGCTGGCGCGCTACAGCAACTTCCCCGGCAAGCCGCTGGTGCTCGATCT
>JAAYJW010000473.1 GCA_012522765.1 candidate division WS1 bacterium | reverse complement strand
TCGGAGGTTATGATCTTGGGCATGTCTCTCGCCTCTCTGCTTCGTTATCATCGAGGCCCGGTGAGGGGCCGTACAAGCGAAACGACGGGCGACGGGGCGCTCTTCGCGCCACCCCACCCGACCTGAAGGCAAGTATAGCCGGGAGCGTGAGGGAAGTCAAACCGGGGTGTGGTCGGCCGAGGCAGTCCTCGCCCGGACGTTTGGAGGGGAGGGATTACATCCCTCCCGCGGGACTCCGGCCTGCGAGGACACATCATCAGCAGCGAAAGAGGAAGATGACGATGAGCGACCAGAAGCGTGATGCGTGGGCGCGGTGGCTGCACTGTGAGCGGGTGAGCCGATCTGAGGACTGGGACTCGAATGGATTCTGCTGCCCCCAGGCCGGGTGTGACGGAGGCCCGCTCGATGGCTGGCAGTGTAGCCGAATTCGCGAGGCTAACCCCAGCTATCCCGAGACGCCACAGGACGGGGAGCGCCATCCGCTCTATCCCGACTGAGCCGCTGGGGGGGGCGTTATGCCCCTCCAGCACCATCAACTATATAGTGCTTAACCAACGCGATGACGGCAGCTATCAGCAGCGTGAGCAGTCCGCCGACAGCGATCTGTCCGAGCCTCAGAGCAGTCTGAACTCGGCTCTCGACATCCTCCTTGTAACCACTCATTCCATCAGATACATGCGACACTGTCGCGTCGAGTCCCGTCACTTTCATCGAAACCTCTCTGACCTGCGCTGCCAAATCTCTCACCAGCCACGAGGGTCCCTTCACATCCTCTTTCTGTTCCATCTTGGTCTGTGCCGCCTCGCCCTCTCCCACATCCTCAAACGCCATGCCCTCATCTGCGCCACCCATGCCCGCCATCCCCGACTGTTCCTTATCGACGATTCCATCTTCCGCCTTCATGCGTTCCACAAGCTCCATCTGTTCTCTTGCCACTGCTTCGTCGGGAACATGAGGTGGGGCGAATCCGTACGGCAACGGTCCCTGACTCCGGAGTTCCTCCAACGCTCGCTCGCTCACCGACAGAAAGAACTCAGAGTTACCTTCCCCCGGTGGCACCTTCTTGCAGTACCTCTCAAGTATGTCGATCGCTTCGTAGTACCTGTCTCCCTCCAGGTAGGGCCACGCCGCCACTATCGCTTCAGCCAGGGCCGCGTGGACTCCCGCCTCTTCCACAAACCAGTCGGTTCTCATGAAGATGCCCTTCAGTACATCCCAGCACTCTGCTAGCGGCACATTCCCCGGCTTCACCGCGAACAAGCGCATGGCAATCGCTTCTCTGAAGGGATCCCCGCTTCTTCCGTATTCGACGATCAGCTGATACAACTCCCAGTAGACATCTCCCTCATCCGCTACAGTCATGGTTCATACCCCTCCTTTGACCGTCTCATCTGCACCTCGATCAAGTCATGCCAGCCTATTCGCCACCCTCTCCCTACGTCCTCCGTGAGACGCTTTCCGAAGCCGCCACCCGCACAGCGGCGACCGTCGGCCCTCCGCAAACGGATTGTAGCGGCGTCGGTCAGCCAGTCAAGGCCAAGCCCCTTCGGGGTCGCTTCGCGAGCCTTGACAGGCCTCCCTACGGCCGCCTTGAAACGGGGCGGAGGGCTTTCCGGTCGAAAGTCAGCGCCCGCGCCGTCAGGCCATCGCGCGCGCTGCTTCACTGAGCGGATGCTTCTCCACCGCGCTCTGCAGATGCGAAGCGTCCATGTGCAGGTAAATCGCGGTGCTCAATAGGTCAGCATGCCCGAGCAGTTCCTGTATCGACACGAGGTCGCAGCCCTCGTGCAGCAGCAGCGATGCTATCACGTGTTGAAGCGTGTGCAGCGACGCCACGTCGCAATCGACATCCGCCCTGGTCACGACACTGCGGAAGACGCACGCCACCCCGCCAACCTTTGCGTACAGCAACGGCGGCCCCGGAATCTCCGGGGCCGCCGCGGGTGGTCGGTCCGAGGTGCTTGCGCGGCCTAAAGCTCCGTCAGGTCAACAAGCTCGCCAGTGTCGAGGCTCTTGTGGACGCCGACGCCGATGCGCGTCGCCTCAAGGCCATCATACGCCGTCGGGAACTCGCCGAGGTCCGCGATGGAGCCGCCGTCAATCAGCACGTTGACGTTCCGCGCGAAGTCCGCGATCGAGTCCATCCCGTAGCCCTCGAAGATCTGCCGGCCCTGCTTGTCCTGCTTCTCGCGCAGGAAGCTCTTGTTGTGCGTCGCCATGCCCTCGCCGTAGGTGCAGGTGATCGTCCCGCGATCCTGCGAGTCGCACTCGAGCATGCCCTCGGTGCCGACGAGGCGGATGCCCTGGTTGACGATCGCCTCAAACGGGTCGGGCATGATCCACGAGGTGTCGAACATGACCGTCGAGCCGTTGTCGAACTCGACCTTCGCGGAGATGCTGTCCCACGCTTCCACGCCGAGGCTCGGGAGCTTCTTGCGCGCGCCGGTCGCCCATACGCGCACGCCCTTCGCGCCGCCCATCAGGAAGCGCGCGAGGTCGTAGAAGTGGATGCCGAGGAACCACGCGGGCGAGGACTTCTCCGCGGCCCGCGGCCACCAGTCGCGCGGGACCTCGATCCGGTCCTCCATGTGCGCGTAGCCATACTCGATCTCGCCGAGGTCGCCGGCCTCGATCTTCTGGCGCATCGCGATGTGATACTCGTCGAAGCGCTTGTGGAAGTCCACCTGCAGGAGGATACCGCCCTTCTCCGAGACTTCGATCATCTCGCGGCAGCCCTCCATGGTGACATCCAGCGGCTTCTCGCTCAGCACGTGGATGCCGCGCTCAGCGGCCTCGACTACGAACATCTTGTGCAGATAGTCGGGGGTGACGACGGTGACGCCGTCAAGGTTTTCCTTGTCGAACATCTCCCGGAAGTCGGTGTAGGCGTTGAAGCCGAACTCCTCCTGCCGCTTCTGGAGCAGTTCCTCGTTCATGTCGCATGCCGCGACAAGCTGTGCCTCGCCCCAGTAGCCCATCTGGCGGAAACAGCGCAGGTGCTGAATACCGAACTCGCCGAGACCGATTACGCCAATGCGTGCTTGTGCCACGTCGATTCCTCCTAAGCTTCTCGTACATCAGTTATCAGCCGGGCGCGGAGGCCCGACTATGAGTTGCGGTGGGTCTGACGGACGGTAGTTCGCCGCCGCCGGAAGGGATACCTCCAACGGCGGCAAAGACGGAGACGGCGTCGGCCGTGCCGTTCTGGAGCGGCGGCGCTTCAGCGGCGCCGATGAGTTGTCCTGGGCCGTGGGAGCGGCTGAAAGCCCCTCCCCTCCAGAACGGCTGGGCAACGACGTCGCTCACAGACCAAGCTCCGCCCGCAGCGCGCGCAGGGTCGCTTCGTCTCCCTGCATCAGCACCGTGCCGCCGCCACCGGGGAGAGTAAGCTCGCAGCCGCCCGCCG
>JAAYJW010000472.1 GCA_012522765.1 candidate division WS1 bacterium | reverse complement strand
GCTCACCACCAGTTGGGTGTCGGGCCAGTTGCCGCCCGTGCTGATGGAGGCGCCCTCAAGCGCATCGCAGGCATGCAACAGCGTGGCGTCCTCCGCCGGGAGGATCGTGGTGGTGAGCAGGATAAGTAGCAGAAGCATGAGGGGTCTCATGCCGCACCTCCTGACCGACTGATGCGGAGTGCCGACGCTTGTAAAGCCTCAGACGGTGCCCTCACAGCTCAAGTTGCATGCCGTCCCAGGCCACTTCAATGCCGTGTGGCCGCAGGAAGTCCTCAAGCTGCGCGTAGAGCCAGCCGCCGTTGTGTGAGAAGTGCGTGGCGATTACTCGCGTTTCCGAGTTGATGGTGCCGAGCTTGAGTAGCTCGTCACGCACCTCCACCACCTGGTTGACGCCGAGATGATGCCGCCTCGCGTCCCTGGGGCCGTAGGTACACTCGATCAGAGCAATGTCGAGCGTCTTCGTCGCGAGGAACTCCCACGTCTCGTCCGGCCACCAGCCGCTGTCATTGCCCTGCAGCAGCGCGCGCCCTTCGCGTTCGAGGAGGTAGTTCACCGCCATCTCATCGTCGCCCGCATGATCGGCGAGCAGCGGGGTGGCGATCACGCCCTCGCCGAGATCGATCGGCTCGAAGAGCGTCACGGGCACGAAGCGCGCCTCGCATTTCGCGAGGTCCACCTCGTCGCGAATGCGCCGCTCAACGTGCGCGTTCCCGTGGATGGTCAGCTCTGTCCCGACCCCATCGGGCACAAAGCCGCGGGAGCGGTACTGCAGCTCAGTCGGGAAGAGGTGGTCGGCATGCGAGTGCGTGATGAGCAGGTGCTCGAGGCGATGGTAGCTCAGACCGAACTCGAGCATTTGCGCGTAGGAGTCGGGGCCGAAGTCGATGTGAATCCGCTCATCAAGCTGATAGGCGCTGCGGCGGCGGATGTCTTTGCCGCCGAGTTTGCGGGCTTTTGCGCAGGCGTCGCAGGGGCACCACAGTGCGGGCCAGCCCTCAGCAGCGGCGGTTCCGAGGATGGTGAAAGTCACGATGGTCCTCCGTATGAGTTGCATGGGCCACCGCTCCTGCAGTGGCCGTAGAGTGGCCGGCTACTGCAGCGGCAGGTTCGCCTGCGGACCCTGTGGCTCGGGCGGCTTGCCCGCAATGCCCAGGTGTTCGTAGGAGCGGACGGTGGCCATTCGGCCCCGCGGCGTGCGAATCACGAAGCCGATCTTCAGCAGGTAGGGCTCCACGACGTCCTCAAGCGTGTCGGTCTCTTCGTTGAGCGTGGCCGCGAGAGCGTTCGCCCCCGCCGGGCCACCGCCGTAGTAGTCGATCAGCGCCCGAAGGTACTTGCGGTCGAGATCGTCGAGGCCCTGCTCATCCACGCCCAGCGCCTCCAGCGCCTCGCAGGCCATCTCGCCCGTGATCCGCCCGTCGCCCATGATCTGCGCGTAGTCGCGCACCCGCCGCAGCAGGCGGTTGACGACGCGCGCGGTGCCTCGCGAGCGGCAGGCGATCTGCCGCGCCCCCTCAGGCTGAAGCTCCACGCCGAGGATCAGCGCCGAGCGCTGCACGATCTTCTCAAGCTGCTCGGGCGTGTAAAAGTCGAGGTGGTGGAAGATGCCGAAGCGGTTGCGCAGCGGCGGGGTGAGCAGCCCCGCGCGAGTGGTCGCGCCCACCAGCGTGAAGGGCGCAAGCTCCAGCGGGATGGTCTTCGCGTAGGGGCCGCTGTCCACGACGAAGTCGATGCGGAAGTCCTCCATCGCCGAGTAGAGATACTCCTCCACCACTCGCGGCAGGCGGTGGATCTCGTCAATGAACATGATGTCGCCGCGGTCGAGGTTGGTGAGGATGCCGACGAGGTCGGAGGCCCGCTCCAGCGCCGGCCCCGAGTGCATCTGAAACTCGCCGCCCATCTCGTTGGCGATGATATGCGCGAGCGTGGTCTTCCCGAGGCCCGGGGGGCCATCAAGCAGCACGTGATCGAGCACATCGCCACGCTGGCGAGCCGCGGTGATGGAGACGCGGAGGCCGTCAATCAGCCGTCGCTGGCCGACGTCATACTCGGCCAGCGTCTGTGGGCGCAGAGCCACCATCGAGGCGGTGTCATCCCCCTCGGCATCTGCGCCGACCAGTCGCCGGCGCGCGGATTCATCGGCCATGTCGGGTCCCCTTACTTCCTGCGGAAGACTGCGCGCACCAGCGCATCGGCTTCATCTATCTCCGGCTCCGCCTCGCGCACCGCACTGATGCGATGCAGCGCCTCCGCCTGCGACATCCCAAGCTGCGTCAGGATCGCCAGAGCGGCGGAGGTAAGCTCATCTGCCGCGGGGCGCTCAGCCATCTCCTCGCCCGCTGCGAGGTAGGGCGTCATTTTCTCCTGCAGCTTGCTGATCATGTCGCGCGCGCGCTGCTTGCCCACCCCCGGCAGGCGCTTGAGCGCGGTCTCATCACCCAGCGAGATCGCCTTCGCGATCGTGCCGACCGGCACCGCCATCGCCTTGCATGCCCCGACAGGACCAAGCTGCGGGACGCTGAGCAGTTCAACGAAGAAGTCACGCTCGAGTTCGCTGCCGAAGCCCACCAGCATCGGGATGCCCGAGCCTGCCGCCCCGCCTCGCTCGCAGTGGTACGTGAAGACCCTGACGGTTGAGCCGGTGCCGCGCTCGCGTAGCGAAGCCGCCAGCGGCGGGGAGATGGTGACCTCGTAGCCGACGCCGCCCACGTCAATGATGGCGTGGTCGTCGGCGATGGACACAAGCTCTCCGCGCACGAAGCGAATCATCGCCGCTCACCGCGCGCGCGCTCCATCGCCTCGGCCACGGCGGCCGGCATGGCCCGTGAGCGGCTCTTCCCGGCGACCGGGCTCACTCGCACCGGCGCGGCGTGGCAGATCGCAAGGGCAAGCGCATCCGAGACGTGATCGGGCGAGGGCGGGTCGGTGAGCTTCAAAGCTCGCACTACCATCTGTCGCACCTGTTCCTTGGACGCGCGGCCGTTCCCGGTGAGCGACTTCTTCACCAGGGACGCGGGGTAGCTCTCCACGATGATTGACCGCTGCGCTGCGGCGAGGATCACTACGCCCCGGGCATGCCCCATCATGATCGCCGTCCGCGGGTGAGGGTACTCGGCGTAGAGGTCCTCGACGACGACCTGATCCACCGGGAATTCGTCGAGGATCTGACAGAGAGCCTCATGAATGCGGCAGAGCCGGATGGTGAGGGGCTCATCAGAGGCGGTAGTGATGACGCCGCCCTCGACGATGCGGCAGGCGCCGGCTTCGACATCGATGATGCCGTAGCCGGTCTCAGCGAGCCCTGTGTCGATTCCGAGTATACGCATTGCTGTCTCTGCCGGAGTATATCATGCGCAGAGGCGGAGTGCAAAGAAGCTTGAATCGTGCAGGAAGAGCGCCCTGGCCTGCGGAATTAGTTTGTAGCGAACGTTCGCGGCGCGCACACCACCAGCCACATGTCGGGAGGCCATGACATGGAGATCAATGTCTCGAATCAGGGGTTGAACTACGAGGCAAAGTCGAGCAGCGGGATGGAACTGAGCATCATCTTCGGAGCCGACAAGCCCGTCGGGGACCGAACGATGAACCCGGTGGAGCTGTTCGTCAGTTCCATCTGCATGTGCATTGCTGCCATGCTGCGCAAGTTCTGCACAGAGCACGAGCTGGATGCCGGCGAGATCAAGGTCTGGGCCGAGACTGACTGGTCGCCCGGCGACCCGATGTGCCCGTATCTTGACATCAAGGCCTCGGTGGAGGGGGACTTCGATGAGCGCCGCAAGGCCGCGTTCCTCAAAGTCGCCGAGACCTGCCCGGTCAAGATGACGATGGCCGAGTGCCATGACGTGCGGCTGGAGATCGTCTAAGTCGGCACCCAACCAGCGACGTCTTCCGGGGCCGCCACGCTCATGTGGCGGCCCCTGCGGTAAGTCAGCAGCCGGCCTCTGCGGCGACCTGCAGCGCCTCATCGCACAGCCTGCGCGCGGTCTCACGGTCATCGGCCTCGGCGATCACGCGCAGGATCGGTTCGGTGTTGCTCGGGCGCGCGTGCATCCATGCCCCGCCATCGAAGAACACCTTCACGCCCTCGGTCAGGTCTATCTCCCGGCCCTCGTAGTGCCGCCGCAGTGCGAGGATCACGCGCTGCGTCTTCCCGGCCGGGCAGTCGAGTCGGTCCTTGACTATCGCGGACGTGCGGAACTGCCGCCGCCACTGCTCAACAGTCATGTCGCGCTGCGCCATCGCCTGCAGGATCAGCGCCATGGCGGCGAGATTGTCCCGGCAGTAGTGCAGCTTCGGGTCAATGACCCCGCCGTTGCCCTCGCCACCGCCGACTGCGCCGGTGGCGATCATCCGCTCGACCACGTTCACCTCGCCGACCTTCGTGCGCAGGAGCGTGCGGCCGTGGCGCTCGGCGACCTCCTCGATCAGCCGGCTGGTGGAGAGGTTGGTGACCAGCGGCCCCTCGGCATCGCGCGCGGCCATCGCATCGGCGGCGAAGGCCAGCGTGAACTCCTCCCCGATGGCCTCGCCCTCCGCGGAGACGATCGCGAGACGGTCGCCGTCGGCATCCTGGGCGAAGCCGATGTCCGCGCCGTGCTCGCGCACAGCATCGCACAGTTGCCCCAGGTTCTCCGGGAGCGGCTCCGGCTCGCGCGGGAAGCGACCGTTGGGCACGTCATTGATCGCGATCACCTCGCAACCCATCTTCTGCAGCAGGCCCTCGGCGAAGTCCGCTCCGGCCCCGTTGACGCTGTCAATGACCACCTTCGGCGCCATCGCCGCGATGGCCTCGCGGTCTACGGAACTGAGCACCTTCGACAGGTGCCGGTTGACTGCGCCCTCATCAACGCCCACGCGCCCCAGTGCATCGTAGGGACGCAATACGAAGGCACCCTGGTGATAGACGTTGAGTAGCTCCTCAGCCTGGTACTGATTGAGGAAGACGCCGTCCTCACGGCAGAACTTGAGCGCGTTCCACGCGGCGGGGTGGTGGCTCGCGGTGATCGCTATCCCGCCGTCGGCGCCGAGATCAACCACGGCGTGCTGCATCGTCGGCGTGGGGCAGATGCCGACGTCTATGACCGAGCAGCCGGTGGACAGCAGCCCGCCGGTGAGCGCGTTGAGCACCATCTCTCCCGACGGCCTCGGATCGCGGCCGATGACCACCAGCCCCCCATCGAGGTAGGTGCCGAATGCCTCGGCGAAGCCGACAACAAGCTGGGGTGTGAGCGATTGCCCGACGATCCCACGCACACCCGATACACCGATCTTCAGGCTCTGCATTCCAGCCATCATGACCCTCCAACCGCGGTCTTGCACGTTCGTTCGTGTCTGATTGAGATGCCTGGCACTACAGCAGCCGCTCCACCCGGCGGACATATTTGTCGGCGAGGTCCATCGCGAGGCCCTGTGCCCGTGCCTCGGTGATCACGCGGATCTTCGGCTCCGTCATCGACACACGGATATGCACCCACCGGTCGCTGGCTGAGAGCTTGATGCCGTCGTCGAGGTTGATCTCTTCGGCCCACGACACCTCAAGGTCCTGCCGCAGGTCCTCCAGCACGCTGTAGGCGCGCTGCGGCGGACAGGCGATCTCCCGCTTGACGATCGTGTACTTCGGCACCTCCGCCACCAGCGCCGACATGGGCACCTCTCGCTCGGCCAACAGGCCGAGGATGTGAGCGAGCGTAGCGATGGAATCATGCGCGTAGTTGATGCGTGGGAAGACGACGCCACCGGAGCCCTCACCGGCGATGGCGGCCTCGTAGTTGACCGCCGCCTCCGCGATGAAGACCTGCCCGACGCCGGTGCGTATCACGTCGCGTCCGTGCTTACGCGCGATCTCATCCACCGCCATGGTGGTCGAGAGATTCGTCACCACCGGGCCCTTATCACCGCGTCCGAGCACCATCTCGGTGGCGAGGCAGAGCGTGTACTCGTCACCGGGCGCCTCGCCGCTCTCGGTGACGAGTCCCAGCCTGTCGCCATCGGCGTCATGGGCGAAGCCCGCATCTGCGCCCGCGGCGGCCACCAGGGCCCGAAGCTGGCTCAGGTTCGATGGTGTCGGCAGCGGATCGTGCGGGAAGGGTAGCTCCGGGTCGTCGTTGATCGCCACCACCTCGCAGCCGAGGCTGCGCAGGAAGTCGGGAGTGAAGCTCGCGCAGGCTCCGTTGGCGCAGTCTACCGCGATCTTCAGGCCCGCGGCGCCGATGGCATCCACGTCAACCTCCGCGCGGATTGCCTCCAGGTGCCGCTCGCCCGCGGCCCGGTCCGTCCCCACCGGTGGCAGCTTATCCCATGCGGCCTTTGTGAATTCCTTCTGATGGTAGATGTTGAGCAACTCTTCGGCCTGCCTGGCGTTGAGGTAGATGCCATCATCGCGGCAGAACTTGAGCGCATTCCACTGCGCGGGGTTGTGGCCGGCGGTGATAGCCACTCCGCCGACGGCATCAGAGCGCCCGACCGCAAGCTGCAGCGCCGCCGTGGGGCAGACACCAAGGTCCACCACTTCGCAGCCGGTCGCCGTGAGCCCGGAGAAGACGCATGGCGCCACCATCCGCCCGGACGAGCGGGTATCCCTGCTCACCAGCACCCGCCCCGGTCCGGCGTAGGTGCCGAATGCCTGGCTGAAGTTCACCAGCAGGTCGGGGGTAAGAGTCTGCCCAACCACTCCCCGCACACCCGCGATCGTTATCTTCAGCGGCCTGCTCATTTCGCCTGACAGCGCGCTCACCGTGAGTCCTCCTCCGCTTCTATCCGCGATCCTCGGCCATCAATGTCGCGCCGCTGCGGGGGCTGACGACCAACCCGCGTCCGCCTGCGGCATCAAGTGCCTCTTTGACCTCATGTTCGTGACCGGGCGCGTAGGCGAACATCGTGCCACCCCCGCCGGAGCCGTTCACTTTGCCGCCGAGCGCCCCCGCCTCCATCGCGGCATCAAGCATCCTGTCTATCTTCGGCGTGGACACACCGATCCCGTCGCGCAGTTGCTCGTGATGCGCATAGAGCAGTGCGCCGATACGTTCGCGTGAGGGGTCCGGCCTGCCCAGCAACTCCCGCGCCTCGCGGCAGATCTCGCGGTTGTGAAAGTTCGCCACGATCCTGCGCTGCGACTCATCGTTCATCTCGCCGAGGAATGTCTCGACCTCCGAGAGATCGGTCGTGCGAAAGTCGAAGTCCCGGATTCGCCTGCGCAGGACCGTCAGTCCGGCCTCCACGGCCTTGCGGCTTGCTCCAAGCACTCCGGTAGTGTCCTTGGGCTGCAGCGAATCGCCGAGGACGAAGCCGTCAAGCTGCGCGGGGAGGCGGTCCACGGTGATGGGCTCGCGGCAGTCGATGTAAAGCAACCCGCCGACGGCCGAGGTGTAGTGATCCATCATCCCGCCCGGTTCACCGAACTCGACGACCTCCGCGAGATGCGCGAGGCGGGCGATCTCCTCGGGAGTATCCGGCAGCCGCCCGGTCTGCGTTGCCCAGGCGAAACTGACCCAGGCGACGGTGAGAGCCGAGGAGCTTGAGGCGCCGGCGTTGATCGGGATGGAGCCGCGTATCTCGCAGTCGTAGCCGCGCTCGAAGCTGATGCCGTGGCGGCGGACTACGTTGGTGGCAGCGCGGATGTAATCGCGGCGACCGTGATACTTCACGTCGGTCGCGGCATCGAACTCGTCGCGCTGGTCGAGATCCGGCATATTGATGGCGAAGATGCTGTCGCCGCGCGGGGTGCCACTGATGCGAATGTCGAGGTTGATCGCGCAGGCAATCACGGAGAGCCCAAGGAAGTCCTGGTGCTCGCCGAAGAGGCAGATCCTGCCCGGCGCGGAGACGCAGATACGGCTATTCATCCGGCCCTCCAACGGCGGCTGCAAACTGATGAGTGTGTCCGGCAGTGTACGCACCCCCCGCCGGGCTGTCAAGCGAAGCGCGTGGCGCCCATCTACGCCCGCAGCGCGCCGCCGTAGCGCTCCGCATTCTGCCGCCCCTGCTCCACCGCCACCTTGCCACCGACGAGGACGAACTCGATCCCGCGCGGGAACTGGTGCGGGTTGTCCCACGTCGCTCGCTCGGAGATCCGCCGGTGGTCGAAGACCATCAGGTCGGCGCGCAGCCCGTGCGCAATACGCCCCCGATCGGTCAGGCCCATCCGCTCTGCGGGCCATGAGGTACACTTGCGGACCGCCTCCTCCAGCGGCATCAGGCCCTCCTCGCGCACGTAATGCCCGAAGAGCCGCGGATAGGTGCCGTAGGAGCGCGGGTGCGGGTTGCCAAGATGCGCCGGACCCGATGGTGCGAAGGCGAGACCGTCGGTGGCTATCGCGCCCAGCGGATGCACGAGGCCCGCCCGCATGTCCTCCTCGCTCATGGAGAAGAAGACCGCGCTGACATGCGCCTTCTCCTCGATCAGCAGGTTGAGATACGCATCCACCGGGTCCTCGCCGCGCTCGGCAGCGAGTTCATCAAGGCGCTTGCCGATCGCAGCGGCGTTGGCCTCGGAGCCGACGTCGGTGATGAGGATGCGGTCGAAGTCAAGCTCGAAGGGGTTGCTGTCGCGCTGGCCCGCCTCAAACTCGGCAAGCTCAGTGCGCAGGCGTTCGCGGGTCTCAGGCTGGGCGATTCGTTCGAGCATCGCGGCTGAGCCGCCAGCATGCACCCAGCGTGGCAGTGAACCGGCGAGGTGCTTGCTGCCCGCGATGTACGGATAGATGTCATACGCGATGTCGAGGCCGCCTTCGCGCAGGTCCTCGATCAGCCCCAGCGGCTCGTCCATCGTGCCCCACGAGCGCTGGCCGGAACGCTTGAGGTGGTCTATCTGCAGCCGCAAAGTGCCGCCGGTGTTCTCCTGCGCCTGCAGCGACAGCGCCGCGATCTCGCGGATCGCGTCGGTGAACTCCTCGCGCTGCGAGCGCGTATGCACCGACACAAGCCTCTCGCGCTCGGCGACGACCTCCAGCAGCGCGAGCACCTCGCGGTCGTCGGCGAAGAAACCGGGCG
>JAAYJW010000072.1 GCA_012522765.1 candidate division WS1 bacterium | reverse complement strand
GGAACGCGTCGAACTCGTCGAAGTAGGAGCCGTAGATGTGATACGAGTCGACCATGTGATTGTACTGGCCGACGCGGATCTCCCGCCCCAGCCGCTCCGAGAGCCGCTCGGCGACCATCCGCTGCAGTTCGGTGAAGGCGTACATGTTCATGTAAGACGCTTTGAATGCATCGTTGCTGCGCATGTGGCAAGCCATCACGAGGCGGTCGTTATACATGCGGAACCACATCCGCTGCAGGCACGCGGGGTCGTGGATGCCGGCATCTTCCCACACCTTCCAGATGACGGCCTGCGCCCGCCGGGTGTGCGGCGCCTCTGCCAGCGCGTCCACTACGTAGTCAAGCTGGTTGATGACGCGCCCGTCCGGGAGCGAGTAGGCCTCAATGCGTTCGTGGTAGGTGTACTGCCACTTTCCGGCCGCCGGGTCTATCCAGTGATCGTGGATGCCATAGACTACCTCCTGACGATACACCTCAAGGTCGTAGATGCCGCCGGGCAGCGCGCGATGGATGCGCGGTTCGGCGAATGGATCGCGGATCGCCAGCGCCAGCGACACATCGCGGCTCGGCGGATCGCCCTCGCGATCATACTGCGTCTCTATCCGCGCCCCCTGCTCCCAGCACTCCAGCACCGCCCGCTCCCAGCCTTCGGCGAGATTCTCTGCGCGAATGCTGACAAGAGGAAGATCGAAGCTCTCACTCATCTGACTCACCTTCCGATGCTGTGATGCCCCCGAGAGGGTACTGCCGGCACTGCACGGGCACTACTGTCGCTCCTGCTGCTACTGCACCGGACGCACAAGCCTCGCCGGATCGGTGGCGAAGTAGGGGAAAGCACCCTTTACCGTCACGAGTGCATCCTCGATATAACCGTCCGGCACCTTGTCTATCTTCAGCGACCACGCGCCGCGATTGGCATCCGTCAGGGCAAACGTCTGTGCGACCACGCTCACGTTGTCGTGCGTGTGGCCCGACAGCACCTCGGCGCCTGAGGGATCCCAGACGGTGATCGCGGCTGTCTCGCCCGGCGGTGTGCTCTCAAGCCGCACCTGAAGCTCATCAGCCTCCGGATCAGGTAGGAAGTAGAGCCGCGGAGTAGGGCCGACGAAGTTCTGCGATGCGCCGGACAGGACGAAGGTTCGGGCGGTGGATCTCGCATGTGCCGCCATTCTGCCGGGGTTCATTCGCAGCACATACATCCCGGCCGCGGCATCCTCCACCGAGATCGTCCCGGTGGTCTTCACGCCGACATTCAGTACCTCGATCGTCTCGCCTGACGGGCTCAGCAGATCGGCTCCCGTGGGCTCCATGTAACGGCCCATCTGCCGCGGGCTCACTGAGACATCGAAGGTTGCCCCCGGCTCAGGGACAACCAGCCAGATTGATGTGCCTCGCACAGCCGGTGATGCGTCAAACGAGGCCGGAGCCGGCGCCTCATCAGACGCGGGCACTACCTGCGGGCCCTCGTAGCGCAGATCGGTGGGCACTTCGGTGCGGTCCGGCGGCTTGATGGCGCGCTGGTGCATCTTCCGGTCGAAGCCGAGGCTGTCGGGATGCGCCTCGACGAACTCAGCGACTGCCGCAATTGAGTCCGCATCGGCTATCTCATACATGTGGCGCAGAAGCAGCACATACCCAAAGTGATCGAGTGAAAGCTGAACGCGCGCCCGCTGTTTGTCCGTCTCCGCCAATGTCAGGGCGCTGTCAAGCAACTCGCGCAGGGGCGGGAAATCCTCATCGGTGAAAAGCGTGCCTTTGAGGTAGCGTTCGCGGGCGATGTCGCGCAGCGTTTCGAAGTACTGGCGCATCGGCGCCGCCGCGGGGCCGTACATCCCGGCGAAGTAGTCGTCAAGCACCGCCGGCACGTCCGTCTCGACGTCCCACATGAGCTTCGCGGCAAGGTAGAAGTTGAGGCCGACGTTGCCCCACATGCCCAGCGCCTCGGAGTTGATGCCGATGACGTTATGTTCGTGATACCACGGGATATCCTCGGCGAGGGCCCACGCAGTTGCCACACGCGCCAGACCATCGGTCTCGCTGACCAACCCAGTGTAATACTCCCGGGCAAATATCTGATCGGTTACCTCTGCCCAGCCCTCCACAAGCGGGATGTAGCCCGCGTTGCGCGGAGAGTTGGGATCGGTGATCGGCCGGAGCTTGTCCGAGACTGAGCCGTAGTGCGCCACGGCGATGGCAACCCGTGGATGCGCCTTCAGGTCGGTTGGGGGCTCGACGGTAGGCGCATAGGCGTACAGCGCCAGGTGTCGGTCAGGATGTGTCTCTTCGAGCAGTTCCGCCACCGCATTGGCGAAGACGAGCATCCGGCGGGCCTTTCCATGCCGTGGATCCTGCTGGAACTCGGGCGGATCGAGAGCTACGCACTCTTCGCACTCGCACCAGCCGGCCCAGCCGTCGTTGGGCGAGAGCGAGAATGACCAGAGATCGGGATCCTCGTCGAAAGCCGCTCGCGCTTTTGCGGCCGCGATCAGGACGACCTCCGGGTTCGAGGTGCATGGCTGCCAGCCATGGCCGCTCGTCACGGTGCGCTCGCCGTTGATCAGCGGAAAATACTCCGGGTGTGTCTCGCCAAACTCCTCCATGCTGATGATCGAGCCGAGGGCGTGGCCCATCTTCGCCTTGACGCCGCCCATCCTGTTACGCATCCGCCAGAGCGCGTAGTCCTCGTTCTCAGTCCCCGGGCGCTGGCCATATGCCAGCCACATGTCGCGCAGTACGAAGTCCGGGTTCTCGCCGTTCTGGAACTCATCAAAGGCGATGGTCGCCTTCTGCGGGATGTGCTCGCCCATCTCGCCCGGCATGTACCAGCGCACCCCAAGCTGCTCCAGCAAATCGTAGACGCCGTAGCGCAAGCCCGCGAGGTCTCCCGCTGCGATGAGCAGCTCGCTTCGCCCGTCGCAGGTCTGCACGAAGCCGTCGGGCTGCAGGCCCTCGGCCGGCAGCCCGCGAGTCGTCAGCGCCGCCACCCCGGGCGCTTCCTCATGGTAGAGCAGCATCACCGAGGCGCCGCCGACATCCTCGACGAGCTGGGTCAGCGAGACCTCCTCGACGTTGATGCGCGCGCCGGAGATCGCCTCAATGTAATGCTGCAGTTCGGCGGCAATCTCAGCGCCTCCCTCCTGATCGAGGTGGTAGATGGTCGCGACCGGCTTGCCGCCATCCACCAGCGTAAAATCAGCTATCGCGCACGTGAGGCTGCCGAACAGGAGGATTGCAGCGAGAAGTGAGATACGGGCCATGTGGTCACGCTCCGAACGGGAGATCGGGTAGTTCACTCACGCCTGCCGGATTGCGACGTGCGGCGAGGCACGCACAGTTTCCGCGCAGGCGCCCCGATACCTCCAGCCGTAGCTTCCAACCTCCAGCTATCCTCCCACCTGCACCTCCGTCACCCACATCAGATTCGGTCGGTGCACAGACCCCATCGCCGCAGGCTGGACGATCCGGATCCGCCGCGTCTCGGTGGGCGAGAGCAGCACAGTCGTCGCTGCATCACCAGGCGCCGGCTCGGCAGTCGCCAGCGGCATCAGTTCGCCATCGCGCTCCACCTCAACGCGCACCTCGCGCGGGGCATACACCTGAGCGTCCTCCACGTTCCAGTAGATGATGACGCGGCCCAGCCTCACTGGCGCCGGCCATGTCAGCTCAATCCAGTGATCGTCGGCTGTGTCCGCCGAGGCCCACGCATGTTGCGTCCAGTGCACCCCTGTCGGCCAGAGCAGCCCATCATTCAGAACCGTCGGCGTGTAGCCGGTGTAGCTGCTGTCAACGTTGAGCTGCACGCCCTCCGCTCGGGCGAGGTTGTTCGCAAGCTCCTCCGGGCCTCCGCAGAGCGCCACTGCCGTTGTCTCAAAGCGCTGTGCCTCCGCCTCAGCCACCAGCCTCATCTCTTCCATGCGAATGGTGCCCTCCGGCGCGCGAATCGTGAATTCCTCGATCGTCGAGGTGTTCGGCGGCACATCAACCTCACGCCATTGCGCGGGTGTCAGCGACCAGTCGTCATCGCCCGCCTCGATCCGCATCCGCAGGTGCCTCAGCGTGGAGGAGTTGTTGTGACAGCGGGCGGTGAGAATGCGCTCCGCCATCGGCGTAGAGGGATCGGCGGCCTCCAGCGTCAGTTCCACTGCCGGCCTGAAGGCATACGTCTGCCGCACTGCTCCGGGAGTGTCACCGAGCCCGATCGCCATGAGGTCCACGAACCCGTCACCGTAGCCCTCGTCCGGCCACGTAAAGCT
>JAAYJW010000471.1 GCA_012522765.1 candidate division WS1 bacterium | reverse complement strand
CTGCCCCATCTGCGCAATCGCGCGCGCCATCAACTCCGTGGTGCGCCTGTCACGCACGAAGATCAGCGCCGAGCCGTCGCGCTCCGCCAGCGCGGCAGCCACCTGCGCCATCCGTTCGCCGGGATCGGCAGGACCCTCAGCAAGCTCCGGCCACTTCTCAGTGCCCTCGGCTCCGTCATTGTGCTGGCGGTAGTGATAGCTGCCGCCCTCGAGCACCCCGCGGCGAAGCTCCACCGGCCGCCGATCATCGCGCAGAAGCTCAGCGCCCAGCCACTGGGCCACCTGCTGAGCCTCGCCCAGCACCGCCGACAGGCCGACAACCTGCAGTTCGGGGGCCGCAGCGACGAGATCGCCAAGCAGTAGCTCGAGGCATGGTCCGCGTTCCGGGTCGGCCAGCACCTGCAGCTCATCGGCCACCACGGTGCCGATGACCTCAGCGAGGCCCGGTCGCGCTGCCAGCAACGCCCGCAGCTTCTCCGGTACCGCCACAACGAGATCGAAGTCACCTCGCGCTACCCGGTCGTGCTGGTGGCGGCGATCGCGCGTCGCGATCGCCACGCTCAAGCCGACCGGCTCGTAGCGGGCGCAGAACTGCCGGTACTTCGCCTCAGCAAGCGCCCGCGTCGGCACAAGGTAGACGACGCGCCTGCCCGACAGCGCCGCCTGTATCGCCGCCATCTCGCCCACGAAGGTCTTCCCCGAACTGGTCGGGGAGGAGACGAGCAGACTGCGGCCTGCAAGCACTCCCGCCTTCACCGCCAGCTCCTGCACGGGCAGAAGTTCCCGGCCGCAGTGACTCTCCCACGCATCAAGTACGGCTTCAGGCACATCGTGTGCCTCGAGTGAGCGCATCAACATCAGGACCAGCCCCCTGTTCTGCCGACGGCCCGGACATGCTATCGAACAAGCGTTCGTTTGTCAAGCTGAAGAGCAAGATTCCGGTCTGCTGGATGCCGCAAAAAAAGTACTTGCGCATCAGGAGGTGTGAAATGCGCAAGCGTGGAAGGGGGGCCTATAAGCGTCACTGCATCTTAAGAGGGAGGTAGTGCTATGACGAAGAGGGGCTTTACGCTGATCGAGCTGCTTGTGGTTATCGCGATCATTGCGATCCTCGCAGCGATCCTGTTCCCCGTCTTCGCCAGGGCCCGGGAGAAGGCCCGGCAGTCAAGCTGTCAGAGCAACCTGAAGCAGATCGCCACCGGAATCCTCATGTATGTGCAGGACTACGACGAGCGGTTCCCGCCGATGTTTGCCTACGGTGCACCGAGCGCTCAACTGCGCTGGTGGGAAGACCTGACCCAACCTTACGTGATGAACCGACAGCTCTTCATCTGCCCGAGTTCCACGCGCTACCAGTACACCTACGCTCGCCCGCCCGAGTACCCCGAGGCGCTGGAGTTCACCTATGACTGCAATGCGATGGGCGTTGGGCCACCAGGATCGGGTGCGGGCGGATATGGCGCCGGTGGGCCGATGCGCAACGGCTCGTACGTGGCCGCGATCGGTGACGTCAAGAGACCGGCGGAGTGTATCCTTATAGTTGATGTGGGACACACTTCGACTCCGGGCCGGGAGATCACGCGAGCGGAGAGGACTGACTGTTTCGCCGCCAGCCCCGGCTACATCGGCTTCAAGCACAATGACATGGCCAACTGGGCGTTCGCGGACGGTCACGTGAAGTCAATGAAGGGCAGCGAGCCGTTCATGTGGAGCATCTCCGGTGTGGAGTAGCCCCCTCAGTTCGCGACCCGCATTTCCCCGGCCGGGGCGACGCCGATTGCGCCCCGGCCGGATCTTGTGCCCCGCCACGATAGTCACCACACGGATGGCGTTCTATCAGCGGTTCAGGCGAACTTCCACACTGTCTTAAGAGTCAATAAATATAGAGCAGGCGAACCACGGTGCTATGTGTGTTACCTGCTGAAGGGAGGACCGCGAATTCAGTTGGGAATGCGCTGTCGTACCGAGCAACGAATTCGGGCGTAACGGAGTGTGATCTATGACAAGGCGCGGCTTTACTCTGATCGAACTGCTGGTAGTCATCGCAATCATCGCGATCCTGGCAGCAATCCTGTTCCCGGTCTTTGCCCGGGCGCGGGAGAAGGCACGACAGACGAACTGTCTCTCCAACATGAAGCAGATCTCACTGGGCGTTCTGATGTACGTGCAGGACTACGAAGAGAAGTTCCCGCCAAACTACTACCGCTCCGCCGGGCTCTACTGGTGGGACGACATGGTGCAGCCGTACGTCAACAACCGTCAGCTTTTTGTCTGCCCGAGCGGCACGCCGACCCCGTACGCGAGTGAGCGCCCCGCCGGCCTGCAGGACCCGCTGCTCTTCAGCTACAGCGCGAATGCAATGGGCACGGACGCGAACGGCTACGGTGCGGGTGGCGTGATGCGCACCGGCTCCGCCTCGGCGGCGCTGGCGCAGGTTGAGATGCCCTCCGAGTG
>JAAYJW010000470.1 GCA_012522765.1 candidate division WS1 bacterium | reverse complement strand
GTTGAGCTTACGCTGGCGCTGCACACGGTGCTCAATAGCCCCGAGGACAAGATTGTCTGGGACGTCAGCCACCAGTGCTACACGCACAAACTCCTCACCGGCCGGCAGGACACGTTCGGCCAACTGCGGCAGTATGAGGGGCTGGCGGGCTTCACTCGCCGTGATGAGAGCCCGCACGATCCCTTCGGCGCAGGCCACGGGAGCACGTCCATCTCCGCGGCCCTGGGGCTGGCGAAGGCGCGTGACCTCAGGCGCACGCGCGAGCGCGTGGTGGCGATCATCGGCGACGGAGCGCTCACCGGCGGCCTGGCCTTCGAGGGACTCAATGCGGCCGGGCATCTCGGGGCGGACCTGACAGTGGTGCTCAATGACAACGAGATGAGCATCGCGCGCAACGTCGGGGCGCTGTCATCGCACCTCGCCGTGCTGAGGGCGAACGTGACGCCCACGATGCGGCGCGCGCGCGAGGACCTCAACCGCATGCTCGAGCGCCTGCCGATGGGCCAGTCAATGGTGCTGGCGATGGACCGCTTCCGCGATGGCGTCAAGGGGATGGTCATCCCCGGCATGCTCTTTGAGAACCTCGGCTTCACCTACCTCGGCCCCATTGACGGGCATAACATGGAGGGGCTGCTGGACATCCTCGAGCAGGCGGTGCGGCTGCCGGGTCCGGTGCTGGTGCATGCCTACACCCGCAAGGGCAAGGGCTACGCTCCGGCTGAGAGCGACCCGCGTAACTTCCACTCGACCGGCGTCTTCGATCCGAAGACGGGCAAGTCGGAGCCTAAGCGCAGTGGCCCGCCGTCGTACAGCAGCATCTTTGGCGAGGCGCTCTGCTACGCAGCGGATCGCGATGACCGGGTGGTGGCGATCACCGCCGCAATGCTCGATGGCACCGGCGTCGAGTGCTTCAATCGCAAGTACCCCGAGCGCACCTTCGATGTCGGACTCGCCGAGGAGCACGCGGTGACCTTCGCCGCGGGCATGGCTGCTGCCGGCATGAGGCCGGTGGTCGCAGTCTATTCGACCTTCCTGCAGCGTTCGTACGATCAGATCGTGCATGACACGGCGCTGCAGAACGTGCCGGTAGTCTTCGCGCTGGATCGCGCGGGGTTGGTCGGCGATGACGGGCCGACACACCACGGTGTCTTTGACATCCCCTACCTGCGGCACATCCCGAACATGACTGTGATGGCGCCGCGGGATGAAGGAGAGTTGCGCGACATGCTGGTCACGGCGCTGACGCTCGAGGGGCCGTCGAGTCTGCGCTACCCGCGAGGTGCGGGGGAGGGCGTGGAGCTTGGCCGCGAGCCGGAGGCGCTGGAGGTAGGGAAGTCAGAGGTCATGCGCGAGGGTTCGGACGTGGCGATCCTCGCTGTGGGGCCGATGGCGCATCGGGCGATGGAGGCCGCGGCGGTGCTGACCGAGGAGGGCATTGACGCCGCCGTGGTCAACGTGCGTTTTGTGAAGCCGATTGATGAGGAGTTGTTCGTTTCCCTGGCCGAGCGGTGTGGGGCATTCGTGACGGTGGAGGAGGGGGCGCTCGCGGGGGGCTTCGGCGCGGCGGTGGCCGAGATGCTGGCGGACAGGGACATCGAGCAGGTGCATCTGCATCGGCTGGGGATCGGCGACGAGTTCGTACCTGCCGGAGACACGCCGATCCTGCTGAAGCGGTGGAACCTGACGCCTGAGGGCATAGCCGAGGCGGTCAGGGAGACGCTGGCGAAGAAGGCCGTGGCGCGGGGGCAGGGCGGCCGCGGCTGAGTCGTCTGAGGATGAACGTACCGCGCATGGTTACGAAAGCTCACAGGGAGTGGTCGCGAGATGACACCAGGAAGGTTGAGTCGCTGGAGCATCCCGCTGATGGTGGCGGCGATCATGGCGGTCGCCTGCTTTGTGCAGGCGCAGGATGAGGACCCGGGCCTTGCAAGCTTCAACGAGGGCGTGGAGCATTACGAGGCCGGGCGCCTCGAGCAGGCGCGGGATGCCTTCGCCACGGCGCTTGAGGCCCGCCCCGATGACGCCACAGTGCTCGTCTGGCTGGGATCGGTCTCGCTACAGCTTGGTGAGGCTGAGGCGGCGATCGGGCACCTGCAGCGCGCCATCGAACTCGATCCCGACTACGCGGTAAGTTACAACAACCTCGGCAACGCCTACCTGGCGACCGGTGACCTCGCGCGGGCGGAGGAGCAGTACCGGCTCGCGCTGGAGCGCGATCCGGAGTACTTTGACGCGGAGTACAACCTGGCGAACCTTTACACCCGCCAGGGCGAGTACGACCGCGCCTTCAACGCCTACAACCGGGCGCTGGCGATCAACCCCAATGACTTCGAGGCGCGCATGTCGTTCGGGCATGCTCTGCGCAAAACGGGCGACACGGAGAAGGCCATCCGGGAGTTCGAGGCTGCGCGGGCGATAGATGCCACGGGCGCGGACGTGCACAGCGTACTTGGCACGCTCTACATCAAGAGCGGGCGGACGCAGGAGGCGATCGAGTCATACCGCGCCGCGCTGGCGGTGGACCCGAATCTCGTCGAGGCGCATGTCGGCCTCGGTCTCGCGCTGTACAACACCGGTGATTACAACGGCGCCATCGAGCAGTGGACGGCGGCCTCCGAGCTGGACCCGAGCAGCTTCGCCGCGCGTTACAACACCGGTCTCGCCTGCGCGGCGCTGAACGACTATGCAAGCGCAGCGGAGGCGTACCAGGCGGCGCTGGCGATCAGGCCCGGCGATCCGAACACGCTGAATAACCTCGGCTGGGCGCTGTATGAGCAGAATCAGGCGACGGAGGCCGCGGACTACTTCCGGCAGGCGATCGCCGCGAATCCCGACCTGCAGGTGGCGCATCTGAACCTTGCGCTGGCACTGGAACGGGCGGGTCAGAAGGACGAGGCCCTCGCCCAGTGGCAGGAGGCGTCAACGCGCTTCCCCGACTCGGCGGCGGCACATGTCGGCCTGGCGAATCTCTACTACGAGCGCGGCGACTATGACAATGCGCTCCCGGCCTACCAGCGGACGCTGGCGCTTGATGCGACGAATCTCGAAGCGCACAACAATGCCGGCCTGATCTACCTCAAGCAGGGGAACCTGACGGAGGCGGTCGTGCAGTTCCGGGCGGCGTTGACGGCCGATCCGAACTACGTCTATGCGCTGAACAACCTCGGCGTGGCGCTGGAGAAGCAGGGCGATCTGCGCGGCGCGCTCGAGCAGTATGAGAAGGCGCTGCAGGTGCAGCCCGACTACTCGCCGGCGCAGAGGAACCGCGACCGGCTGCAGGGGAGCCTCGGCGCAGTTCAGGGATAGACGGGGCGTCGAAGGGGAACACGATGGCGAAGCCGGTGCAGCGGGTCGGGATAGTGAGCGCCCTGCACAAGCCACGCGCCCAGCAGGCGACCTGTGAGGCCGTCTCGCTGCTGCGGGAGGCCGGTGCCGAGGTGGTGCTGGGCCGGCCGCTGGCGGAGGCCTGCTCCCTTGACTGCGAGATCGCGGATGATCTTGCGGAGGCCGGCGTGGACCTGACGCTGGTGATGGGGGGAGACGGGACGTTCCTCGCGGCGGCGCGGATGATGGCGCCGACGGGGACGCCGCTGCTTGGCGTGGATCTCGGCGCCTTCGGCTTCCTCGCCGAAGAGGAGCCGTCGCGGGTGCTGTCGGAGATCGGACGGCTGGTTGCAGGCGACTTCGAGGTCGAAGAGCGCCTGATGCTGACAGTGTGCCTGCGCCGCAAGGGCGAGATCTGCGAGCAGTACCTCGGCCTCAACGACGCGGTGCTGGCGACGGGCAGCTTCCGGCGCCTGATGCGGCTTAAGCTGCATGTCAACGATCAGCATGCGGCCGATTTCGCCGCCGATGGGCTGATCATTGCCACTCCGACCGGTTCCACCGCCTATTCCCTGTCTGCCGGAGGGCCGGTGGTTGACCCGAACGTGGAAGCGATCCTGATCACCGCGATCTGCCCGCACACGCTCTCCACGCGGCCACTGGTGGTGCGGGCGGACTCGCAGCTATGTGTGACGCTCGAGCCGTCGCGGCAGCCGCAGGATCAGATGGCACTGACGATCGACGGACAGGAGACCATCGCGCTGATGCCGGGCGATTGCGTCGAGGTGGCGCGCGCCGAGTACCGCACCCGCGTCGTGCAGCTTGGCCGACGGACCTTCTACGACCGGCTGCGCACCAAGCTCCGCTGGGGCGATGTGCGGTAGCCGGCCCCCGCGCCGACCATCGGTCGGCGGGCGCTCAACCCTCTCATGCTACGCGAGCTTACAATCAAGAACTTCGCGCTCATTGACGAGCTGGGGATCGAGCTTGGTCCCGGGCTCATCGCGCTCACCGGTGAGACCGGCACCGGCAAGTCCATCATCGTGGACGCGCTCAATGCCGCGCTCGGTGAGCGCGTCACCTCCGGCGCCATCCGCGGCGGGGCTCAGAAGGCCGTCGTGGAGGCGGTCTTTGAGCTCGCGGATGCTCCACTGGCGGCGGCCGCTGCTGAGGGCGCGGGCATCGCCGTCAGCGACGGGCAGATCGCTCTCACCCGCACCATCGTCTCCGGGCGCAGTCACTACCGCATCAATGACGAGCCCACGACGATGGCTGCGCTGAGGGACGTCGGCGAGCATCTCGCGGACATCCACGGCCAGCATGAGCACCAGTCGCTGATACACGAGCGGAACCACCGGCAGTTCCTCGACGCGTTCGGTGGCGCCGAGCACGTGGCGCTGCTGACGAGCTTCCGCGAGGCGTGGGGGCAGTTGCGCGAGGCGCGGCGGCTGCGGGAGCAGCTTGCGACGGATGAGCGGACACGCGCGCAACGGTTGGACCTGTTGCGCTTCCAGGTGCGCGAGATTGACGATGCGGGCCTCGCGCCGGATGAGGACGCAGAGCTTGCGGTCGAGCGCGAGCGACTCGTGCACTTCGGCAAGCTGCGCGATGGGCTGCTGGAGGCGTGGAACGCCCTCGATGGGGAGGGCGGGGCCGGAGCGCTGGAGCAACTGAGGATCGCACAGGAGAATGCCGAGGAGTTGGCGGCGATCGATCCGAAGCTGGCGCCTGCTGGCGGGGCGCTGATTGACGCGGTGGAGCAGGCCTCCGACGCGGCCCGAGCCATCCGCGGCTACCTTGAGAGCATGCAAGAGGACCCGGATCGGATTGACGAGGTGGAGGCGCGGCTGGCGCTGATCGGTGGCCTGCGGCGCAAGTACGGCGAGAGCGTGCGGGAGATCCTCGCCCATCGCGATGAGGCGCAGGCGGAGATAGATGCGCTCGAGGGCGCTGAGCAGAGCGCCGAGGAGCTGCAGAGGCGGATCGCCGAGCTTGAGCGCGAGGCGGGGTTGCGGGCTGAGCGGCTGTCCGAAGCGCGGCTGAAGCTGGCGGAGACGCTCTCAGGGCGCGTGGAGGAGGAGCTTCGGCCGCTGGGGATGGAACGCGCGCGGTTTGAGGTGGCGGTCGAGGCGGACGCCGATGAGGAGGGCCTGCCGGATGCCGATGGCCGGCGCTGGGCGGCGGATGCAGGCGGCTTCGACCGCGTGCGGTTCATGCTGGCGGCGAATCCGGGCGAGGAACTGCGACCGCTGTCGCAGGTGGCTTCCGGCGGCGAACTATCCCGGGTGATGCTCGTCTTCAAGTCCATCTGCGCGGCGGGAAGCGCGGTTCCGACGATTGTCTTTGATGAAGTTGACGCGAACATCGGCGGGCGCACCGCGCTTGCAGTGGCGGAGAAGCTGCTGGCCGTGTCGTCGCATGCCCAGGTGCTGTGCATCACGCACCTGCCGCAGATCGCCTGCCATGCCGACACACAGCTTGCGGTGAGCAAGTCCGTCCGCGGCGATCGAACCTGCGTTTCGGTGCAGAAACTGCAGGGCGAGGAGCGAGTGTCGGAGATTGCGCGGATGATGGGTCACAGTGACGCGGCGGAGATAGCGCGCGAGAGCGCGGCGGAGATGCTGCGGGAGGCTGAGGCCGTCCGCGAGCGCATCAGGGGCCGAGCGAAGCAGCAGCTTAGTCTGACGGAGAGATGATAGCGATGCCGAAGGTCATCATTGACGCCGAGCGGTGCAAGTCATGCCTGCTCTGCGTCGAGTTCTGCCCGCGCGGAGTGCTGGAGGTCTCGGAGGAGACCAACGAGCGCGGCTTCCATCCGGTTGTCATGGGCGACGAAGAGCGGTGCACGGGGTGCGGCATCTGCGCCCTGATGTGCCCCAGTGTTTGCATCGAGGTGCACCGATGAGCGAGGAACGCAGGCGCGCATTCATCAGCGGCAATGAGGCCACCGCCGAGGGCGGGATCGCAGGCGGCTGTCGTCACTTCTTCGGCTACCCGATCACCCCGCAGAACAAGATCCCGGAGTACATGTCCGAGCACCTGCCGCTGATCGGCGGCGTCTACCTGCAGGCCGAGTCAGAGGTGGCCGCCATCAACATGGTCTACGGCGCCTCGGCCGCCGGGGCGAGAGTGATGACGACGTCTTCCTCACCGGGCATCGCGCTGATGCAGGAGGGGCTGTCCTACATGCTCGGTGCGGAGCTCCCCGCGGTGCTGGTGAACATGGTTCGCGGCGGCCCGGGGCTCGGCAACATTGCGGTCGCCCAGTCTGACTACTGGCTGGCGACTCGCGGCGCCGGCCATGGCGATGGCCGCTGCATCACGCTCACGCCCTACTCGGTGCAGGAACTGCACGACTTCACCGCCCGCGCCTTCGAGATCGCCGACCGCTATCAAAACATCACGATGGTGCTGGCGGACGCGATCCTCGCCTCTATGATGGAGCCGTGTGAACTGATCCCGCGGCGGGAGATGGATCCTCCGGACCGGCCTTATGCGGTCGGGCCGCACGATTCGGCGGAGCGCGAGCGCAATATCGTCAACTCGCTCTGGGTCGACTTCGATGTGATGGAGGCCGTGAACCTGCGCAATGAGGAGCGTTACGCGCGGGCCGCGGCGGAGATAACCGACTGGGACGAGTTCGGCTCCGACGACCCGCAGATACTGCTGTGCGCCTACGGCATCTCGGCGCGGATCTGCGAAAGCGCCGTCATGCGGGCCGAGGAGGCCGGGGTGCGGATGCGGCTGTTGCGGCCGAAGACGGTCTTCCCCTTCCCGACGCAGCCGATCCGCGAATGGGCCGAGCGCGTTGACGCGGTGCTGGTGGTGGAGCTTTCGATGGGGCAGTTCGTGGAGGATGTGCGGCTGGCGGTGGAGGGGCGGTGCCCGGTAGATCTGCTCGGACGGGCGGGAGGCAACATGCCCAGCGTCACTGACGTGGTGAACAGGGTTCGCGAAGTAGCGACAAAGGCCGGCGTAAGCGTCGGCTGATTCGCTGAGAGAAGGCGCGCAGATATGACAGAGGCAGCAACACTCATCAACCCCTACCCGGAGGCGCTGACCGACGTAGAGATGCGCTACTGCCCCGGCTGCACGCATGGCACCGCGCACCGCCTGGTGGCCGAGGTGATCGACGAGCTTGGTGTGAAGGACCGCACCATCGCCGTCGCCACCGTGGGCTGCTCAGTCTACGCCTACGAGTACTTCAACACCGATGCGGTCCAGGCGGCGCATGGACGCGGTCCGGCTGTCGCCACAGGCATCAAGCGCGTCCATCCCGACTCGGTCGTCTTCACCTACCAGGGAGACGGCGATCTCGCCTCAATCGGCATGGGCGAAGTGGTCCACGCAGCCGCACGTGGTGAGAACTTCACCATCATCTTCATCAACAACGCGGTCTTTGGCATGACGCAGGGGCAGATGGCGCCGACGACGCTGGTGGGGCAGAAGACCACGACCTCCCCGCGCGGGCGCACCACCGCCGAGGCGGGCTGGCCGATCCGCGTCTGCGAGCTGCTCAACACCCTCGAGGGGCCGGGCTTCATCGCCCGCGAGGCGCTGACGACACCCCCGCGCATCCGCAGCGCGAAGAAATCAATCCGCCGCGCCTTCGAGACGCAGCTTGCGGGTGAGGGCTTCGCGCTGGTGGAGCTTCTGAGCACCTGTTCGGCATGGTGGGGGATGACGCCCGTCGAGGCCGTCTATCACATCGAGGACGTCATGATCGAACACTATCCGCTGCAGACTTTCCGAGACCGGCTGGCAGAGGCCGGGCGCAGCGAGGGGGATGGCAATGCGTGAGGAACTGTTCATGGCCGGGATCGGCGGGCAGGGCGTCAACCTCGCGGGCCAGCTCATCGGCCGCGCGGGGATGAATCTCGGCCTCAGCGTCTCGTGGGTCCCGATCTACAGCCCGGAGGTGCGCGGCGGCAGTTCGACCTGTACGATCGTACTCACCGACGGCCGCGTCGGCAGCCCCACGAGCGAACGGCCCACCTCGATGGTGCTGATGGATCCAAAGTCGGTCGCGACCTTCATCGGCAGAGTGATCGAGGGTGGCCTGGTGGTTATCAACAGCTCGCTTGTGCGCGAGGCGCCCCCCTGCGACGGCTGCCGGGTGCTGATGGTGCCGGCGAACGACATCGCCGCCGAGATCGGCAATGCCCGCACGGTCAACATGGCGCTGCTGGGCGCATGGGCCGCGGGGACAGACGTAATGAGCGTGGCGGACGTGGCCCGCGCGCTGCGGGAGATGCTGCCTGAGCGCCATCACGTGCACATGCCCGACAACGAGGCGGCGCTTGAGCGCGGGGCGGAGATCGCCCGCGCGGCCCGCTGACATCTTCATGGCCGGCGGAAGGGGATGCGACTGATGCTCGGACGAATTGACGAGTTCGCTGACGAGGCGCGCGAGCAGTTGGAGAGTATTCACAGGGACCGCGAGAGCGCGTACACCACGTCGCGCGAGATCGTGCAGGCGGCGTCGGCCACGATCAAGGCCGTGCACCGCGGGGAGTTCGATGAGGCGGGCGGGCAGGTGGCGCGCACACGCGAGCTTTACGAGCGAATGATGGCGGCCGTGCACGCCAGCCCGGAGATCGGCTACTCGGGCTTCGTGGGCGACGCCGCGCGTGAGTATGCCGAGGCCGCGCAGGTGCTGGCGCTGATTGCCGACGACGACCTGCCGGGCCCGGCGGATATCGGCGTCGATTCGGCCGACTGGCTCAACGGGCTGGGCGACACGGTCGGGGAGTTGCGCCGACATGTGCTCGACCTGATCCGCCGCGATGAGGTGGACGAGGCGGAGAAGTACCTGGAGATGATGGACGAGATCTACCAGACGATCATGAGCTTCGACTACCCCGAGTCGGTGACGAAGGGGCTGCGGAGGCGCTCGGATCAGGCGCGTGGCGCGGTGGAGCGGACTCGCGGCGATCTGACCAACGCCCTGCGCCAGTCGCGGCTGGAGAAGCGCATGCGCCAGCTTGAGGAGGCGCTGGGGGAGGGGGAGTGAAGATCCGCCCCCGTGGCCTAGTGGCCTTTGATCTTGACTGGTGAGCC
>JAAYJW010000469.1 GCA_012522765.1 candidate division WS1 bacterium | reverse complement strand
CGTTCCCTGATCCTCATTATTGGTACGATCATCGCGGGCGGACTCCTCGCACCTTGCTCCGACGCAGCAGTGACTATCGAGATTGGCGACTATCGTGAATTAGCGCTGCAGTTCGTCAAGGAGAAGTTCGACCTCTCCGAGGACGCCGCCCGCTCGGTGATGCGGCAGTATGAGGTCATGCACGGCGACCGCGTGATTAACACGCTCGAGTTGCCGGACGGCGCCGTCCTGGACTTCGTCACGGTTGACGGACAGGCCGCCGACCCGGACTGTGCTGTGACCTACGAGGGAAGCGGCGTTCTGCGGCAGGCGAAGCCGCAGTTGTTCGGCCAGACGCTCTCGGATGCGCTCAACAGCGCCTCTCCCGCCGAGCGCCAGAAGCTGCTCGACACCATAGCGGCCGCGGTGGATCGCGGCTGGTTTGTGCAGGAGATCACCGAGCAGCAGCGCGCGAACCTGCTCAACTACCGCCTGCCCGGCGATGAGGGCGTGATGCGGACGCAGCAGGCGCGTAACGTTCGGATCCTCGTCGTCCTCAACAACTTCCCGCGGTGGGATGACCGCTCGCCCACCCGCAGTCTCTACGACGAGCCACGGTCGCGGAATCGCCCCGGTGAGCGCGAACACCCGATGCACAGCCAGCCGCTCACGCAGAACCTCTACACACCGGGCGGGCCGCTCTCGACCAGCGATTACCAGCCGGCCGGGCCGCAGAGCCCCTCGTGGAGCAACACCGGCGAGACCCACCCGCGCATCGAGTACACCGTCGAGGGCCGCAAGGGCACGTCCATCGACCTGCGCGAGCGCTGGTATGACTTCCTGTTCAACCAGGACAACCCCGTCAGCGTCACCAACTACTACTGGGCGAACTCCAACGGGAACCTCCGCATCCAGGGCAACCGCTCGGATGTGAGGGGGCCGCTGGAGAGCAAGCATATGCTCGATCGGGTGCCGTACGGGCAGGCGGGCTTTGACTACGCGATCCAGCCCGGAACGCCGATCATCGAGCGCGTTCCGCAGCCCGACACACCGCCCTACCCCGGCGTGCCGAACCTGCGCGGCCTCAGCGCCGACAGCGGAGAGGACATCGTCGGCACACTCGGCTACAGCAGTGGCGTGAGCATCGCCCGCGTCGATGTGCTCCAGGACGATGGCACGTGGGATCAGCTCGACATCGACGCCGTCCGTGTCGATCCCTACGACAGCCGCCGTTGCATCTACGAGGTTGAGGGGTTCGACTCGGATGACGTCCTTCGGGTCCGCATCGGAGCCCAGTGGATCCAGTTCCAGCCCGACCGGGGCTTCTCGCTGAGCCGGGATCAGTCGCGGACGACATTTACCACCGCCGACATCCTCGGCTCCAGCACGGGCAACCGGCTGCTGTCGATGTGCTACTACACGCACGACCATAATGCCATCAACGGTGAGATGGGCTCGCGGCCCTACCAGCTCGCCCACGTGCGCAACACCGCGGGAGTCATCGATGACATCTGTGGCACGGTCGAGGACAGCCGCGACCGCCGCCGCAGGCCCTTCCCCTACGATCACGACACGGTCGATCACAACGACGACCAGAACTTCGGCTACTTCACGGGCGGCAGCCACAACTACCAGACGTGGCTGAACCACCTCAACACGCTGATGGTCGAGGAGGGTGTCTCACCCGCCAGCTATGACCGAACGATCCATCTCTACCCGTCGGACAGCGCGGGCGGCCCCGATCAGCCCGGGACCTCCGGGCCGTGGTCGGGCGGGCACGTGTTCATCCCCAACTCCGCGGTGGTCCTGCCCTCCGACGCGGGCCTGGTGCTGACGGCCCACGAGCTTGGGCACGCGCTGATGGGCTGGCCGGACCTGTATGACTGGGACTGGTACGCCCACATGGCGGGGCACCAGCCGCCGCTGGACGTCACGAACATGATGGGCCCGTACTCGCTGATGGCCCGCGCCGGTGGCGTCCGGGTGGACGCGTTCCTCAAGACGCTCTCCGGCTGGGTCACACCGGTCGCGGTCACGACCGACATCGTCCGGGCCGAGCTTCCCGCTATCGAGGGGATGCTGCAGGATCCGGTCGTCTACAAGCTGCCGGGCCGCCCGCACTACATAGCCACGGGCGTGCCGCCGGATCAGTGGGAAGAGTTCTTCCTGGTTGAGAACCGCAACCGGAGGGGCGCGGAGTACTTCGGCGACCCGTCGCCGCAGGGGATGTACATCTACCACGTGGACCTGCGCTTCCCGCAGACCAACGAGACGCACCCGATGGTGATCGTGGAGCAGGCCGACGGCCTCTACGAGCTTGAGAGGAATCGCGAGGGCGTCGTCGGCGACCTTGAGGGCGACCCGTTCCCCGGCTCCCACGATGTGCGCAACTGGACGCAGTACACCAACCCCGGCAGCCACAGCCACGGGTTCAAGGCCGGCACGCTGCAGCCCAACCAGGTGCGCCCCGCGCTCTTCGATCCGCCCGAACCCGCGGTAGGTCAGCTCGTCAACGGGACCGAGACCGACAGCTTCACCCGCGTGGTCAACATATCTGACCCCGGCTCGATGATGCGGGCGGACCTGCACGTGGTCCCGCGCGAGGTCATCGTCACCTCGGTCCCGATCCCGGATCGGCCGGTTGAGGTCCAGCAGGGGACAGAGGACTTCCTGATCAAGCACCTGAACTTCAACAACGACGGCGACCTGCCCAACTTCTCGATGGGCGACGTTGAGATCGCCTCGCTCCGGATCGACGAGAGCGGCTCGTCGCAGCGCGACGCCGACATCGAGCGCGTGTCGCTGTTCGATGACACCAACGGCAACGGCGTCTTCGACCCGGAGATAGACACGCGGATCGCCACCGCGGACCTGCAGAACGGGACCGCATTCTTCACCAACCTCAACTATCGCGTCCCGCTGCACGAGCAGCGCGACATCTTTGTCACCTACGACATCAGCCCGACCGCCAACCCCGCCCGGGGCAACTCGATCGGCGCCGGCATCCAGGCGCACGACTACGTTCGGCCCAAGGTCCCCGGCGCGGTCCAGGAGCGGCGGCGCACGCAGATGACGGCGGACAGCGCGGGTCTCGCGCAGCACCGCTTCCCGCTGATCTCGCCGGTGGCCCGCGTCCTTGAGGACCCGGACACCCTCACCATCACCGCGATCAGCCGGGCGCCCGTCGACACCGTGCCCGGGTCTGAGCCGGGGTTCATCGAGGGCATGGCCATCGAGCCGGGCGACACCGACGTGCCGATCCTCTCGCTCAACATGACGGTCGATCAGGACAGCGTCATCGTCAACCGCGTCATGGTCGATCAGACCGGAACGATGAACGGTGTCGCGCACATCACCTCCGCAAAGCTCTACCTCGACACCAATGCCGATGGCGAGGTCGGCCCGGCCGATATGCTGCTCGAGGAGACGACCTTCGCGAGCGTGGCGGGGACGCAGCGCGCGGTCTTCGACCTCGGGAGCGACCCGATCGAGGTCGTCGAGGGCGTCGCGACATCACTGCTGCTCACCGCTTCAATCTCGCAGAACATGCCGCTGGTGGAGCCGCCGCTGACGCTGCAGTACACCCTCGCGGACACCAGCTACATCGGTCTGTCCCAGTACTCGGACGACCCGGCGTATCACGACGTGGTGTCTGACGAGAACTTCCCGCTGTCATCGGACGTGGTCTCCACGCCGGTGCCCAATGAGCCGCCTGCCGCGCCGGAGAACCTGGCCGCCGAAGTCCTGGCGGACGGCAGTGTCCTTCTGACGTGGGACCTCTCCGCGGATGACCCGGCGGTCGGTGGCGAGGAGGACGTCGTCCACTATAACGTCTACCGCTCCACCGATCCCGCGGACTTCCTTGATGTCTCGCCGATCGATGCCATCGCGACAGTCCCGGCCGGGGAGACCCAGTACAATGACCTCACCGCGCCGCTGAGCACGCCCGTCTTCTACATGATGCGCGCGTGGGACGGCGTGCAGGAGGGGCCGAACTCGAACATTGCCGGGCCGGTGCAGGCCACCGACAACGTGCCGCCGACCTTCAGCGCCTTCGATCCCGCTGAGGGCGCCGAGAACGTCCCACTCGACAGCAATATCGCCTTCACCATCACCGACACCGCCTCGGGCATAGACCGCGACTCGCTGGTCTTCGAGGTTGATGGCGTGG
>JAAYJW010000468.1 GCA_012522765.1 candidate division WS1 bacterium | reverse complement strand
CGCCATACGGCGTGCCGAACCTGCGCGCGGCGACCGCAGACAGCGGGCGCAACACCATAGCCACGCTCGGCTACAACAGCGGCGTGTCGATCAGCGGCGTGCAGTGGTTCAATGCGGCCGCAAACCCGCCCGCATGGACGGACCTGGCGATCAACAACGTTTATGTGGATCAGTACGACAGCCGCCGCAGGGTCTTTGCGGTAGCGGCGTTCAATGCTGATGTCCCGCTTCGCTTCAACGTTCCCGGCGGCACCGTGCAGATCATGGCCGACGCCGGCTGGTCCGCCGACAACGATCAGGGCTCCGGCGCCACGCTCTTTAGCCGCAACGACGTCCTCGACTCGGCGGCGGGCAACCGGCTGCTCTCGATGTGCTACTACACCCACGACCACGTGTGGCGCGACGGCGCGATGGGCAGCCGGCCGTACCAGCTTGCTCACCTGCGCAACTCCCGCGGCCGCATCGATGACGTGGGGGGCACGGTCGAGTCGGCGCAGGACCGCGCCGTTCGCGCCAAGCCGTACGACCATGACATCGTGGACCACGCCTGGCCCAACTTCGGCTACTTCGAGTCGCCCAACTCAACGGGCGGCCACACCTACGGCACCTGGCTGGGCCACCTGCACAACATCATGGTCGAGAACGGCGTATCGACCGCCGGCTACAGCTCGATCATCCATCTCTATCCGTCCGACAGCTCCGCCGGTCCAGATGATGGCGGCACCTCCGGCCCCTGGAGCGGGAAGCAGGTCTTCATCCCCAACTCCGCGGTCGTGCTGCCCTCCGATGCCGGTCTGGTCCTGACCGCTCACGAGCTTGGCCACGCCCTGATGGGCTGGCCCGACCTGTATGACCTCGACTTCTACACCAACGCCTGGGGCCACGTGCCACCGCTTGATCGCACCAACATGATGGGCCCGTACTCCCTGATGGCCCGTGCCGGTGGCGTCCGCGTGGACGCGTTCCTGAAGACCCTTGCCGGATGGGCGACGCCCGTGGTGGTCACCGAGGATATCGTGCGAGCGCAGATCCCGCAGGTTGAGGGGACGCTGCAGGACCCGGTCATCTACAAGCTTCCGGGCCGGCCGCACTACATCCCGACCGGCGTCCCGCCGAACCAGTGGCAGGAGTTCTTCCTCGTCGAGAACCGCAACCGCAACGGCGCGGAGTACTTCGGCGACCCGTCGCCCAAGGGCCTCTACATCTACCACGTTGACCTACGCTTCTCACAGACCAGCGAGGACCACCCGATGGTCATCGTCGAACAGGCCGACGGGCTCTTCGAACTCGAGCGCAATCCGGAGGGACAATACGGGGACCTTGAGGGCGACCCGTTCCCCGGCGCTCTGGGTGTGCGCAACTGGACGCAATACACGAACCCGGGCAGCCAGAGCCACGGTTGGAAGGAAGGTACTTCCAGTCCGAACCAGATCGGCCCGATGGTGGTAGAGCCGCCCACCCCACCGGCAGGCACCCTGCTCAATGGCACGCAAACCGACAGCTTCTCCCGCGTCACCAACATCTCAGATCCCGGCGCGCTCATGTTCGCCGACCTGCATGTGGTGCCGCGCGAGGTCATCGTGACCGCCGTGCCGATCCCGGACCAGCCCTCGCAGATCAGCCAGGGCACCACCGATCTGCTCGTGCAGCATCTCAACTTCAACAACAGCGGCACCCTGCCGAACTTCTCGATGGGCGATGTGGAGATCGCTACGCTTCGCATCGATGAGACCGGTTCCTCGCAGCGCGACACCGACATAGACCGCGTCTCGCTCTTCGACGACACCGACGCGAACGGGGAGTTCGATCCCGCGGTTGATACGCGGATCGCTACCACGTCCATCCAGAGCCAGAGCGCGTTCTTCACCAATCTCAACTATCGCATCCCGCTGGACGAGCAGCGGGACCTCTTCGTCACCTATGACATCAGCACCGGAGCCAACCCCGCGCAGGGCAATTCGGTCGGCGCTGGTATCGCGCGTCACGACTACGTGCTGCCGAAGGTCCCCGGCGCCGTGCAGGAACGCGCACGGTCGGCTATCACCGCAACCAGCCCCGGCCTCGGCGCGCACCGCTTCCCGATCGTGTCCTCCTTCGTCGGCATCGTGGAGGATCCCGACACGCTCACGATCACGCCCATCAGTCGCGCCCCGCTGGAGCCGGTGCCCGCCGCTGAGGGCCTCCGCGTGCTCGCCATCGAGCCCGGCGACGTGGACGTCCCGATCCTCTCCCTCAACCTTGAGGTGGATCAAGACAGCGTCACCATTGACCAGGTCACCGTTGATGAGACCGGCACGATCAATGCCGTCGCTCACATTACCGCGGCCAGGCTCTACATAGACAACAATCAGGACGGCGCGGTTGACGGCGGCGATACGCTCCTCGAGGAGACGAACTTCGCCAACGTCGCCGGTGTGCAGCGCGCGGTGTTCAACATCACCACCAACCCCGTGCAGGTCGATGAGGGCGCGATGGTGTCGCTGCTGCTCACCGCATCCCTCTCGCCCGATCTGCCGCTCGAAGAGCCGCCACTGACGCTCCAGTACACGCTGGTGGATACGACCTACGTCAATCTGCGGCAGTATTCCGCGGACCCGCAGCTTCACGATGTGGTGTCCGACGAGAACTTCCCGATGGCCTCGGATGTCGTCTCGACACCGGTGCCCAACGAGCCCCCCGCGCCGCCGCAGAACCTCGCCGCCTCCGTGCTCACCGATGGCAGCGTCCTGCTTGAGTGGGATCTGTCGCCCGATGACCCGGATGTGGGCGGCGAGGCAGACGTGGTTCACTACAACATCTACCGCTCCACCGACCCGGCGGACTTCGCGACCGTCACCCCCGCGGAGGTCTATGCCACGGTCGGCGCCGGTGGGACGCAGTACAATGACCTCAACGCCCCACTGGCCACCGATCTCTACTACATGGCGCGAGCGTGGGATGGCGTGCAGGAGGGGCCGAATTCGAATGTGGCCGGGCCCGTCCGGGCAAGCGACGAGGTCGCCCCGACATTCAGCGCCTTCGATCCCGCTGAGGGCGCCGAGAACGTCCCACTCGACAGCAATATCGCCTTCACCATCACCGACACCGCCTCGGGCATAGACCGCGACTCGCTGGTCTTCGAGGTTGATGGCGTGG
>JAAYJW010000467.1 GCA_012522765.1 candidate division WS1 bacterium | reverse complement strand
TCAGGGTGGTGCTGAAGCTGCTGTTGCGGTCGGGGCAGCGGACGATGAAGCCGATCGGTGACCCCGGCAGACTCTCTCGCGAGGTGTCCGAGTAGAGCCAGAAGTCCACGAAGTCCCAGTCGCTCCAATCATGCTGCCCCTCCGGGAGCGTCACGTATGCCCGCGGCCAACCGATCGGGTAGTCAGGCTGCCCGGTCTCGTGGTTGACGTCGATGTGCAAACGCATCGACTGTCCCTCGCGGGCGTTCGTGCCATCCGGCTCGATGGTCGCTTCAGCCGCAGTCCAGGTAGCCTCGTTATCTCCGTTTGTGACAACGAACTCGTCCATCGGCGGGTCCTGAGGCTGTGAGTGAGCGACCGCCACAGCCAGCAGAGCGAGTATCAGCGGGTAGATGGTGCGCATTAGTCCCGCCCCCTTATTCATGGTGACGTGCTGACGGATGTGTCTTCCCGCACTGATTGACGAAATCCTCCGAGGTTCGGAGGGCGTGGTGCACTCGGCGGCGAAGCGCGCGGCGACTTCTTACTGCACAGGAGGTCTCGATCATGACAAAGCCCCGCGTCGGTGTCGTCGGACTTGGTGGTAACGGCCGCGCCTTCGTCCGCGGATACGCCGAGAGTGACCTGTGTGAGCTTGCGGCGGTGTGCGATCTCAATCCCGACCGCACATCGGCGGCGGTGGCCGAGATAGACGCCGCGCCCATCGAGTTTCAGGACCTCGACACCATGCTGTCCTCCGCCGATCTCGATCTGCTGTCTGTACATACGCCCGATCACCTGCATGCGGAGCCGTTCATCGCGGGGCTGCAGGCCGGCTGCCATGTGCTGGTGGAAAAGCCCATGGGCAACACGCTGGAGGACCTGGAGCGGATGATCGCTGCCGCCCGGGCATCCGACCGCAAGACCCTCGTAGGCCACATCCTGCGCTTCAATCCGGTCTATGAGCAGGTGCATCGGCTCTGCGCTGAGGGGAGGCTGGGCCAGGTCTTCTACCTCGAAGCCGACTACTTCCACGGCCTCAAGCGGCAGGCGGCGCCGGAGCGCATCAACCCGCACATCGGCGGGATCAACTGGTGGCTTGAGCACGAGAAGGTCATCGTCGGCGGTGGCGCGCATCAGTTCGACCTGCTCCGGTGGTATGCCGACTCGCATGCAGTGGAGGTCACCGGCTACGGCAACTCGATCGTGTTCCCCGAGATGAAACACCCCGACTGCATGTGCGCCATCTTCAAGCTGGCCTCCGGCGCGGTGGCGAAGGTGGGTGCGGCCTACGGCGTTGTCGGCCCGCGGCCGGAGTGGCTCAACCTCGAAGTCTACGGCACCGAGGGCACCATCCGCGGAGGGCAGTTTATCAGCGGCGATCATGACAACCCGACCGTGCAGGACCTGCGCGTGACGTACGAAGGACACCCCTTCGCGCCGGAGATCGAGCACTTCCTGCGCTGCATCATTGAAGACACAGAGCCTCTCGTAGATGCCTTCGAGGGCGCCAACTCCGCAGCCGCGACGATAGTTGCCGCAGAATCGGTCGAGGCGGGCGGAGTGCCGATGGAGGTGCCGCACTTCCAGCGTTAGCGCGCGCTACTCCCCATGCAGCCTCGTCATCTGCGCGAGGTTCATCCCCGCCAGGCTGCGGAGTGCCGGTAGCTGGCAGATCACCACGAGCAGCAGCGAGAAGGCGATAGTGATCGCGAAGGTCCGGGGATAGACGTGGAAGTCCAGTGAGAATGTCTCGGTCTCCCACATGCTCATCATCCACCGCGCACCCGCCACCCCCAGCGGTGTGCCGATGACCACACCCATCACTGCCGAGATCAGGTTCTCCACCGTAACCATGTGGGTGATCTCGCTCATCCGCACGCCGAGCGCGCGCAGTGAGGCGATCTCCGACCGCCGCTCATGCACGTTCGTGTTGATGGTGTTGTATACGATGGCCACGGTCAGCGCGCCGGCAAAGAGCATCAGTATGCCGATGAAGGCGTAGGTGATCGCCATCGACTGATCCATCTCGGCGCGGATGTCGAAGGTGGTCTCCGCCATGATCGCCCCGGGTAGATCGTAAGCCCTCGCCGCCACCGCCTGCTCGTAGCCGGGCCGAGCCTTGATGACCATCCCACCGATGGTGCCGGGGGGGAAGCCAACGATGCGGCCCATCTGCTGCCGGAGCGTGTCCGCGTTCATGTAAAGACCCGAGCCGATCGGCTGGCGAAGCGTCCTCGTCACGCGCACCGGCCGAATCAGGCGCACTTCGCGCGAGTTGTAGGCGTACTCGACCCGCAGCAGGTCGCCGCGCTCAAGGCCCAGCGAACGTGCCGTTGCGCCCACCGGATAGATGCCGTCGCCCACCAGCGGCACCGGGTTGCCATCGGCGTCCTCGAAGCGTTGCAGGCGGCTGCCGCGCGGCACGCCGGTTATGACGAGGTCATCTGTCGTATCGCCATGTGAGATCTTCACCGGCAGCCCCACGTTCCCCTCGGCCCACTCCACCTCCGGCCATGCACGCACCTGGTCCACCACGGTCTCGCTCACCGGCGCGCCGAAGCCCACGTCCACGTCATAGTTCCGCACGTCGTTGAAGTAGTAGTCAATCGAGTATTCCAGAGCATCGAGCATCGCCATGGTCATGATCATCATCACGAGGCCCGCGACCACGCCGAAGACCGTGTAGGCCGTCCGCTGAAGGTGGCGGAAGAGGTTGCTCAGGGCGACGCGCGTGATGAACGAGGTGCCGCGCTGCAGTCGCGCCAGCAACCGTGGCGGGATGCGCTGCGCACCCCCTCCCGCTCCTGCGCGCATGGCATCGGCAGGGCTCATCCGCGCCGCGCCGATGGCCGGCCCCCACCCGGCGATAAGGCTCGTTGTCAGCGTAATCGCCACGCCGAGAAGTCCCACGGACACCCCCGATGCCAGTCGCAGGAACGGGATCCCAAGCTGATCGAGGTACATCTGCGTGATGCCGAGGGCGAACCACTGGCCCAGCAGCACACCGGGGATCGCGCCCACCATCCCCATCAGCCCCGCCAGCGCCAGGTACTGCAGCCCCACCCGGCCCGCCGAGAGCCCTGAGGCGCGGAGGAAGCCGATCTGCCTGCGCTCGCGTTCGACCGTCCGGGCAAGGATCGCGAAGACCGAGAGAGCCGCTGCGCCGATGAAGAGGCTCGGGAACATCACCGCGAACTGCCCCAGCCCCGCGAGGTCCTGGTCGAGCAACTGGCGACTGGGCTGCTGCTCTTGCGGAATCGGTGGCGTGGCGCCGTAGCGGCGCAGGTCCGCGTACATCGCCGACATCACGCGCTCGCGCGCCTGCGGATCGGTCAGCGCTACGATCTCATTCACCTGGCCGTGCATGCCGAAAAGGCGCTCCGCCTGCTGGCGCCGCATCCACATCACGCCGAAGCTCTCCGGCGTGGGGAAGAGGTTCTCCTTTGACCGTACGACGTAGAGGTACTCGATCGAGGAGACGATGCCCGTAACGCGGAAGGCCCTGCGCACTCCGTCCACCACCGGGTAGATGGCGTCACCCGGGGAGTACCCGTGGGCCTCGGCGAAGCCGCGCTCGAGCAGCACCTCTCGGCCGGTCGCCGGGCCGAGGTAATCGCCCTCCAGCAGCACGAGGCGGTTGATCGGAGGTTCTCCCACGTCGGGGATGGAGATGATGCGTCCGGTGACGATCTTGCGCCGGCCGGGGCTCTGCTCGACGCGCACGTCGCGCTTGATGCGACCGGCGATGCTGCGCACCCCGGGGATCGTTGCCAGTCGCGTCACTGCCTGCTCGGGCGCCACCTGGAACTCCACGGTGAAGTCCGCCAGCCGAAGCTCATCGTAGCCCCATTCGTAGGACTCGCCCATGGAGCGGTAGGAGAGGTAGAAGCTGTGGTACATGGAGATACCGAGCATCACCACGACCGCGATGCCTATCGCCTGCACGCGGTAGGCGCGCAGGTCCCTGAAGAGCTTCAGCCACAGCCGCGACATCAGCAGTGCCGTCCCTGCCCGGTCTTAGTGTTCGCAGCCCGCTCCACCGGGGGCGCCGGTGGGGCACTTGAGCGTCTTGCGCGAGCCCACGCGAGTGCCGTTGAGCACCGCCAGTAGCTCGGAGGCCTCATGGAGCGCCACCGCCACCGCTACGGTGATGAGCCCCAGCACCGCGGAGGGTATGAGCACCGCGAGCATCGCCAGCGCGAACACGATGTTCTGCGTGCCGACTCGCAGCGCGCGCCGACCGAGCCGGATGGCGAACGGCACCAGCGTCAGGTCCTCGCCCATGAGCGCGGTATCAGCCGCCTCAATCGCTGCATCAGTGCCGCCTGCGCCCATCGCGATGCCCACCGTGGCGTGTGCGAGGGCGGGCGCGTCATTGATCCCATCGCCCACCACCGCCACCGGCCCGTATTGCTCCTCCAATTCGGTCACCGCCGCGATCTTCTGCTCCGGTGAAAGGTCCGCCCTCACGTCATCTATCCCCGCCTGGCGCGCAATCGCCAGCGCAGTGCCGCGGTTGTCACCGGTGAGCATCGCGACCCGGATGTCCATCGCATGCAGATCGGCGATGGCGTGCAGGGCCTCATCGCGCAGGGTGTCTCCCAGCGCTATCAGCCCGAGCGGCTCCTCATCGGTCGTCACGCACACCACCGTCAGCCCATCGGCCTCGAGCCGTTCGGCGTCCTCGAATGGTGTGTCTGCAACACCAAGTTCCCGGCACAGACGGGGGCTGCCGACGTAGGCGACGGTGCCATTGATCCTCCCGCTGACGCCGGCGCCGGTGAGCGACTTGAAGCCGCTGATCTCCGGAAGTTCAATGTTCCGCTGCTTCGCCGCCTGCACAATCGCCTCCCCCAGCGGATGCTCGGAGACGCTCTCAAGCGCCGCCGCGACCGCGAGCACACGGTCCGCATCACCATCGAAGGCGACCACCTCGGCCACGACGGCCTCGCCTGTGGTGAGCGTGCCGGTCTTGTCGAAGGCCACGACCTTGATGTGGCCAAGATCCTCAAGGTGCGCCCCGCCTTTGACGAGGACGCCGGTCTTACCTGCACGCCCTATGCCTGCGGCTATGCCGACCGGCGTGGACATGATCAGCGCGCAGGGGGCCGCTGCAACCAGCAGCACCACTGCACGCGTCGCCCATGGCGCAACCGCCTGCCCGAGCACCGCCGGTATCGCCACCAGCAGGATCGCCGCCAGCAGCACCAGCGGGGTGTAGACGAGGCCGAAGCGTTCGATGAAAAGCTGCCTGTGCCCCTTGCGCTCCTGCGCTTCCTCCACGAGGTGGATCATGCGCGAGAGGGTGTTGTTGCTGAAGTCACGGGTGACGCGCACTGTCAGCGCGCCTTCGCGATTGATCGTGCCGGCAAAGACCTCCGCGCCGGGCTGCTTCTCCACCGGCATGCTCTCACCGGTCACCGTCGCCTCGTTGACCGACGAGTGGCCTTCGATGATCATGCCATCTGTGGCGACGGCCTCACCCGGGCGGACGAGGAACATGTCGCCCTCACTCAGGTTTGCCGCAGGGATATCCTTCTGTGAGCCATCTTCAAGCAGTGTCGCAGTCGGCGGCACCAGGTTCAGCAAATTGCGTATCGAGCCCCGGGTGCGCACGTACGTGTAATGCTCCAGTCCCTCGGCAGCCCCGTAGAGGAAGACCAGCGCGGCCGCCTCATCCCACATCCCGAGCGCGATCGCCCCGCCGGTCGCGGCTATCATCAGTATCTCGATGCCGATCAGTTTCTCGCGCAGAAGCTCCGAGAGGCCCCCGCCGACCCAGTGGTAGCCGCCGAGGATGATCGCCATCGCGTAGAGCGAGATCTCCGCGCTCCGGTCGAGCATGCCCATGCTGGTGAGCACGAAGGTGAGGCCGGTGATCACTCCCGCGATGAGGGCATTGCGCAGCGGCGGGTAGGCATACCACCTCCCTGAGAAGATGGCCTCAGCGTGCGTCTCGTCTATGTGACAGTCGGCACAGCCCATAACGTGGCCTCCGCTACAACTGGACCTCCGTGTATTCCTGCACCTCGCAGGGGTAGCCGTGCAGGAAGAGCGCCTTGCGCTTGGCGCAGAGGCCGATCATCGAGTATTCGGTGTGGCTGACGTCATGCGCGCCGTGGCGGCAGATGCCCGGGTCCCCGTGGTAGGAGAGCACCTGCTTCATTGCTTCGAGATCGCGCCCGCCCTTTCCGCCCTTGAAGCGCTCATCAAGCACCCGCGCGCGGGCGATAGCGTTCTTCTTGCCCTCCGGGGTGCGCCAGTCGGCCTCGCTGATCGGGCCAAGCTGGTAGTAGTTCGAGCAGTTCATGTAAGTCTCGCCCGGCTCGGGCCAGCGCACCTGCGTCAGCGGGCAGGGCGACTCCAGCGAGCAGATCATCCCGCTCGCGTCCACCAGCAGCGACGAGTAACCCTTGCCGAAGGTCGGGATCTCGCACATGTGCCGGATGAACTCCTCGGCTGTGGCGCAGCGGAAGAGTCCCTCGTAGGCCCAGAGGCGGATCGGCACATGGTGGGAGCTTTGCTCAAAGAGGCTGCCTACCGACGAGTGCCCGACCGCCACACCCTCGGCATTGAAGCCGTCTATCGTAGCGAGCATGCCGCAGAAGGTCCAGTTGAGCTGCGGGATGCCGTCGTTGCGCCTTACCAGCCGCGCGACCGGCGGCGCCTGTTTCCCCGGCTCGCCGCCATCGTTGTTCTTGCCCCAGATCGCCCCGTCGGGGCCCTCGCTGAAGGCCACGTTCGTGCAACCCTGCGGCGGATCGAGGTCGCGCTTGTAGGCGGGAACGTTGAGCTTGAAGATCACCTCCGGAGGCAGGTTTGCGCCCTCGGCAGTGCCCTCCATCTCCTCGAGGACAAGTGGGATGTAGCGCTCGAGCGCGGCCCGCGTGTGCGGCCAGCGCCGCTCCCAGTCGCAGTGCCGCTGGTCGATCTTCAGCAGATCCATGTACTGCCGGATCTCCTCGCGCAGCGCCTCTCCGGTGATCTGCCCGATCGTCCGCGCATCACCGCTCGCCTCGACCAGCTTCATCTGCGAATCACTCCTGTTGGTTAGCTCCGCATCTGCGATTCGACGCCTCACAGTCCGTCATGTGGCACGGGCGCCCCGCCCGTGCGTCGTTCCGGCGACATGCGAACGTAGCGCCCATGAACCCGGAGTCCAGGCGCCCTCGCCTGGACACGTTCCTCAGAGACAAGTGCTCGGCACTGCCGCTGGAGTCGCCGTCCGCGCTTGCCGGCGAACGGCAGCGTCGCTTCGCGCCGCCCCTCGCGGGGGCGCGAGGGCCACAACGGCAGCGGCCTCCGGGCGTGACAGGCGGAAATGACTCAGGACGCCCTCACAGTCCGTCATGTGGCACGGGCGCCCCGCCCGTGTGTCGTTTCGGCGACATGCAAACCCCGCGCACTTGAACCCGGAGTCCAGGCGCCCTCGCCTGGACACGTTCGTCAGACGCAACCGCTCACCCGCCGCTCGCGCAGCCGCCCGGCCAGAAGGCGATGGCGGCCACCGCGATCGTCGCCAGTAGCAGCAGCGCCTGCCAGAGCGTCGGGCGCCAATGGCGCTCGGCTATCTTCTTGCGCTTTTCCTCATCCGCCAGCTTCTTCTTCCAGCGCTCCGGATAGTCCATCCCTCACCACTTCAGTTCGCTCGGCGGCAGCGGGCTCGCGTTCTCCTCGATCGACTCCACGTGCCCGCTGCGCAGCGAAATGACGATGTCCGCCATCTGCCCGATCGCCGCGTTATGCGTGACCATCAGCACGGTCAGGTCGCTGTCATCGGAGATGTCGCGGATAAGCTGCAGCACCAGCAGACCCGTCTCGTAATCGAGATTCCCCGTAGGCTCATCGCCCAGCAGCAGGTACGGGCGCTTGATGAGCGCGCGGGCGATCGCCACCCGCTGCTGCTCGCCCCCTGAAAGCTCCGTGGGGTAGTAGTCCAGCCGGCCCCCCAGGCCGACGCGCTCAAGCAGATCCGTCGCCTCACCGGCATTATCGGCCAGTTCGCCCACAAGTTCTACGTTCTCGCGCGCGGTGAGCGTCGGGACGAGGTTGAAGAACTGAAAGATGAAGCCGACCGTCTCGCGGCGGTATTCGGTGAGCGCAGGCTCGACCAGCGTCGAAACCTCCTGATCGCCCACGAAGACCTGCCCGCCGGTGGGGGTGTCGAGGCCGCCGATCAGGTTCAGCAGCGTGGTCTTACCCGAACCGGAGGGGCCCAGCAGCACCACCAGCGACCCGCGGGGGACGTCGAATGTGGCCCCCCGGAGAGCGCGAACTACGACCTCGCCCATCTGGTAGTGCTTCTGCAGCTCCACGCAGCAGACAGCGTTCTCACTCACGGTCGGACCTCTCCGTCACGCGAACCGCATCCCCCGGCGCAAGCTCCTCCTTGCCCTCCACGACCACCATTTCCCCCTGCGCGAGCCCCGACGTCACCTCCGCCTGCACGTAGTTCGTTGCGCCGGCAGCCACCTCCCGGCGCTGCACGCTACCGCCCTCGACGATGAAGACCCAGCGGCCAAGCTCATCCTCAATGACAGCATCGGCGGGGACCAGCAGCGCATCACGGGCGACCACCGACTCGGTCGCCACATCAACCTCCATCCCCGGCCGCAACGACCCCGCGCCGCCGGTAAGCTGGACGCGGGCACGCACGACGCGGCCACCGATGCCCGCCGCCGTGCGCGGTGTCGCTGTGGCGGCGAGGCGTTCTATCCGCCCCGTGAGGTTCTGCCCGAGGTAGGACGGGAGGATGATCTGTACCTCCTGCCCTGTCCGGACCCTGCCGACGTCAATGTCGTCTATAAGCGCGGTGACCCACATCTCGCTGGGATCAGCGACCTGGAAGACAGGCTGTCCGGGGATCGCACTGTCGCCCGGGTCCACGTAGCGGCGGCTGATGATGCCGTCGAACGGTGCGGTGATGGTCTCATAGGCTGACAGCACGCCGGTGGTCGCACCCGCGCCGGGGCCGGCGATGATGCGGCAGAGCAGGTCGCCGCGCCTGACCCAGTCGCCTTCGTCGCGGTAGATCGCCTCCACCTGGCCCTGTATCGTCGGCGCCACGTTGGCGACCATCCCCTCGACCTCTCCGGTCGCAGTCACGGTCATCAGCAGGTCGCCTCGCTCGACCCGCTCGACGACCACCTCCGGCGGCCGCATCTGCGCCCAGACGATCAACGCAACCACCAGCACCAGTGCGACAACCCACCAGATCCACCGGCGCCCGCGCTCACGCTTCTTTTCGTTCTCGTTCATATTCGCGACCTCAAGTAGTCCATGCGACATTTGTCCCGTAATGATACCCCGCCGCGCTCGCAGGTCAAGCCGTGTCAGGATCGCCTCCGGTCGCCTGATCGGAAGACTCCTCGCTACCTCCTGGTCATTACCACAGCGCGGCTGAAGAAGATGCCCGCGACCGCCGCCCGCACGAAGTCAAGCTCCAACGCCGGCGCGATCTGCTCCTCAAAGCGCCGCGCGCTCACGTGTAGCAGGGGCTCGATCACCAGCACCTTCCCGCCCGGTCGCAGGCTCTGCTGCAGCCTCGCCCAGACCGCCTCCGGCCGCTCCACCTCGTGCAGCATCCACGACATCAACGCGAAATCCAGCTCCGCCGGCAGCGGGAGGTCAGGCGCCTCGGCGCGAATGGCGGTCAGTCTCGCCCTCGCCAGCGGATCTTCCCTGACACGTGCGGTGGCCCATTCCAGCATCACCTCCTGCGCGTCAAGCAGGACAAGTTCGCCCTTCGGTCCCGCGAGGCGGCTGAGGGTGGGGGAGAAGTAGCCCGCTCCGCAGCCTATGTCCGCTACGCGATCTCCGGGAGAGATGAACGGACGGACGATCCGGTCCGCGTCATACAGCAGGGGACGGATCGTCCTGTCGAACACCTCCGTCAGCCACGGCGGCGAGCGATGCAGCGCAGGCAACTCCTCGTGCGACAGGATCCACTGCGGTGCCCCTAGGGTGGTAGTTCAAGGCGAGGGGAGAATCCTCCTTCCGCAGCCTCGTACATGACGAGAGCCGCCGATCCGGCGGCTCTCGTCCGATTCTTCCGCGGGCCATCGCGGGCCGCAGCGGATCAGTAGTACATGTAGCCGAAGTAGGGGCAGTCTCGTGCGATGAGTACCTCGTAGGTGAACCACTTTGCGTGGCCGTCAATCATACCCACGTTGGAACCGCCGTTATGTCGCTTGGCGGGCGGATAGGTCGTGCTGCCCTGGAAGACGCGGCCGCGGAACGCAGTATCTCCCGCGTCCATGCCCCACATGGTCTCGGCAGGCTTGAGTATCTTCGCCAGCGGCTTGGGGGCGACAGAGGGAGCGCTGACATGACCGAGGAAGTAGTAGTTGTACCCGTAACCGAGTGCGGCGGAGGGTTCGCT
>JAAYJW010000071.1 GCA_012522765.1 candidate division WS1 bacterium | reverse complement strand
TGCCCGCCACGACCACCGCGCGCCCGGGCGGAAGCTGCTCGAGCAGCCGCTCGCAGGCGGCGGTGACGGCCCGCCCCGCGTTCTCCATCAGCACCATCGCAGGCAACCCCCACTCCTCGATGGTGCGGCGGTCCAACTCCCGCATCTCATCCGCGTACGCCAGCTTCATCTTCCCCACCTCACAACCGGCACGATTCAGTCGAACGGAATATGCAGCGGCCGGCCGTAGACGCCGAGCGCCGCCTCATGCACCGCCTCACTGAGCGTCGGGTGCGCGTGGATCACATCGATGATGTCATCCGCCCGCAGCCCCCGCTGGATCGCCAGCGTCAGTTCTGGCATAAGCTCAGTGGTATATGTGCCGCAGACGGTTGCGCCGAGGATCTTGCCGCTCTTCGGGTCCGCAAGGATCTTCGCGAAGCCTTCGCGCTTGCCGCTGCAGACCGCGCGGCCGTTGGCGGCGAAGGGGAAGTGACCGACGGACACCTCGATCCCTAGTTCCTTCGCGCGGTATTCCAGCAGTCCCACCGATGCGACCTCGGGGTGCGTGTACATGGAGGTTGGCACCGCGCTGTAGTTGATGTGACTGATCATGCCATGCAGCGCCTCAACCGCCGCGACGCCCTCGTGCATCGCGAGGTGCGCGAGGCCGATGCCGCGGATGCAATCGCCGATGGCAAAGATGTGCTCGATCGAGGTACTGAGTTGCGTACCGGGGCAGGCCGCCTCGGGCAGCAGGGCCGGATTCGAAGCCGGAGTGCTGACACCCTCCTGCACGCAGATCCCCTGCCGCTCGACCTTCAGGCCGATCTCCTCCGCACCGAGGTTCTCCAGGTTCGCGCGCCGACCGATCGCCAGCAGCACTACCTCAGCCTCAAGGGCATGCTCATCACCCGCGCGGTCGAAGACCACGCGCTTGAGTTCGCCCGCATCCTCGATCCGCTTGACGCGCGCATTCGTCTCCACGCGCCCGCCTCGGCGCTGGAAGGTGCGCATGACCACCTCGCTAGCCTCGTGGTCCTCACGGGGCAGCGGACGATCGAACAGCTCCATCACGGTGACTTCGCAGCCGAAGTGCAGGTAAGCCGCCGCCATCTCGGTGCCGGTGGCGCCCGAGCCGATGACGATCATGGACTGGGGCACGTGCGGCAGCGCCAGCGCCTGGTCGCTCGTCCAGACGTTCCGCCCACCCGCGCCCTCGACGATCTCGGTCACCGGCAGCGATCCGGTCGCGATGATGACGTTCTCCGCCTCGATGGTCTTCTCGCCATCTTTGTCGCTGACGGTGATCTCATGCGCGCTCGCGAAGTGCCCGTGGCCGCGAAGCACGTCCACCTCCGACTTGTCCAGCAGCCCCTCGACGCCGGAGACAAGCTGCTTCACCGAACGCTGCACGTGCTTGCGTGCGCGGTCAACATCGAGGCTGTGCTCGGGGACCATCACGCCGAAACGGGCGGCATGCTCGCAAGTCTCCAGCACGTGCGCGGAGTAGAGCAGCGCCTTCGATGGGATACAGCCACGGTTGAGACAGGTGCCGCCGAGGTCGCGCTTCTCTATGAGTGCTACAGAACTGCCAAGCTGGCGTGCCCGGAGGGCCGCAATGTATCCGCCCGGACCGCCGCCGATGATTGCCAGGTCGTACGCAGTCTTTCCGTTCATCGTCTGCTCCCTCTCGCGCCGCCAATCGGGTGCGGCATCGTCATCAACCTGATGCGGATCTAACCCGCCGCCGCCTCTGCCGCTGCGGGAGTGGGCCGCCAAAGATGCCCGTGCCACGTCTCCGGGCCGAGCCCTGCCCGCAACAGGATCTCTTCGTGGTAGCTGAAATCGCCGAACTCGCTCCAGCGGTGGGTATCTGTGCCGATGGCGAGCTGCACCCCTCGCTCAAGCGCGAGCGTCACCATCCGCAGGTCTTCCTCAGGGAAGCCCTTGTGCCCGTTGATCTCCAGTGCAAAGCCGGCGTCGGCCGCGCAAGCGACGGTCCAGTGGAGCAATTCGTCCGTCAGCGGCACCCCCGCCGCCAGCGTCAGCCGGTAGGGATGCACCAGCACGTCAATCCCGTGCCCGGCAAGCGCCTCGACCTGCGCGCGGAACTCCGCGTAGACTTCATCCGCCGGCCGCTCGTGCCGGAGCGTGGGCATCGAGTGCACCGCGCCAAGCACGACATCGAGGCTCTCGAGCAGCCCCTCGGGGAAGACCATGCGCCCATCGGGCAGCACGTCGAGCTCAGTGCCGACGTACATGCCGCAGCTCTGCGCGGCACGCACGGTGGCGATGTAATGCCTGATGCGCTCGGCGCCCTCTTCTCGGCAGGCCTCGAAGATCGCCTCTGCGTCGTCGGTCCAGAATCCCCAGCGATTGTCCGGGGGATAGAATATCTGTGCGCTGTGGTCGGTGATAGCGAAGGGATGGCAGCCCGCTTCGGCTCGTTCGACGTATCCCCCAAGAGTGACATCTTCCGCGCAGGATGAGAACTCTGTGTGTGTGTGGCAGTCGAAGAACTGCATCGTCATCTCCTGTTTTGCTGGCTCGGTTTGCCCGTCCGGCGCCGCCGTGGCATGGTACACCGCAGCGGGCCGGATGGCAAGGCGCGCGTCCGCAACCACCCTTCGCCCGAACGAGGCACGGACAGGATGTCCGTGCCACGGGACGATGATCGCCGCCTGCCCTCGTGGACCCTCACAGTAAAAGGGGGCGCCGTTAGTGCCGGCGCCCCCTCAGTCGGCTTGATCCGGGTCAGGCCTCAGATGCCGGGGCCGTCATCCACGTAGGAAAGCGGCAGCGTAACGGGCGCGCCGCCCTCGCGCGAGGACTTGTAGATGGCCTTGATGAGCTCAACGGCCTTGCGGGCCTCACGGCCGGGGATCGCGGGCTCGCGGTCCTCGATGATCGACTGGCAGAGGTCGAGCACGTGTGCCGAGTGCCCGGTGGCCCCCAGCGCCAGCGGATCCGAAGCGGTGCCCTCCTCGCCGGCCTCCTCGCCCTCGGCCTCTTCGCCCTTGATCTGCCACTTGGTGATGGTGTCGCCGGAGAGGCCCACGGTGCCGTTGTCGCCCGAGATCTCGACTTCGCAGCCGGAGCCGGGGGTGACGGACGTGGTGCCCTCAAGGACGCCCAGCGCGCCGTTCTCATACTCGAGCACCGCGACGGCGGTGTCCTCTACCGAGAGGTTCCGGACGAGGCGCCGGCAGATCGCCGAGACGCTCTTGACCGGGCCCATCAGGTGCAGGATCAGGTCGATGCCATGGACGCCCTGGTTCATCAGCGCGCCGCCGCCGTCGAGGTCCCACGTCGCGCGCCAATCGCCGCTGGCGTAATACTCATGCGAGCGGAAGTACTTCTGATAGCAGTCGCCCAGCACCAGCTTGCCGAGCTTGCCGGTGCGCACTACCTCGCGCACCTTCTTGGTCGACTCATAGGTGCGGCGCTGGAACACGCCGGACATCTTAACGTTGGCGCGATCCGCCGCGGCGATCATGTCATCAATCTTCTTCAGCGTGACATCCAGCGGCTTCTCGCACAGAATGTGCTTGCCCGCCTGGGCCGCCATGATGGCATGCTCAGAGTGCATCCCGCTGGGGGTGCAGACGGAGACGGCCTGGATGTCGTCGCGCGCCAGCATCTCCTCGAGGTCGCGGTGGTAGTTGCTACCGATCCCGGCCTCCTCGGCCCACGCCTTCGCCTTCTCTTCGACTACGTCGCAGCATGCGACAAGCTCCGCCATCTCGACGCTCTCGATGGCCTTGCGGTGGGTGCCCGAGATGTTCCCGCACCCGATGACCCCGAACCCGATCTTCTCCATCAGTCTGTCCCTCCGTTGCTCTGTTTGGCAGCTAGCGGCAGTCAATGCGCCGGACCCCCGGCGCCTCAATCTCGAGAGGTTACGACGCAACCACCTCGAGGTTATCGAGCGTTTCCATCACGACAATGAGCCCCTCGGCGGTGCCATCGGTGCGGGCGGACGCCAACTCACTCGGCAGTGCCGGCTCGGGCCAGCTTCCGTCCGGCGCCTGACGCGCCACCATCCCCTGAACCACGTTTTCGGCGATGCGCTGGTAGTTCACGTTCCCGGTCGAGGCATAGATGATCGAGGCCGCCCAGCCGAAGAAGCCGCTGCGTGGGCCGGTGTAGCGATCCTCATGCCCGCCCTCGCAAAAGTCCACGTACTCCTGGGCTACGTGCATGTACGAGCGCTCCCCGGTGGCCTCTGCCAGCCGGGCGAGGAAGCCGGCAGCGAGACCCGGCACGAAGTACCACTGCCCCGGCTCGTCGAGCGTTAGCACATACTCATCGTCGAGACCCTCGCCGTAGACGCGCACGGGCTCTTCGCCCCGCCGCACCATGAGGTACATCTTCTCACCGGTGCTCGGCAGATTCTCCCACCGGCGCACCAGGAAGTCACCCGCTTCGGTCGCCGCGCGCTCATCGCCGATGTAGAGCGCGGCGAGTCCCGCTGCGGCGGTGCCGAGGATATCCTGCTCGTCTTCGAGCGAAGCATCGGGGCCGGCTCGCAGGAAGCCCCCGGTATCGGGGTGCTGCAGGCTGCCGATGAAGTCCCACGCGCGCCGCGACAGTCCGAACTGGCCGAGACGCTGGGCGCCTGCTATCACCCACGCCGGGGCGTAGCCGTAGTAGCGCTCGAAGAGACCATGCCGGCCGAAGGTTGCGCCGAGGTCGCCGTCGTCATCGAGGCTGTTGTCCACGATCCAGGTGCAGAGCCTTGCACCGCGGCCGCTCTGACCGCTCAGTGCAAGGGCGTACGGCACCTTGTGAAAGCCCGCCATGCCCTCCGCGAGCGGCTGGAACGAGCCATCATCGTTCTGCTGTCGTATGAGCCACTTGATGGCCTTGATGGCCGCCTGTTTCGACGCGCTCCTGTCCGTCGCTATCACTCCCACGGCGGAGAGGCGGCAAGATCGGCGCCGCCTCCCCGAATGCTCAGTTTACCGGCCGGGGCGTCAGGTGACGACGACGCCCTCGGTAACGACTTTCTCACCACGATCGGCGTACGCGACCTTCTCGCCCTGCGGCACCGTGCGCCAGATCAGGAACTGCTTGCGGATCGATGACAGGAAGAGCGAATTGGTCTTCCGCCACGAGGTGATGTCACCGGCAAGGCGCGTCAGCCGGATCTCTATCAGGAAGATCTCCTCATCCTCAGTCGGCACGCAGGCCAGCTCGAAGTCCTGGCTGACGCCAAGGTCGTACGGCGCGAGCCACATTCGGAGCTTGACGGCCACGCCATCGGCCTCCGTCTCTCCGAGCGCCTCCAGCCGCACGTTCTCCGCGAGGAACTCGCCGCCGGCGTATCCGACGTACTCTCCGAAGAACTCCTGCAGGAAGGCCGCGACCCCGAAGGCATCGCGCCCGGTAACCGTGAAAGGCAGCCGGACCGTGAGCAGGTCGCCCTCCGGGTCGGGAAGCTCCCACTTGCGGGCGATGCCCGGCGAGGCGATCTCAGATGCCCGGCGGGACGGATAGATCGTCGAGAGCAGCACCACGACCACGACGAGCATGGTAACGCCCACCGCCGACATCGAGGAGTAGTTCAGCTCCACCCCGGCCTGGAGGTTGAAGGCCTGGATGGCCTTCGCGAGCACCTGCCCCAGCAGGTAGCCCATGATGGCGCCGAGGTTGGCGAACACGGACGCCTCGGCAAGAAACAGCGTGCCGATATGCGACGGCGCGAGGCCCAGCGAGCTGTAGATACCGATCTCGCGGGTGCGTTCGTAGACCGAACCCAGCATCGTGTTGAGAACGATCAGGGCGGCGATCAGAATCGGGATCGCCATCGTCTCGAGACCGCTCGCGGAGGTCATACCCACTGAGCTGAAGAGGAACGAGGCCTCGCCCACGCCCGCGTAGAGGCTCAGGGCGAAGCGCTTCATCATCTCAGTGACGGTCGCCGCAACGGTCTCTGCCTCCTCGAAGCGTACGCCGATCGAGCGAAGTGTGCCGCCCATCTCAAGTGCGGTTGAGTACGGGATGACCGCCAGGTTCTCCGGGCCGTAGTGCGTGTATTCCTGCAGCAGCGACGAGGCGCCCGAGGAACCAAGCTGCGAGCGGCTCTGTGCCTGCCGCTTGAGCTCCTCAAGGACCTCCGGGCGCAGGGTGGCGTAGTTGACCGGGGTCATCGCCTCTCCGTCGAGATCGTTCATCTGCCGCATCGCGGTCTCGTCAATGATCCCTATGACGGTGAACTCCGAGCCGAAGAGAGTAACCTCAGCCTCGCCTACATCGGCGGCGCTGATGTTGAGCTCGGTGGCGATCGACTCCGGCAGGAGGATGACGCTCTTCTCGCCCTGCTCCAGCCAGCGACCGGCCGTGAGTATCCCCTCTACGTCCATGACCTCCGGCTCCTGCGGCGAGAGGCCCAGGATCGCGTTGACCGTGTAGGTCTGCGTGAGATCATCGGTGCGGCTGATGTCCACCATCAGCTCCTTCTCGAGGTCGGAGCTGGTGTACCAGGCGCGCGGCGACACCGTGGCCTCGCGGCCCAGTTCATTGGCGATGATGTCCGCCGTCGGCGCCTCCAGCGACAGCCAGGAGCGGTCGCGCAGCATCAGCCCCTGGTAAGCCGGCGTGCGATTGAGGTTGATCTCGTTCGAACGCAGGTAGGACTTCACCGAGGTGAATGAAAGCACCGTGAAGGTGAGCAGAATCAGCGTGATGGCCGTTAGCGTCGTGCGCGACTTGCGCCGGCGCATATTCGCGATACCGAGGCCGAAGGCCGCTCCCGCGACGGAGAGCCTGCCCACGTCCGCCTCATGCACACCGCCGCGCGACTGCTTCATGGACTTGAGTTCCTGGTTGAACTTCATCGTCACGATGCTGATAACCAGCACGGCAAGCGCCATGACGATGAACGCCAGGAGGATGATCGGCGGGCTGGTGGTGAGTGCGAAGGCCGGGTGCACCAGCGCGAGCAGGAGAAAGACGATAGTGAACACGACCAGAGTTCCGACGATCTGCCCGATGATGGTGCGGGCGTGCACGAAGAGCCGCTCGCCGAAGAAGGCGAAGGGAAGGAGGATGGCCAGGTAAAACAGCACACCCTTCACAACGTCCTCAGCGGTCTTCTGAACGTCGGGGTAAGCGCGCGACTCGTAGCCCCAGGCATGCCGCGCCGCGGCGACGGCCGTGTCGTACTGCCGGTCCGCGAGCGCCTTGTTGGCGACGTCGAGCGACAGTTTGGCGGTCTCATGAAGCTCCAGCACACGCTGGTTGGCGATCCCGTGCCGCTCAAGCCGCTGGATGCGGAACTCGTCAATGAGCCACATGTCGTTGGCGATCTGCAGCGGCGTCAGCGGGATTCGCGGCGTGGTCGCGGCCGGGAAGCCGATACCGGTGGGCGTCTCCGGCGTTGCATTGATAGCGATCATCCGGATCCCGACAAGCCCCATTGACATGGTGACCTGCACGTCAATCTCGGGGATCGAGTAGACCACCGCGGATGGCTCCACGTAGGAGGGGAATTCCGCGGCGAGCAACTGGGCCGCCTCATTGATCGAGTAGCCGTACGAGATCGGCTCGGAGTAGTCCTCGCCGTCGTAGACGAAGACCTTCTCCAGTGTCTGGAAGTAGCGCTGGTCCACGAGGTCGAGGAGATCGGTGGCGGCGCAGCCAAACACGATGATCGGGCGCTTCAGACCCGCTCGACCGTACACATCGCGCGGGTACTTCTTGTCGCCGTCAATACCCCGGTCGGGGGCGTAGTTGATGTCGCCGCTGTCGGGGTCGAAGTTGTATGCCTCGAGTATCCCCGAGCGGCTGTCGCCCTCGCCACTGATGACGAACTCGCTCGTCTCGTTGCCCATGGTGTAGACGGTGGTGTGCACGCCCATCATGATCCGGTACTGGCCCTGAATGAGCACCAGCGACTCGGGGACGGGGCTGTTGGGCACGAAGCTCTCACGGCGCCGGAACTCAAGCACCGTGCCCTTGATGTCATTGAGGTCGTCCATCTTCTTGAGCGCCTCGATGCGCTTGAGGGCGCGGTCGCTCAGCGTCGGGTCGTTCAGCAGCCGATGCAGCATGTTGACCAGTAGCCGGTTCTGAGTCACGAGGTTGTCGAGGTTGACCCGGTCGGGCGTATCCAGCGGCGTGTCCACGAACTGGCGGGCGTCATTGACGGTGGTGAAGGTCAAGCCGGCCCGGCCGCCACGGATCATCATCTCGTGGTCGAATGCGATCTTGCCCGGGAAGAACGTGTGCCACTCCCGGCCCTTGATCGGGTTGATGCCGTCGATGAAGTACTGCGACATCTGGTTCACTTGCTGCTCGCCGCTGCCGGAGGTTACCAGGCCAAGCTCCTGCGTCACCGCGAGGGCGTCGTCACTCAGTTGCTTGCCCAGCGGCGAGTAGAAGCGCAGCAGGTGCGCCTGAGCGAAATACCAGCCAACCTGGAAGGCTCCCAGCGTGGGTGTGTGAGTGCTCAGGTCAAGGCCCATGAACAGGTGGATCTTCTCGAACTGGTTGAGCGCCTCCCAGAACTGCATATCAGCGCGCTTGCGGGCGATGTCTGCCTGCAGACGATCTATACGCCGGTAGGCGAGGTCATCGGTCAGTTCAAGCTGTCCGACATTGATGCGGCTGGCAAGCTCCGTGCGCCGCTCAAGCTGCGCCGGGGAGAGCCCCGCGGATTCCCGCGCCAGCGCCTGCTTGCGCTCCTCCATCTCCTCCAGTTCGGTTCGCGTGGTCTCGAGCGCTCGTTCCAGTTCGGTGAGCTCACGCGTGAGTTCATCGAAGCGCTCGCGCCGCTGGCGGATCTTGCGCGGCTCCTTGCCCCAGAGCTCGATGAACTCGCGGGCGCCGGAGAGGGCGTTGAAGTGCCCGCTGCAGGCGAGGAAGATGATGCTGCGGTCGGGCCGGTACTGCGGCTGGCTGTAGATCTCCGCGAGCTCAAGCAGCGTCGCGATGGAAACGGCATTCTCCGCGCCCGGCGAGAGACTCGGCACGACCGAGATCGAGTCGTAGTAGGCCTCGATGATCATGGCCTCGCCGGCAAGCTCCGGATCGCTGCCCTTGAGGACGCCGATTATGTTGCGGTTCGTCCGGGAGCGCCACTGGACATTGCTCGTTACGGTGCCGTCCGTGCCTTCGCCGGCGGCCGCAATGACGGCCTCTGCATCGTCGCGGGAGATCCAGAAGCGCGGGACATTGACCGGCACTCGCAGCCACTTGATCTCCGCTTCGCCGCGGGTGGTGTTCTCCGGCTCGATCATAAGGACGGCGGAGCTGTCGAGCAGCGCGGCGTTGAGCCAGCTCTGCCCGGTGTTGAAGTCCATCACGACGATGGCGTTCTGCGCATCCAGTCCGTTGAAGTCAGAGAGGGTGCCGTCTCCGACGTAGATGACGGGACCGGTGAGGCCCTCGCTGGGGACTGCGCTGGTGCGGACGAGGTTCGGCCACAGCCCGTGGAGTTCGTAGCTTGCGCCGCCCATTTCAAGGGCGGCGTCCTCATGCAGCGGTGTCGGAAGGTCGAACTCCTGCACCATAGTCTGCATGCCAAGCTCTTCGAATCGGTCGATGATGTAGTCCGCGGCCTGGGCGTTGCCGGGGTAGCCCGAAACGCGCGAGCCGAAGGACGCCATCGTATTGATATGCGCGCTGAGCCGGTCCGGCGATATCTGGTTGGCGAGTTCACCTGCAGGAAGGGCGCACCAGCCGCCGACTGCAGTCGCCAGAGACATGACCGCGCCCAGCGCGAGAATCGCGAACAGGCTACGGACCGGGGTTCGCCTGCGAGAGAGTGTCATCTCTTGTACTTCCTCCTCATCCGTCCTACCGGCTGTCCACCGCAATTAGGCGGCTGCGCCGCTTGTGCGGGCATCAGCCGAAGTGGACCACGTAGCGACGGTACATCTCGTTGATGATGCTCAGCCAGCCCCACACGAGGCCGGCGGTGAAGAAGTGTCCGACAACAATTCCAAGGAAGAACGGGATCAGGCGGCGGTACATACCCATCCCGCCGATCCGCAGGATCAGGGTCTTGATCAGCCACACGATGAAGAAGGGCCCCCACAGTGGGCTGCCGTAAGCCGTCACCATGGCATATCCCAGCGGATGCAGGGGGAAACGCAGGAAGATGCTGCGCGCTATGATAAGCGCCACCGTCACCAGCAGACCAACGCCCCCCGCGACGGTCCGCGGGCGATCCGGCGCAGAATGGCCGCGCGCATAGCTCGCGAGCCCCTCGTATTCCTGCACCGCCAGTTGGGTGCGGTAGCCGCCCTGTGTCGTTCCGCCCTCCAGGATGTTCGCACCGTGGGTGTAGTACGCCTGCAAGTGTATCACATACGCACCCGCCAGTCCAACCACCAGCGCGGCCACGAGCCACCACGACATGACCCGCTGCCGAATCCGCGCCTCCTCGGCGATCTTCGTCGACTCGATCTGATACGCCATCATGGACTGGAAGAACCCGCGCGACATGAACATGAGCAGCGAGAAGATGGTGAGATTCGACCAGCCACCGAAGCGCTGGTAGATCTCCGAACCGGTGATGTAGATCATCATCCGCTTGTGCTGGTAGAACGGGAAGAGCCAGACCATCGCCGCCCCGGCTTCCGCCCGCGCTCGGGCGTAGACGAGCGCGAAGAGCAGGAACAGCCCGAAGAATATCGCCGCCGTCCAGACCGCCATCCCGGCGGCGGACGCCCACAGCAGCATTCCGCCGAAGCCGACCACCAACCCGATGACCGCCTGCCGGTAGCTTAAAGGTTCGTTGCTGTCATCAAGCGATTCTAAAGAGCCCATCGCTTTCCTGAAGACGTGCCCGAGATGCTCCCGCGACACGACGACGAGGAAGCCCCCGATGGCGAGGTAGGAGCCGAATGACTGCTCCTGCGCGAAAGGGAAGCCGCCGATGTCGTAACCGATGGCAACCTGGAAGACGTTGACCAGCCGCAGCAGCAGGTAGAAGACCCAGACCGATAGCGTAATATCGGTCGGCACCAGGTAACCGAGGCCGAAGTTCTCCGGGCGCCATGCGATCGCCAGGGGGCGGATCGCCGACCATGGCCGCTCCGTGAACAGCGCTCCAAGATCCTCCTGCCGCCCCATCGCGGGGATCGCGGGGTTCCACGCGTTGAGAATGTTCATCACGTTATACGCGGCGGCGAGGCCAAAGCCGATCCACATCGCACCGCTTTTGAAGAACGAGAGTATCGTTTCGGTATCGCGCCCCCCGGCCATCTCCATGACCAGATGCACGATCGGGAAGGTCAGTCGCTCTCGTTCCACCCACTGGCGGCGGAACATCGTCATCAGCGAGAGCATCGCGATGAAGGCGGCCAGCAGAAACAGCGTCCACATCACCAGTGGCATCAGCCACGGCTGCCACGGCACTGCGGCCCACTCCGCCCGCCAGCCGGTGCCCGCGGTGCCCATTAGCGCCGCGTCGGAGGCCTCGTACATCTCCCGGATTACCTCCGGGTCCTTGGGCGTCACCCAGTCGGGCATGTACTGCTGGAACTCCGCGAAGTTGTTCTCCGGACTCTCGAAGTAGTAGAGCGCGGTCATGCTCGGAAACATCAAGCGCGCCACGCCTACCGATGACATCGAGACCGCGATGCACAGGAAAGCGTAGACCATCAGCACGCCCGCGCGGTCGAGCCGCAGCCATGTCGGAAGCTTGCGCAGCAGCGGAAGCAGCAGCGTCAGCACCAGCAGAGCGCCCACCGCGGGCACTACCGGAACGCTCTCTCCAAGCTGTGCGCCATGCCCGACGAGGCCGGCATGCTTCATCCAGACCAGCGACACCGCCAGCAGCACCAGCGAAAGCAAAATCGCGCGCCATGAGAGGCCGTACAGCTCCTCTGCCTGCTGCTGCTGTTCGTTCGGACCGTGAGTTGTCTGGCCCTCGACTGCCACTGGCAACGCCTCTGGTAAGCGTCAGGAGCTTGACTTTCTCGAAGGGCTTTTGCTATTCTCCACTCGTCTTGAAAGCACCTCCGTCCGTCCATTAATTCCGCGAATCAATCGTCCGGGGGGCCTTCGCGCTCCCGCCAGACAGCTCTCCTCGACGGCGGAGCCAGAGTCCAGTAGGTCGAAAGGTTGCGCCATGGGCGTCCAGATCTGTCCGGAGTGCGGGGCCGTCTGCCAGGCCAGCGATACCCACTGTATGGACTGCGGCTGCGACATCGCGGCGGCCGAGCGCGAGATCGCGCGGCGCGCGAAGGAAGAGCGCGGCGGCGGTCCGATGGTGGGCGACAAGCACACCGTCGAGGGAGCGGCCGCCGGCATGGCCGACCCCGGCGAGACCTCCGAGAAGGTGCGCCTCAAGCAGTTCGACAAGCACCTCGCCGAGAAGCTTGAAGCCGAGGGACCCGCCGCTATCGTCACCGCCGTCATCGCCTTCGTCTTCGGCGCAGGCATCCTCTTCGCGGGCTGGCAGGCCCTTCAGGGCGCCGGTGGCCTCGCCGCCATCGGCCAGATGAGCTACACCGACCTCCGCGAGCGCGGCCTCGGCGCCTTCGCCGACCAGACCTTCGTCGCCACGCTGCTGATACTGCTCGGGCTGGCGGGACTGCTGTGCATGGTCGGGCAGGTGCGTCGCTACCTCCAGGGCCGCAAGGCCATCGCTCAGGTCAAGCGTGGTGAGCGGCCCGATCTCGTCGGCATCAGCCAGCTTACCTGGATCGGCCTGCTGATCGCGTCCTTCGTCTTCCCACCGCTGGGCATCGTCCTGGGCATCATCTTCATGCTGGGCAAAGATGACGATACGAAGCGGCTCGGCTCGCAGATGCTCAAGAGCGCACTGATCGCGGTGGGCGTGATAGTGCTGCACCTCATCTGGAACGCGATCACCGGCTTTGCCTCGCAGTCGCCCGCGGCGCCGCGGGTGGATACGGTCGAGTAAACGAGCGGTCAGATCAGCATCGAAGGAGGCCGGCTCTCGCGCCGGCCTCTGCGCTTTAAGCAAACCCGCGAGGAGAATCGCATCATCCGAACGAAACTACCAACGCCCCACGACCGTCTCAAGCGGTGGAGGTGCATCTGATGGCGATCAGACGACTGCTGCTGTCCGCGGCGCTTGCTCTCCTCATCCTGGCGCCGGCTTCAACGGCCTGTGCGGAGGATTTCTGGTTCGCTGCGATCACGGACACGCACATCCGTGATGAGGCCGCCGCGGAGATAGTGCGCGAGGCGGTGGCGATGATCAACGCCGACGAGCGCATCGCGATGAGCCTGTGGCTTGGCGACATCACGGATACCTCGACCGAGGCGGAGTTTGTCATCTCTCAGGACGTGCTCGAGGGATGCGAGCGTCCATGGCATCCCGCGCGTGGCAACCACGACCTGAAGGACGGGCTCTACGAGCAGTATTTCGGGGCGCTGAACCGTCGTGTGGAGCATGAGGGCTGGGTCTTTCTGCTCTTCGACAGCAATGGTCCGCGCGACACGCTGGTGAGCGACGAAACGCTCGCGTGGCTGCGCGAGCAGGCCGCGGCGATTGCGCCCGAGACGCCGATAGTGCTGGGCTGCCATCATCCGCTGCTGCTGGGAGGGATGATCCCGCTGGCGGGCGCGCCGGAGATATTGGCGCTGTTCGAGCAGCACAACCTCAAGGCCGTCCTCGGCGGGCACATTCACACGAATCAGGCCCATGCCCGCAATGGCATCCTCCATGTCACTAATGCCTGCTGCGCGAGCACACGCGGCAACATGGACAAGGACCCGCGTCGGGGCTATCGCGTTTTACGGTGTAAGGATGGCGAAATTACCACCGAGTTCGTGACGGTGCGGGAGATACCGGAGGAGTAGCGCGGTCGGCGAGGCTGTCGCGTCAAGAACGGCGGGCCGGTCAGGCGCCTCCAACAGCAAAACGCCCCTCCACCATCAGGTGGAGGGGCGTTGTCGCTTCTGTCGTTGCCGTCGTCATCGCCGTTGCTGCCGTTGCTTTCTCTGCTTTCGTTGCTTTCGCTGCTGCTTTGCGGCGTGTAGGTCAGCAGCTTGCGGTGGAGGGGCGGTGTCGTTTCTGTCGTTGCCGTCGTCGTCGTCGCCGTTGCTGCCGTTGCTTTCTCTGCTTTCGTTGCTTTCGCTGCTGCCTTACGGCGTGTAGGTCAGCAGCTTGCGGGCGATCTCCGGGTAGTGGTAGATGAACCGAAGCTCTTCCTCGACCAGCGGCTGCTGGTTCGCGAGGTTGGCGTACTGCACGAGCGTGAGCACCTCTCGGGTGTGGTCGCCATCGCGGAAGGCCAGGTCGAGATGCGAGTAGACATACTCGAGGCCGGCGGCGCCGCCGTGCTGGCCGGTGAGGATCTCGCGACCGGTGCGGGCGACTTCCTCATGTCCGCGGCCGAGGTCCTCGAACGCGTAAAGCTCGTAGTTGTGCCGGTCCTTGAGCGCGCCATCGGCGTGAATGCCGGACTCGTGCGCGAAGGCGTTGGCGCCGACGCCGACCTGGTTGATCGGGATCGGCAGACCGAAGGAGCCGGCCACGTAGCGCGCGAGCTTGAAGGCTTTCGTGGTGTCGATGCGCTCGTCGAGATAGCCCTTATCGGCGAGGCCGGAGGAGTGCTTCAGGGCCAGAATGCAACTGACGAGGTCAGCATTGCCGGCACGCTCGCCCACGCCGTTGACGGTGGTGTTGATGTAGGCATTCTGCCCGGCCTCACAGACCGCGACCGCACCGGCGACCGAATTGGCGACGGCGAGACCGAGGTCGTTGTGGCAGTGCGTCTCGAGCGGCATCTGCACTTCGCTCGCCAGCCATGCCATGCGATCGGCAATGGTGCATGGGTCATCATAGCCGAGAGTGTCGCAGTAGCGCAGGATCTCCGCGCCCGCCTCTTTGCCCGCGAGACCGAAGTCCTTGAGGAACTCCATGTCGGTGCGGGAGGCATCCTCGGCGTTGATGCCGACGGAGGTGCAGCCGCCCTCGAGGGCAGCCGTGACGGCGTCGGTCATCATCTTGATGATGTCATCGGGGCTGAACTTGCCGCGGAACTTCCACTCCAGCATCTGCTGAGAGGTGGAGATCGACAGGTTCAGGTGGGTCAGCCCCGTCTTCGATAGAGAGGCCTCGACGTCGGATGCGACGGCGCGGGACCAGCCTTCGAGGCGCAGGTCCTTGATGACGGGCTTGCCGTCATCGTCGGGAAGCTTCGTCAGCTCCACGTTGGTGTTGATGTAATTCCACTCATGCGGGCTCAGCGGGAAGCCAAGCTCCGAGCCGTATATCCCCATCTCGTCGAGGAGGATATTGATGATGGTCTTTTGCAGCTTACTTAGTACGATTCGCGCGGTCTGTTCCCCGTCGCGATTGGTGACATCGACTATCCGAATCTTGGGCACGGTAGACAACTCCCGGGCGCGGCGGTATCTATACGTGTGGGCGCCCTGAGCCAACCGGCCCAGGACGCGCCATGAATTGCGGGCTCATGCTGCAAGGGGTGTAGGTCGAAATGTGTCGGCCCACTTGATTGTAACCGAAAAGCGCCGGCAGTTCAAGACCGGCGGCGGTAGC
>JAAYJW010000070.1 GCA_012522765.1 candidate division WS1 bacterium | reverse complement strand
GCGTTGTAGCGGCTCCCGTCGCAGTCCTCGCAGTCCACCCAGACGTCGGGGAGAAAGTGCATCTCAATCAGCCGGCGGCCCATGCCCTCGCACCGCTCACAGCGCCCGCCGCGCTTGTTGAAGCTGAAGCGGTCGGGCCCGTAGCCGCGCACCATCGCGTCCGGCAGCATTGAGTAAAGCTCGCGGATCAGATCGAACAGGCCGGCGTAGGTGGCCGGGATTGAGCGCGGCGTCTGCCCGATTGGCCCCTGATCGATGTTGATCACCGCGTCCACCTGGTCAAGGCCGATCACCCGGCGGTGCAAGCCGCCGACCTCCTGCGCGCCATGGAGGTGATACGCAAGCTCCGGGTAGAGGATCTCATTGACCAGCGAGGTCTTACCTGAGCCCGAAGGCCCGGTGACGGCCGTCATCACGCCCAGTGGGAAGTGCGCGTCCACTCCGCGCAGGTTGTGATGGCGCGCGCCGATGATGCTCAGCCACCCGTCTTGAGCCTCACCGTTCCGCCGTGGCGCAGCCACCTCACGCCGCCGCTTCGGCACCGGCACCTGCAGATCGCCTGCCAGCAGCCGCCCCGTGGCCGAGCGCCTGCGGCGGCTGACCTGCGCCAGTGTGCCCGCCGCAACGACCTGCCCGCCCTCGGGGCCTGAGCCGGGGCCGAGATCAATGATGTGATCGGCCTCCCGCAGCGTGCGCTCATCATGCTCGACGACCAGCGCTGTGTTGCCGAGGTCGCGCAGTTCGCGCAGCGCCTCCAGCATCCGCTCGTTGTCCCGCGGGTGGACGCCCACCGTCGGCTCGTCCAGCACGTAAAGTACGCCGGTGAGGCCCGACCCGATCTGCCCGGCGAGGCGCACTCGCTGGCTCTCGCCGCCCGACAGCGACGGTGCGGGGCGATGCAGCGTCAGGTAGCCGAGGCCGACGTTGTCAAGCAGACGCAGGCGGCGAGTGATCTCGCCGAGGATTTCCCCCGTCATCTCCGCCTCGCGCGGCGTCGGCTCGAGTCCGGCCAAGAACGTGTGCGCCTCGGAGAGCGACATCTCACAGATCTCAACGATGGTCTGCCCGTGCAATCTTGCAGCCGCGGCCTCCGGGTTGAGCCGCCCGCCGTGACAGGCAGGGCAGGGCAGGTCGCGCAGGATGCGCCCGACACGCTTGCGGAAGCGCGCGCTGAGCCTGCTCGTTTGCTCGATCGAGGGCACCAGCCCCCGGAAGGCGACGCTGAGACCGTCATCCACCGCGAACTCGCGCTCGCCCGCGCCGAAGAAGACCAGCCGCTGATGCTCGTCCGCCAACTGCTCGAAGGGCGCGTCGAGGTCGAAGCCGATCTCTCGTGCGACGGCGCCAAGGATGCGCTCAAGCAGTGAACCCGGCTGCAGTGGCCCCCACGGGCTGAGGGCACCCTCGCGCAGTGACAGCGACGGGTCGGGCACGAGCGCGCGTGGATCGGCGCCCCGGCGCGTGCCGAGGCCCTCGCACTCGCTGCACCAGCCCTCGCGGTGGTTGAATGAGAACGCGCGCGGCGTCAGCGGTTCGTACGCCGCACCGCACTGCTGGCAGGAGTTGTGCTGGGAGAACGTCCGCTCATCCGCGCCATCGATGGTCGCCACCCGCAGACGCCCTCCACCAAGCGCCAGCGCCGTCTCAACCGCCTCCGCGAGACGCGAGCGGCGCACATCGGTGAGGTCAACGCGATCCACCGCCACCTCGACCGCGTGCCGGCGGCGGCGCTGGATCGTCCGCTCCACCGGCAGGCGCTCGACCTCGCCGTCAATGCGCACCCGCAGCCAGCCCTCGCGCTGCAGGCGCTCGAAGAGATCCGTCCACTCCTCATTGCCGCGCGGCTCCACCGGCGCAAGCACCAGCAGCATCTGCCCGCGGTAGTCGGCGGCGATCTCCTCGACGAGCTGGTCGGGCGTCTTCGCGCCGACTTCAGCATCGCAGCGCGGGCAGTGCGGCGTGGCGAGGCGCGCGTAGAGCACGCGCATGTAGTCGTAGATGGTGGTGACGGTCCCCACCGTTGAGCGCGGGTTGTGCGAGGGCTGCCGCTGATCGATGGCGATTGCCGGCGGCAGGCCCGTCACACGGTCAACCTTCGGCTTGTCAATCTGCCCGACGAACTGCCGCGCGTAGGAGGACAGTGACTCTACGTAGCGACGTTGGCCCTCGGCGTAGATCGTGTCCAGCGCGAGAGACGTCTTGCCCGAGCCGCTGACGCCGGAGATGGCGGTCAGCTTGTGTCGCGGGATCCGCACGTTAACGCCGCGGAGGTTGTGCTCGTGCGCGCCGAAGACCTCGATGTCGCCGGCTTTCACATGACTACGCCGCCGCGCCGAGGTGACATCCGGCCGTTCGACCTCGCCCCCGCCGAGCACCTCGCGCAGCATCGCGCCGGTGTGCGAGCCCTCGCAGGCCGCGACCTCCTCGGGTGTGCCGCAGGCGATGATCTCACCGCCCTCGGCGCCACCCTCGGGGCCGAGGTCTATCACCCAGTCGGCGCTCTTCACGATGTCCGGATGATGCTCTACGACCACCACGGTGTTACCCTCGTCAACGAAGCGCTGCAGCACGTTGAGCAGGTGCTGCACGTCCGCGAAGTGCAGGCCGGTGGTGGGCTCGTCAAGGATGTAAAAGGTGCGGCCCGTGCGTGGGCGAGCAAGCTCCTCTGCGAGCTTGACGCGCTGAGCCTCCCCGCCCGAGAGCGTCGGCGCCGGTTGCCCGAGGCGGATGTAACCCAGCCCGACGTCAATCATGATCTGCAGCATCGCGCGGATCTTCGGCTGGTTGGCGAAGTGCTCGACCGCCTCGCAGACCTCCATCTCCAGCACCTCGGAGATCGTCCGCCCGCGGTAGCGCACAGACAGCGTCTCCTCGTCGTAGCGCCGGCCGTGGCAGGCCTCGCACTCGACCCAGACATCAGCGAGGAAGTCCGACTCGAGCTTCACCGCACCGTGCCCCTCGCAGGCGGCGCAGCGACCCTCGGGCACGTTGAAAGAGAAGCGCCCCGGGGCGTAGCCGCGCAGCCGCGACTCCGGGAGCTTCGTGTAAAGCGCGCGGATGTGATCGAAGACGCCGACGTAAGTCGCGGGGTTGCTGCGCGGCGTACGGCCGATCGGGTCCTGATCGATCATCACGGCTTTGTCCAGCAGCTCGAGGCCGTCAATGCGGTCGTGCTCGCCCGGCTCCCCCTCGGCGCCCTGCAGCGCTCGCGCGAGTGCCGGGAAGAGCGTATCCGTCACCAGCGAGCTCTTGCCTGAGCCTGACACGCCCGTGACCGCGATCAGGCGTCCCAGCGGAAGCTCCACGTCCATCCCGCGCAGGTTGTTGTGCCTCGCGTTGCGTAGCAGCAGCCGCTCCCCGTTGCCGTTGCGGCGATGCTCGGGCGCCGCGATCTCATCGCGGCGCGAGAGATAGCGGCCTGTCGCGGATGCCGCGCTGCGGGCGATCTGCTTCGGCGTGCCCTGCGCGACGACCTCACCACCACGCTGGCCAGCCCCGGGGCCGAAGTCCACCACGTAGTCCGCGGCGCGGATCGTCTGCTCGTCATGCTCGACCACGAGGATCGTGTTGCCGGTGTCGCGCAGATGCTCCAGCGTCTTGAGAAGCTGTCCCTGGTCGCGGTGGTGCAGGCCGATGCTCGGCTCGTCGAGGATGTACAGCACGTCCACGAGGCCGCTGCCGACCTGGCCCGCAAGTCGGATCCGCTGCGCCTCTCCGCCCGAGAGCGTCGGTGCGGTGCGATCCAGCGCGAGATAGTCCAGCCCCACGTCTGACAGAAAGCGCAGGCGCGCGCGGATCTCCTTCAGCGCGTCCTCGGCTATCTGCGCTTCGGCCTCCGTGACCCGCAGCTCATCGAAGAACGCCCGCGCATCCGCCACCGTCTTCTGTTGCAGGTCGCCGAGAGAGAGGCCGCCGATGGTCACCGCCAGGCTCTCCGGCCGCAGGCGCTTGCCGCCGCAGGTGGCGCAGCGCCCGGTGCGCATGACCTCCTCGAACTTCCGCCGCAGCGAGCGCGCCTTCAGCGTGCGGTAACGCCGCGTGAGGTGCGCGATCAGGCCGTCCCACGGGTCCGCGTGCTTCCACTCCCAGCCGTGGCGCGGGTGGCGGAAGTAAAACTCGATCAGTTCCCCCGCCGAGCCGTGCAGCAGGTGATGGCGCTGCGTCTCCGTCAGTTCCCGCCACGGCGTGTCCAGCGTGAAGCCGTAGTGCTTCGCCACGCCCTCCAGCCAGTGCCGCCACTTGGCGTTGGAGGTGGAGCGCATCAGTTCAATGCAGCCGCCGCGAAGCGACTTCTCCGGGTCGGTCACGATCAGCTCGGGCACGAAGTCGCGGCGCTCGCCGAGGCCGTCGCAATCGGGGCACATGCCGCGCGGGCTGTTGAAGCTGAAGTGCGCGTGGGTGGGCGTCTCGAAGCTCAGGCCGCAGTCGGCGCAGGCGAAGCGGGTGGAGAGCATCAGGTCATCCTGATCCTCCACCGCCGCCACGACCGACCCCTCCGCGAGCCTCAGCGCCTGCTCGACGGCGTCGGCGATGCGGGTGCGGTTGCGCGAGGAGATGCTGACGCGGTCGGTGACGACCTCGATGTCGTGGAAGCGCTGGCGGTCAAGCTCGGGCGGGTTGCGCAGTTCGATGATCTCGCCGTCCACTCGCGCGCGAGCCCAGCCGCGCCGGAGCATGTCCTCGAAGAGGTCCGCGAACTCGCCCTTCTGCCGCCGGACGACCGGCGCGAGGATCGTCACCTGTGCCCCCTCGGGCAGCGACATGATCCGGGCGATGATCGCATCCTCCGACTGGCTGCCGATCTCCCGCCCGCAGCGCGGACAGTGCGGCACGCCGATGGCCGCGTAGAGCACGCGCAGGTGGTCGTATATCTCCGTGATCGTGGCGACGGTCGAACGCGGGTTGTGCGAGCGGGCCGCCTGGTCTACCGCGATGGTCGGCGTCAGCCCCTCGATCTCATCAACATCCGGCCGCGGGAGGTCCTGCAGGAACTGCCGGGCGTAGCTTGAGAGTGACTCGACGTAGCGACGCTGCCCCTCGGCGAAGATCGTGTCGAAGGCAAGCGAGGACTTGCCCGAGCCGCTGACACCTGTGAAGGCGATCAGCCGGCCCTTCGGCAGGTCGAGGTCAATGTCCCGCAGGTTGTGCTGGCGGGCTCCGCGGATACGAATCGTGTCTGACACGAAGAAAGCACTCCGATGGCGTCGCCGGGTGAGGCTGGGCTGAGGTTGCGCCCGACGCCGCCGAAATCTTATCAAACGCATGTTCGCGCGTCAAGCGCGGCAGAAGCTGACCGGCTGCGGGGGAGGCGCGGCATGGAGGCAGTCCCCGCGGGGGGGCGGATGAGGCTTCCGCCTGCTCTCTTGACGGTGGCCTGAGCCGGCATGTTCACGCTCGGGTGGGGGTGGGGGCAGTGCAAAGGGCGCGGCTCCCACCGTAGCGGGGCCGCGCCCTGAATGCCTCTGAAACGTCGCGACTAGCTGCCGCAGACCCAGGCGAGGAACTCGTCGTAGGCCTCGCCGAACTGCTTGAGGGTGCGGGCGGATGGGACGAAGTCGATGAACTCCTCGGGCATCATGCCGTCGGGCTCGTATGCCTGGCGGAATATCTTCGACTTCATGAGCTTGTCAAGATAGCCGTCCGGCACGGTGGCCCAGATGCCGTCCGGGTCGATCTCACGCGGCTCCGCGTCGTACTCCTCGGCCTTGTTCGGGAAGATCGTGATGAAGTTCGGCACCGGGCCGTTGCTGGTGCCACGGTCGATGTTCCACGGGCCGCGGCCGGAGGCGGCCAGCGGGAAGCTCTTGGTGAAGCCGAGGCCGCCCTCGGTGGGCGGGTGGTTGAGCAGGTGGTACTCACGCTGCCGCATGGCGGTCGTGGCCCACTTCTTTACCTCTTCCCAGTCCTCGACGCCGGCGGCCTCAAGCTCCTCGCCGATCGGGTCGTCGAGGCGCCCATCCATCTGCGTGCGGAAGCAGACCTTGGCGGTGCTGTTCTTCTCAATCGCCGCGGCGAAGGCGATCTGCTGCGGCAGGGCGTAGTTGACCGTCACATTGACGCCCATCGCCTGCGAGGTCATCCGCTCCGCGGCCTCGATGCCGGCGGCGGTTCCGGGGATCTTGAAGACGATGTTGGGGGTGCCGCCAAGCTCTTCCGCGATCTGATTGAAGACCCACGTGGCCTCTTCAACCATCTTGTCGGCGTTGCTGGCCTCCTTGGGATTGAGCTGGAGGCTCACGTAGCCAAGCTCGCCGTCGGTGATCTCCCAGATCGGGCGCAGCAGGCGGGCGTTGTAGAGCACAACTTCGATCGTCATCGCGTATGCGAGCGTGACCGGATCGCACTGCTTGCCCAGTCTCTCCTGCAGTTCATCGCGCACCGGCGTCCAGTACTCCGGGTCCTCTTTGCGGGCGGTGTCAACCAGCACCGGGTTGGTGGTGACAAGGATGGCGCCCTTCTGCATGGCCTTGCGCAGACCGGTGGCGTAGTCGTTGCCCCACCAGGTGTTGAGCTCGCCCGCGAGTGTCATCCGGGTCATCTTCACCAGGTTGCTCGCAGCAAGGGTCTGCACGTCATCGCGCGCGCGCTGGGCCTCGTCGCTCTCACCAAGCTCCTCGAGAAGCGCCAGGTTCGCCTCGAACTGCTCATCAAGCTGCGCGTCGGTGGCTACCGCATTGCCGTAGCGCTTGGCGCTCTTGAGGTTCCAGTCGGCGAGCACTGACTTGAGATCAACGGCTCCCTCGGCGATCGTCTCGGCGATCTCCGCCTTGCCGGCGGCATCGGCCGCGCCGTAGGCCTCCTTCATCTCTGACCGGAACTCGTCCAGCTTACCGGCGAGGTCGCCGGGCACGGTGTAGAACATCAGGTCCTGCAGAATCGTAATTTGCTCATTCGTCATTGGGGACGCTCCTCACATCTTCAGTTCGTAGAATCCTGCGTACGGGGACAGGCGCCCGAGGGCGTCTCTCCCCGTCTGTTTGCGTTCTTTCGCCGATGCTGCTAAGATACCTTCATGCCGATGCGATTATTGTGCAGTCATTTTCTGCCACGTTGCAGACGGCTCCAGTCCCTGTCGGTCGTGCCGATACGTGTAGAGACAAATCTTAACTCGGCCGGGGAAGATGAAGGCCTGTTCACCTGCCGGAGAGAATGTTCGCTTTCACCATCAGCCGCAGCGGCCTGACGCCTTTCACAGGAGGTCGACAATGAAGTCAAACACATGCCGCACCAGCTACTCCACCCTTCGACGCTCACAGGGACTCGTCTTCCTGATCGTCGCGATGCTGGTTGCCCTGCACATGGGGACGCTCGGTGCGGAGGCCCAGGGCCTCAGCGCCGCAACCGTCAGTAAGATCAAGGACGCGGTGGTGCTGATTGACGTAACGCTCACCACCGCCGACGGTGAGACCGGAGCCACCGGCAGCGGCTTCGTCATTTCGCCGCGCGGTGACATCATCGCTAACGCCCACGTCGTCTCCATGGTATCGGAGGGGATGATGGGCGAGACGATCGTGGCGGATGAGCGCACGGTCTCGGTGGTCTTCCATCCCGGCACCGCGCAGGAGGCATCCTTCCCCGCACGGGTGCTCCGCGAGAATCACGAACTCGATCTCGCGCTGCTGACCATCGATCGCGACACACCGGTGTATCTCGAACTCGCCGATTCTGACGCGGTGCCGGAGACCTCCGCCATCTTCGCCTGCGGCCATCCGCTGGGCCTGCGCGAGATTTCGATCCGCACCGGCACCGTGACCGCCCACCGCACCTGGGAGGGGCAGCGCTACGTTGAGCACGATGCCTCCGCCGAGGAGGGCAACTCCGGTGGCCCGGTCATCCTGCCCGACTCGCGTGTGATCGGCGTGCACACACTCACACTCGTGAGCAGCGGGATGCTGACCAGGTTCGCGATCCCGTCAAACGTGGTCTCGGGGTGGCTGGCGACCTCGCCCGACCAGGACCCGCCACCGCCGATCCCCGGCAAGGCTGTGCGCGAACTTCTCGCGCAGTCGAACCTGATCTTTGAGGAGGAGGGCGAGGGTAACTTCGCTATCCCCTACGAAAGCGGCCAGAGGGTCATCGCCCACCAGTACGAGGACTTCCTGCGCCTCTACGTGCCGCTGGGGGCGCTGCCGGGGCAGTATCCGCTCCTGCAGGGGCAGGCCGCCATTGCCGCGCTGCGCTTCAACTACACAGATCCGGTGGGCCGGATCAGCGCGGTTGAGAGCGGCGAGGGGATGGAGCTTTACTGGGAGTGCCAGATCCCGATGTCAAACGCTTCCGGCGCCTTCGTGCGGACAATCTCCGACGCGGCGGCCAATCAGGCGACGCGATGGCAGGCGGTGCTCAATGCCGAGGAGCCCGGGGAGCCGACGGATCTGTACCCCGGCGGCGACGAGGCGCAACTTGCGGCCATGCGCGAGCAGCTCAAGCAACACATCATTAGCGCGAACCTGCAGTACGAGGAGATCGAGACCGCCTTCAAGCTGCCGTACGACAACGAGGTCAATGTCTACACGCAGGTATACCGCGGCATGGTCTGGACCTACTCCTACACCGGCGGCATGCCCGGTGAGACGCCCGCCGCGCAGGGGCAGATCGCGATCCAACTGCTCCAGCGCAACTGGAACGACCCGCTTGGGCGCCTGAGCCTCGACGGCGACAACGATCTCGTCTGGGAGTCGCAGGTCCCGTGCGATTTCCTGACGCCCGACTACCTCGCCATCCTGGGCGCTACGGCAGCCGCGCAGGTGGCGGACTTCGTGGAAAACTACGGGCGCATACCGTTCAACGGCTAGTCCCGGCTCGGCGCATCACAGACTGAACAGCGGGTGCGGCGATCTGCCGCACCCGCTTTCTGTTCGCTCGACGCCATTCGCTACTGCAGTTCTTCCGCACGCTTTTCGGCCCACGCCGAAACCCACGGGATGTTCACCTTACGCAGGAGCAATGCCTCGATGCCATAGACGCACGACAGCAGCAGCGCGAAGGCCAGAACGATGACGAGATGCAGCATGTTGATCACGTTCGCGGCGTCCTCGAAGTGACCGCCGGAGCGCGCCGCCAGCGTCGCCGCGACACCATTGAGGATGATGCGCAGCACCGCAACAGCGATGCTCCAGCCCGCTGAGGCATACAGATGGTAGGGGATGCCTCGCGCGTTGCGATAGCCTCGGAGTCGCAGTAGCAGAAGTGGCAGCGGCGCGGTGAGGTAGCCCAGCCAGGCGAAGTAGCACAGCGCCGCCACGACGCGCTTGTCAGCGTCTGAAACTCTCACGCGCCTGCCAACAGGCACCAGGGCGCGAGAGCGGCTGTCCTCCTCGGACCGCTCCTCGTCTCCGGTGACATCGTCTTCGGGCGGCGGTGTATTGTCCATCTGTCTCCTGGAGCGATCAGCCCTCGAGCCGGGCTTCGAGTCCTGCGATCTCATCGGGCAGCACGATCGGCTCCTGCACCTCCGCCACGACCTCGCCGCCGTCAAGGCGCAGCTCGATCTGCCGCTGCCAGTTTCCATCATTCACAGCATCCACGTCTGCGCGATAGTGCGTGCCACGGCTCTCATCGCGCATCCTCGCAGGGATCGCCACGCACCGCCCCAGCAGCGCCAGGTTGCGCAACTCGGCCCGCTCGCGCAGGGAACCACGGGCATCAGCGAGGCGGCCCTGTGCCCCCTCGGCGGCTTGCAGCGCCATCGTGAGGCTCTCCTCCGTGCGCACCACCGAGGCGCCCTGCCACATCTTCCACGCCAGTTCATCGCGAATAGCCTGCGCGTCCTCGCTGCCGCTGCCGGAGACCAGTTCGTTGACGCCGGAGCGAGCGGCATCTGTGACCGCGTCGGCGTCGGCGGCATGCGTGAACGAAGCGGCAGAGGCACCTGCGCGGCGCCCGAAGACCTGCGCATCCGCGAGGGCGTTGCCGCCCGGCCGGTCCGCGCCATGCTGACCGCCCGCGTTCTCACCGGCGGCACAGAGGCCCTCGATGGCGGTTCGCGCCTGTTCGTCAATCCGCGCGCCGCCGTTGAAGTGCTGGATGGCCGGGGCGAACTCGATGGCCTCGCGGCGCAGGTCGAGCCCGCTCTTGAGCAGGTGCTCGAAGGGCACGCACGCGTCCTCTTCGATGACGCTGTCGGGCTGATGGACGAGGCTCATGTAAACGCCGCGGTGCTGCGTGCCGCGCCCCTCGCTGATCTCGGTGAAGACCGCGACATCAACCCACTTGCTGGCGTTGCGGATGGTGAAGGGGTACGAGACGCCCTTGATGAAGATCGCTTTGTCCATGTCCACGCCCTCGGGGATGTAGCGCGGGATGAACTCCTCATGCAGAACGTTCGTGATCTGCGGCTTGAGCCGCCAGAAGACGCCTGAGAGCGCGAAGTTGATCGGGTGGACGATGCTCGGGCCGATCTGTATGAACTCGAAGTTCACCAGCGGTGCGCCCGCACGCAGGGCCATCGCGTAGCCATCGCCGGTTGCACCACCGGGGAAGACGTTGATCGCGTAAAGCTCACCGGCGCCGCCTGCAGCGAGCACGACCGCGGGCGCCGTGACGCCGAAGGGCTGATCGTCGGTCATTGAGACGCCCCACGCGCCCTGCACGCGGCCGCCATCGGTCACGACGTCCACCATCATGGTGTTCGGGAGGAACTGCACGGAGCCGGGGCCGCGTTCGTTGATCTCCCGGCAGCGGTCCATGAGCACTGTAACGATGATCGGGCCTGTGTCTGCGCCACGGCCGCAGGCTCGGGGATAGCGCGCCCCGTCGCTGAGGATCTGCCGGAAGCCGCCGCTGTCATCACGGTCGAAGTTGCCGCCCCAGTCGTCAAGCTCCTGGAAGCGAGCGGGGGCCTCTTCGGCGATGGTGCGGGCGAGATCGGGGGTGCAGAGCAGCCCGCCCTTGACCATGATGTCGATCCAGTGTTCCTTCGGGCTGTCGGCGGGGTCGGCATGGCCGAAGGCGGCGCCGAAGGCCATCCAGTCGGAGGCGGCGGTGTAGGTGGTGCCACAGGCGCCGGGGACGCCCTTGGTGCTGACGATCACGCGTGCTCCGGCCTCAGCGGCCTCGACGGCGGCGCGCAGTCCGGCTCCGCCGCTGCCCACGACAAGCACGTCACACTCGTGCATCTGCATGGCGCATCCTCCCGTACGGTGTACAGGCAGCCGGGCTGCGCAGCCCGGCTGCCTGTCTGTACCTGAGCCGGTCCTCTGCGAGCGTCTACCAGCCGAGCAGGTCGAAGCACATCGGGCCGATCCCCATGCTGCCGGTCGGCTCCATGCGCGCCACGGCCTCGTTGTAGACGGACTCGAGGTAGACGTTGGTCTCGACATCCGTGCCACAGATCTTCTTGTCGCCGCCGCGGACCTTCTCCGGGGCCTGCGCGAAGAACTCGTAGCGCGCCTGCGAGCCGCAGACGAGGAACGCGGTGTTGATGTTCGTCTTGCCGATCAGGCCGCGGGCCACGCCGGCCGAACCGGTGCCACCATGCTGCGCGAACGGTGCGTAGATGCCGGTGGCCTCGATGATCCGGCGCTGCACGACCTCGAGCTTGCGCGTGTCGATCTCGTGCTTCTCATCGGCGACCGCGGCATGCTTCATGCCGATGTCATACGCGAGACCCTCCGCGCCGGTGTAGCTGACGAAGGCGGCGGCAAGCTCGGCGAAGGCGTCGAGTTCGGCGTCGCTGAGATGCTCGTAGGCCACGTCGTCGCCGCTCTGGCCGGTCTCGCCAAGCTCGGCCTCGAGCATCATGTCCATGTTGCCAAGACCCGTGCGGACGGCCTCGGAGATGTCGCGGGTGATGGCGAAGTCGAGCACCGGCGGGATACCCTCGGTGTCGATCATGCCCCACGCCGGCTTCATGATGTCAACGGTGCCCATGAAGTCGGAAACGAACTCCTTGTAGTCGTCGCTGGAGAGGTAGGCTTCGTACTTGCACGCCAGCTCGGGCGTGAGCTCCTCCACCTGGTCCTCGAGACCGGCGTCCTTGAGGTACTCCCACGCGGCCTCGACCTTGTCGCTGGTGCCGGTCGGGCATGCGCGCTGCTTGTACTCCTTGTCCTCCTTGAACTTCGGCACGGCGAAGTGGTCGAGAGAGACGGCGACGAGGTCGGCGCCGAAGACTTCCGCCTCGCCGGCGATCCAGTCGATGCTCGACTTCGCGCCGTAGAGCGCGGGGTTGCCGCGGTAGCCGATGCCCTCGGGCGCGAAGATCTTGCCCGGGAGGCCGCCGATCTTGGTGTTGGAGTTGTGCGAGAACTGGACGATGATCGGGGACTGATCGCCCAGCGCCGAGAGCATCACGAACGCCCTCGTCTGCCAGAAGTTGTTCGAGTTCGCGGCGAGTAGCGTGATCTGCTCGCCTGCTGGCTTGAGCTTCAGGTCCGCATCGAAGGGACTGAGGCCATCGAAAATCTTGCGCAATTCACGTCCGGTCAGAAGTGATCCCATCTTTGTCCACCCTCCTGGGGTTGGTTCGTGCTCAGGTTACTCAAAGCAAACCCGGAGACACGCGCGACTGGCGCAGCCTGAGCGCCGATAGCGCCCGGCTCCGCCCACCGCGTTCGTTTGTCGGCTATCAAAGCCGCGGCCCTCAGGCCACGGTAACATCCTCGCAGAGGTACACGTCCTGGATCGCGTTGAGCAGCTTCACGCCTTCGTTCATCGGCCGCTGGAAGGCCTTGCGCCCGGAGATCAGGCCCATGCCTCCGGCCCGCTTGTTGATGACCGCGGTGCGCACCGCCTGGGCGAGGTCGCTGTCGCCGCTGGAGCCACCGCCGGAGTTGATCAGCCCCACCCGGCCCATGTAGCAGTTGACGACCTGCCAGCGCGTCCATTCGATGGGGTTGTCCGGGATAAGCTCACCATTGTACAGCCGCTCGTCGGTGCGCCCGTAGGAGCTTTCGATCCCGAGCGCCTTGTAGCCGCCGTTGTTCTCCGGCTGCTTCTGCTTGACGATGTCCGCCTCGATCGTCACGCCCTGGTAGTTGGCCTGACCGGTCAGATCGGCGGAGAGATGGTAGTCTTTGTCGCGCTTGAACTCGCTGTTGCGCAGGTAGGTCCACAGCACGGTGAACATGCCCAGATCGTGCGCCTGCTCGAAGGCCGCCGAGACCTCCTGCATCTGCCGGTCGCTCTCGGGTGACCCGTAGTAGATCGTGGCCCCGATACCCGCCGCGCCAAGCTCCCAGCAGCGCTCGACGGAGCCGTAGAAGACCTGGTCGGCCTGGTTCGGATACTGCAGCAGCTCGCTGTGATTGAGCTTGACGATGAACGGGATGCGGTGGGCATACTTGCGGCTCACAGCTCCCAGTACCCCGAGCGTGGAGGCCACCGCATTGCAGCCGCCCTCGAGCGCAAGCTCGACGATCTTCTCAGGGTCGAAGTACTCCGGATTCGGCGCGAAGGCCGAGGCCGCGCTGTGCTCGATGCCCTGATCCACCGGGAGGATGGAGACGTAGCCGGTGCCGCGCAGCCGCCCGTTTCCCCAGACGCGCCTCAGGTTCGTGAGCACGCGCGTCGGCCGGTCCGTCACCATCAGCACACGTTCGGTGAAATCCGGTCCGGGCAGGTGAAGCCGCTCGCGCCGAACTCCCGAGCACTCATACTCCAGCAGGCCGCGGTCATCGCCAAGAAGCTCGGCAATCTGATCGGTTGTCATGGTGCGGGCCCCTTCCTGATCGTGCCAACCCCTGTACGCTCGTGGAGCGACCGTGAATTGTACCTTTTCGCCGCCGTAACGGGGAGACCTTCATCCCTCATTGAGGGGAATCCAGATCGCCCCACTCCATCGCCTCGAACCGCACTATCTCCCGCAGCACCTCGTAGCGGCGCCGCAGTTCACCGTTGCCGAGGCCGGTCAGGCCCGTAACGCTGAAGTCCTCCACGCAGGCGGAGGCGATGACCGTGCCGAAGGCCACCGCGCGGCGCAGTTCGCGACTGCAGCACTCGTTCCGCCGCGCGAGAAACCCGACCATACCGCCGGCGAAGCTGTCGCCGGCGCCCGTCGGGTCCACCACGTTCGGCAGCGGGTATGACGGAATGCTGAAGTAGTCGTCGCGCGATACCAGCGTGGCGCCGTACTCGCCCTTCTTGATTACCACGAACTCCGGGCCCATGTCCAGTACCATCTCCGCGGCCTGCGCCAGGTTCGGCGTGCCCGCCAACTGCCGCGCCTCGGCGTCATTGAGCAGCGCAAGATCTACCCGCGAGAGCACCTCAAGCAGCGCCTCCCGCTGTGTCTCGATCCACAGGTTCATCGTGTCACACATAACGAAGCAGGTATCATGAAGCTGCTCGACCACCGCAAGCTGAACCTGCGGCTGAATGTTGGCGAGGAAGCAGTACCTGCTGTCACAGTAGGCGTCGGGCAGGATCGGATCGAAGTCGGCGAAGACGTTCAGCTCTGTCGCGAGGGTCTCGCGGTCGCCGAGGTCGTAGCCGTACTCGCCCGCCCAGTAGAAAGAGCGGCCGCCGGGGATGCGGGTAACGCCTGCGAGATCCGCGCCGCGCTCGGACAGCAGGTCGAGCGCGTGCTGCGGGAAGTCATCGCCCACGACGCCGACCACCTGCGTCGCGGAGAGCAGGCTTGCCGCCATGGAGGCGTAAACCGCTGCACCACCGACCACGCGATCAACTTCGCCGAAGGGCGTCTTCACACTGTCGAGGGCCATCGAACCGACGATCACAACATCGCTCATGGCTGCATCAGTCCTGGGGGGAGTGTTAGCGCCCGTCGCCGGGTTCGGCTCCGGTCGCCACCGCCTGCGCCTGGGCGGGGCGCAACAGGGCGCGGATGGTCCAGACGAAGAGCTTCGGCAGGGCCGCGAGCCGTGGCAGGCGTCGCGGGTCCGCCGCCGTGCGGTAGAGCCACTCAAGGCCGCAGCGCTGCATCCACTCCGGCGCCCGCTTCACATGTCCGGCGATGACATCGAGCGTCCCGCCGACGCCCATGCAGACCGGCACCTGCAGCGTCTGCATGTGCCGCTTGATCCACTTCTCCTGCTTGGGAATACCCATCGCGACGAACAGGGCGGCCGGGCGCGCCTCGCGGACCGCCGCGACAATCGCCGGCTCCTCCTCCGGGCCGAAGTAGCCGTCGTGATGGTAGGCGACGCGCAGTCCCGGGTAGCGAGCCTCAAGCACCCTCGCCGCCTGCTCGGCTATTCCCGGCGCGGCGCCCAGCAGCGCGATCGGCTGCTCGAGGCGCCCGCAGATCTCGCACAGTTGCTGCATCATGTCGCAGCCGGGAACGCGCCCGACCACGGGGAAGTCCAGCAGCCGCGCGCAGAGTACCACGCCCTGCCCGTCCATGGTGGCGAGATCGGCTTCGTTGATGATCGTCCGAAGCTCCTCGTCCTCCTGAGCGCGCACGACGGCCGAGGTGTCGCTGGTGACGATCATGTGCGGCCCACCGTCGCGGATGAACTCCTCCGCGCGTTGCAGGGCCTCCTGCATGCTCAGCGGATGGAGGCGGACGTTGAACATCTCCACCACGAGCGGATCGCCGGTCACCTCCGCCGGCTTCTCGCGGTTCATCATCCGCAGGGCCACGAAGCCCACGAACGGACCGATTGCGAGGCCCGCAAGCAGCACCAGCAGCTTCAGCCATGGCGGCTGCGGGATAAGCTGCACCATCACCAGACCCAGCAGGCTCATGTAGATCGTCATGCCCATCAGGACGGTGAATACCTGGCGCGCCGAGTAGCCGCGTTCGAGCAGAACCTCGTGGAGATGGTAGCGGCGCTCGCCGATGCGCATCCCGCGCCACGCGGATACGTAGGTGTAGGTGGCGCCAAAGAGCGGGACGCTGATGAGCAGGATCGGCAGCAGGGCCGCGATGGCGGCCGCGTGCTTCAGGGCGCCGACGACAGCAAGGGCGCCGATGAGAAAGCCGATCGCCTGGCTGCTGGGATATGCCGGGAGCGCCGACACCTGCCCCCAGCGCGGCAGTTGGGCCAGCGACACCGCCGCGACTATCAGCGCCAGCGACTTCGCGGCCGGCCCGGTGGCCCACGGTACCATCAGGCAGATCAGGTAGAAGGTGATGCCCGTGATGCCCGCGACGCCGAAGGAGACGCTGGGGATAGCGCCCGCGCGGCCGAAGAGCACCGCGCAGAGCAGAAGCCATCCCGCCGTGACGGGGAAGGATAGCCAGCCGAGGCTGAAGGTCAGACTCGTCAGAGGCACTCGCACGGTCTCGATGCTGACGCCGTACATGAACAGAAAGCCAGCGGCGACGAGCACCAGCACAACGCGCAGGCTGCGCGCCATGTCAAGCACCGCGCTCAGGCCGGCGAGCACGTACAGGGCCAGCGCCGCCAGCACCGGCACGAGCACCGTCAGCGGCGCGCGCAGTACCAGCAGCGTTATCACCGGGACAAACAGAAGCAGCCCCCGCCCGTCGAATATCGGGGGATCGTGCTCCTGCGCACCGGCGAGTGCGGCTCTCAGCACGGCAGCAAGAATCGCTGTGCCGGCGAAGATCGTCAGGAAGAGCAGCGCGTCCTCGATCAGCATGGCGACTGCGTCCTCAGGTCCCCTGCCTCCAGCTTGTCAGGTATTCCTTCTGCTCCTGCGTCAGTGTGTCAATCTCCACGCCCATCGCGGCGAGCTTCAGCTCGGCCACATGGGCGTCAATCTGCTCCGGAACCGTATGTACGTCGAGCGCGAGCCTCGGGCGACCGGCGATGAACTCCGAACAGAGCGCCTGGTTGGCGAAGCTCATGTCCATGACGGACGCGGGATGCCCCTCCGCGGCCGCGAGATTCACCAGTCGCCCTTCGCCCAGCACATTGATCCGGCGGCCGTCGGGAAGCTCGTACTGCTGCAGCGACGGCCGGATCGTGCGCACCGAAGTGGCCTTCGCCTGCAGGTCTCTCAGCGTGATCTCGACGTCGAAGTGCCCGGAGTTGCACAGGATAGCGCCATCCTTCATCCGCTCCATGTGCTCGCCGCGGATCACCGCTGTGTCGCCCGTGACTGTGACGAATACATCGCCCTGCTCCGCCGCGCGCGCGATGGACATCACTTCATAGCCCTCCATGACGGCCTCAAGCGCCCGCAGCGGGTCCACCTCGCACACCGTGACCCTCGCGCCCATGCCGTGGGCGCGCATGGCAACGCCCCGGCCACACATGCCAAAGCCGCATACCACAACGTTGCGGCCGGCCAGCAGGATGTTCGTCGCGCGAATGATACCGTCAATGGTGCTCTGACCGGTGCCGAAGCGGTTGTCGAAGAGGTGCTTGGTCATGGCGTCATTGACCGCCACGATCGGGTAGCGCAGTTCCTGCGTCGCCGCCATGCTCCGTAGTCTGATAACGCCCGTGGTGGTCTCCTCGGTTCCTCCGATGATATGCTCCACCAGGTCGGTGCGCTCGGAGTGAATCGTGGAGACGAGGTCGGCGCCATCGTCCATGGTGATGGTCGGCTTCATGTCCAGCGCCGCGTTGAGGTGCGCGTAGTAGGTGTCGCGATCCTCGCCGCGGACGGCGTAGACCGGAATGTCGAAGTCATGCACCAGCGATGCGGCTGTCTCATCCTGCGTGCTCAGCGGATTGCTGGCGCAGAGGGCCACCTCGGCCCCTCCGGCGGCCAGTGTGCGCATGAGATTCGCCGTCTCTGTGGTGACATGCAGGCAGGCGGCAAGCCGCTGTCCCTCCAGCGGGCGCTCCTGCGCGAAACGCTCCTTGATCTGCCGCAGAACCGGCATCTGTTGCTCGGCCCACTCGATGCGAAGCTTCCCCGCGGGCGCAAGTGAGGCATCTGCTATATCCGCTGCCACTGTCATTGTGAACTCCCTTTCATCGTCGGCCGCCATACCTGCAGCCCATCGTGGTCGAAATTAAAGTCGATGCAGTGTCCGCCCAGATCCTTCACATTACGCCGCACCACATGCTCCCGGTCCGGCTCGCACAGCAAGACGATGCAGCCACCACCACCCGCGCCGCATGCCTTGCCGCCGAGCAGCCCCGCGGGAGCGGCGATCGAGAAGAGGGCCTCGATCTTCGGCGTCGTCATATCCTCGTAAAGCCGCTTCTGATTCTCCCAGTTGAAGCTGAGCACTTCGCCCACGCGCGCAAGATCCTCGGCGATGATGGCCTCCCGCATCATCAGGCCAGCCTCGCGGAGGTTCATCAGCGGCTCGGTCATCGTGCTCTCATGGCGCAGATACGCGCTCATGACTCTGCTGATAATGTCGCCCGAGAGCCGGGACTTACCCGTGTAGACCAGCAGCAGCGACTTCTCCAGCTCGAGCAGAAAGTCGTGCGAGGGCCGCAACTGCTCCACCGTGACCGCGGGGTCCTCGAAGGTCATGAAGGAGAGGCCCCCACCGGCCGCTGCGTACTGGTCCTGCTTGCCGCCATCTATCCCTAGCTCATCGGTCTCGAGGATGTTGGCGAGAGCGGAGATCTCCGGCCGCGACATCTTCCCACCCAGCATTGCATCGAGCAGCCCTACGAGAGCCACGCCCATGGAAGCACTCGATCCGGTCCCAGAACCAGGTGGCGCCTCGCAGCGGGTGATAAGGTGGCCGCCGAACTGCAGGTCCATGCGTCTGACCGCGGCCTTCAGCAGGTCCAGCGAACCATTATACTCAAGCTCGCGAATGGTCCGCGCCTGAATGTACTGATCGTAGTCCGCCGACTCGAGCACGAACTCGCCGGTGTCGTTGGGGATCAGCGTGGCGTATGAGTAGCGCGTGATGGTTACGTTGACGACGGCGCCCCCGGCCTCCGCACTGAAGGGAGGCACGTCGCTCCATCCGCCCGCCAGATCGATGCGCACGGGCGCTCGCGCACGTCGCGCGCCCTCAAGGTCCCCACTCATGCCATGGATTCTCCCGCTCCGGAACCGCCTGGCGCGTCGCCACCATCCCATTCGTGGCACAGCAGCGCCACATACTCGCGCACCGCGTCACGCCAATGACGCAGCGGCGAGATGCCGAGCTCTCCGGTGCGCTCGCTCTCAAGCACGGCGTTCAGCGGCCGCCGCGTCGGGCTGACCCAGTCCGCGCTGGCTATGCCGCTGATCTGGCTACCGTCGAGGCCGGCATACTCCAGCGCCGTCTGGGCCAGTTCGAGTCGGCTGCAGACTCCGGTGTTTGTCATATGCACAATGCCGGTGGCATCGGTCTCGATAAGGCGCCAGATGCCGTGGGCGAGATCGGGCGTGTAGCTAGGGTGGCCGCGCTCATCGTCAACCACCCGCAAGCTCTTCCCGCCGCGCGCGGCCGACAGGATCGAGCGGATGAAGTTGCGCCCGCCCGGCCCGTACAGCCACTGTGTGCGCACGATAACGCTGTCCTCTACCGCGGCCGCCTCGCGCTCGCCAAGGAGCTTGCTCTCGCCGTAGGCGTTGATGGGCGAGGGTTCGTCCGATTCGGTGTAGGGACTGTCCGAGGCCCCATCGAAGACGTAATCGGTGCTGATGTACACGAGCCGGGCGCCCAGTTGAGCGGCCACGGCGGCGACGTTGCGCGTGGCAAGCACATTGCCACGCCACGCCGCGTTCGGGTCGCAGGTGGCGCCGTCCACGTCGGTATACGCGGCACAGTGGATGATGACGTCGGCCCGCACCGCTTCCAGCGCGGTGCGCGCCTGCTCCGCAACGCTCAGGTCCGCATCGGCCCGCGTCAATCCGGCCACCGCGGCCCATGTCGGCGCGTATCGGCAGACGTCCTGACCAAGCATGCCAGCGGCCCCGGTGACGGCTGCCGTCGCCGATCCTGTCCGCTTCATACAGGCATCAGGATAGCAGTTTGACCACCCGATGTCAACGAAACGCAGCGCCGCATCGGCGGCGTCACGGCAGGCGTGATAATGACGCATCGCCCGCACTACGTCCCTCTACGCGCGGCAACTGCGTTGAGTTCGAGGGGGTCGTGTGGTATACTGGTGACAACACCTTAAGGACACTTCTATGCTGTTGCAGCGAGGGCCATGGCGACTACGCAGATCGAGCATCTTGACGCCATCGTAAGCCGCGTCTCGGGCTACTGGTCCGAGGATGATATCGCGCGGCTGGAGGCGGCCTATCGCTTCGCTGCCGAGGCCCACGAGCATTGCCCGCCACGTCATACCGGACACCCGTACATCACCCACCCGGTCGCTGTCGCGGAGATCCTCACCGAGATCGAAGGCGACCCCGCCACGGTCATCGCGGGCCTCCTCCACGATGTAGTCGAAGACACAGATGTCACCATCGAGGATATTGAGGACAGATTCGGCGAAACCATAGCGAAGCTCGTTGATGGCGTGACCAAGCTCACCCGAATCAGCTTCCAGACGCGCCAGGAGCAGCAGGCCGGCAACCTCCGCAAGATGTTCCTCGCGATGGCACAGGACATCCGCGTGATCCTCATCAAGCTCGCGGACCGCCTGCACAACATGCGCACGCTCTACGCGGTGCCCGAGGAGAAGCAGGTCGCGACGGCGCAGGAGAGCCTGCAGATCTTCGCCCCCCTCGCCCACCGTCTCGGCATCTGGCGCTTCAAGTGGGAGCTTGAGGACCTCTCCTACCGCTACCTCGAATCCGAGAAGTACTATCACATAGCGCAACTGCTCGGGACCGGCCGCAAGGAGCGGGAGCAGAAGATCGAGGCGGTGCGCACGGCGGTCAGGGGAAGGCTTGAGCAAGCGGGCATTCATGCTACCGTTCAGGGACGCGCCAAGCACATCTACTCCATCGCTCAGAAGATGGAGCGACACGATGTGAGCTTCGATCAGATCGCCGACCTGGCTGCAATCCGGATCATCACGGATTCTGTCTCCGACTGCTATGCGGCGCTGGGGCTTATCCATGAGCTGTGGATCCCGATCCAGGGCATGTTCACCGACTACATCGCCAAGCCCAAGACCAACAAGTACCAGTCGCTGCACACCAAGGTCATCGGGCCGGATAAGCAGCCACTGGAGGTGCAGTTGCGCACCTGGGACATGCACCGCATCGCGGAGTATGGAGTCGCCGCTCACTGGCGCTATAAGGAGGGCGGCGACGATGCGCCTTCCGACAAACAGATCTCGCTGCTGCGCCAGGTAATTGAGCTTGAGACCGACCTGACCGAAAGCCACGAGTTCCTCGAACTGCTGCAGATGGACCTGTTCAACGACCAGGTCTTCGTCTTCACGCCCGATGGCGACGTGATTGACCTCCCCGCCGGCGCCGGACCGATCGACTTCGCCTATCGCATCCACACCGAGATCGGCCATCATACCGTGGGCGCGCGCGTCAATGGCAGACAGGTGCCGCTGGACTATGAGCTGCACAACGGCGATATCGCCGAGATCGTCACAGCTCCGTCCGCGGAACCGAGCCGGGACTGGCTCGAGCTTGTGAGGAGTTCCCGCGCGAAGGCCAAGATACGCCACCATCTGCGGGCGAAGATGCACGCGGAGAATGTCGCGGCCGGCCGCGATGCGCTCAAGCGGGCGGTTGAGCAGCTTCCGCCGAACCTCCGCCAGCAGGTGGACATCGAAAACCTCGACTCGCTGCTCGAGACTTTCGGCTTCCGCGAGAGCGACGATCTGCTGGCGGCGGTCGGCTACGGAGATGTCGAGGCCAGCACTGTGGTGCGAGACCTCGCCGCCGAAGCCGGGCAGCCGGTTACGCTCGCCGAAGAGGTGCAGAAGGTACTCTCCGAGTCTGGTGCGGGCAAGGTCCGTCCCGGCACGACTCCCGCGATCGTGGTGAACGGACTCAACGGGTTCCAGTGCCGCCGCTCGCGCTGCTGTTCGCCTCTTCCCGGTGATGAGATCGTAGGCTACGTCACCCGCGGCAAGGGCCTCACGATCCATCGCAGCGACTGCAAGAACCTGCGCTATCACGCGGAGAACGAGCCGGATCGCGTGGTCACCCTCAGTTGGTCGCAGGAGGCAAGCCAGACCGCCTACGAGCATGAGATAGAGATTGTGGCGGTGGACCGGGTGGGGCTGTTTTCGCACATCGCGGCGGTGGTGGCCGAGTGCGGCATCAACATCACCTCCGCGAATGCCTCGACGACCGAAGCGGGACTCGCGCGGCTCGATCTGCGGCTCGACATCAGGCGCCGGCAGGACCTGGAGCATGTGCTCAACCGTCTCCGGGCGCTGATTGATGTCATCAGCGTCAGGCATCTATCCCTCGCGACCTGAGCCCGAAGTGATTCAGGGCGCAACTTTCCCGGTTCGCCCCCCTCTAACTGCCTGATATCTGACTGCATTGCGCCGCTTCGGCGCCATACCCGGACCTGAGGTGTTCCGCCCGTGGATATTCCTCTAGTAGACCTTCAGCTTCAGTACCGCCAGATCCGTGAAGAGGTACTCACCGCATTCGACGAGGCGCTCACTTCCATGCATCTGGCGCTGGGGCCCAATGTGCAGGAATTCGAGCGCGAGTGGTGCGAGTTCTCGCGGGTTCGCCATACTATCGGTGTAGCGAGTGGCACCGACGCGCTGCAACTGCTCCTGCACGCGTGGGGCATCGGGCCAGGAGATGAGGTAATCGCACCCTCATTCACCTTCATCGCCACAATCGAGGCGATTATGCTCCTCGGCGCGACCCCCGTGCTCGCCGACGTAGACCCCGAGACACTCTGCATCGATCCGGCCGACGTTGCAAGCAAGATCACCTCCCGCACCCGCGCGATCATCCCCGTGCACATCTACGGGCATCCGGCGGATATGGATGCACTCAAGGGTGTTGTGGCCGGCCGCGAGATCCGGCTGCTTGAGGACGCCGCACAGGCTCACGGCGCTCTCTACCGTGGGACACCGGTCGGCAGCCTCGGCGACGGTGCGGCATTCAGCTTCTATCCGAGCAAGAACCTCGCCGCCTACGGGGAGGGTGGAGCGATCACGGTGGAGGATGACGAGGTTGACACCACCGTCCGGGCGCTGCGGGTCCACGGGAGCCTGGAGAGGTACGTGCATCGAATGATCGGCTACAACAGTCGGCTCGACGAGCTTCAGGCGGCTGTGCTGCGGATCAAGCTGCGCCGGCTGGCGGCGTGGAATGACGCTCGGAGGGTCCACGCAGCGCGCTATAACGCTCAGCTTGCCGGTCTGCCGGACGTGGTGCTGCCG
>JAAYJW010000466.1 GCA_012522765.1 candidate division WS1 bacterium | reverse complement strand
CGCGATGATCGCAATCACGACCAGCAGTTCGATGAGCGTAAAGCCGCGATCACGTGACATGTTACGCCTCCTTCTACAACATGTGATTCACCATAGTGAAGCGCTATCTTAACTTTATGTTTCCCCGCGTGTTGACATCATCCTCCTTTTCTTTCGACAACCGAGGAACGGCTAAGGCAGCGACGGCGACGTTCTAAGGCGGGGGCTTGTATCCCGCCGCGCCGTTGTTGTCGTTATGGCCCCTGCGCCCTCGCAGGGGGGCGGCGCGAAGCGGCGCAGTCATTCGAAGACGCCGATGGCTGCCCCTCCCCCTCGGCCTTCGCTGCGCGAAGTCACTCGGGACGAGGGGGGAGGCAACGGCTAAGGCAGCGACAGACGACAATCCTAGTGGATCATCGCCATGATGGACTGCAGCAGCGAGGTAGCGCCGGAGGTTATGAAGTCGAAGACGCCGGACATCTTCAGGCCCGATACCACGAGCAGAATCCCGAAGCCCTTCTTGAGAGTCTCGGGATGGAGGTAGTTCGCCAGCGGCGCTCCAAGGGCGAATGTGCCAATGACGGTGCCGACGGCCAGAGCGGCCGCGAGGCGCCAGTCAACAGCCCCGTAGGAGAAGTGGTGGCGGGCGACGCCGGCAATCGAGCCGGGGATCATCACCGCGAGGGACGTCGCGACCGCGACATTCGGCTCGCGATGCCACAGGAAGATGATCGCCGGGACCATCAGGACGCCGCCGCCGATGCCAAAGAGCCCGGAGATCGTGCCCACCACTACGCCAACGCCGAGGAACGCGGAGAGCTTGCTGATGAGTGCGGTCAACTTCGGTCTTCCTCTCGTGGAACAGGTATCGCGGGAACCTACCCGCGCAAGCTACGACTCGCTGCGAACTGCAGGGCCTCATCCCAGGTGAGGATGCCGGCATTCGCGCCGGGTCTGCTGACGACGGACGCGGAGTTTGCCGCGCCAAGACGCAGAGCCTCGCCTATGCTCCGGCCATGCCAGAGCGCGGCGATGCAGCCGGCGGCGAAGGCATCGCCGGCGCCGATAGTCGAGGCGGCCTCCACCGGGAACGCCGGGACGGTGTAGAATGCGCGGCCATCGGAGGCCATGGCGCCGCGGGCGCCATCGGTGATGACGACGATGTCCACGCCACGCTCATGCAGCAGGCGGCAGATCTCGCGCTCATCGCGATCGCCGCGCCGTGCCTCAACCCGGGTAAGCAGGCGCATCTCCTCGATGTTCTGAAAGACGATGTGAACGCACTCCAGCAGGTCCCCGTATTCATCCAGCCCGCGTGCGACCTGGGAGGTGCCGAGGTTGAGCGCGAGCTTGATACCGTGCTCCTCGGCAAAGCGCGCAATGAGTGGATAGAGCCGCCAACTGTCCCCCGCGAGGGCGCCGACGTAGATCCACTGCGCGCGCTCAAGAGCTTTCCACGGCATGTCGGCCTCACATAGCTCGCGGCTTGCTCCGCGGTGAACGAGCACTGTGCGCTCGCCGGTGAAGGTGGTGATGATGGTTGAGTAGCCCGTGCCGGACCGCTCGGAGTGAGGCATCAGCCCGGTATAGGCGCCGACCTCCTGCAGCCGCCGCTTCACCCGCTCGCCGGGCTCGTCGTTGCCGATCTTGCTCAGCACCGCCGTCTTCATGCCCTGCATGGCGCAGGTGATGGCGGTATTGATCGCGCCCCCGCCGACGGTGATGAGCATGCCGTCAACGTGGATCTTGCCGCCGTACTCAAGCGCCATGTAACAGGTGGCGCCGTTGGCGCTCTCGAGAGTGATGACCTGTGCGCTGTCGCACTGGATCATCACGTCCTCAGTGGCGCTGCCAATGGTGACGATGTCGAACGCCTCGCTCGTTTCGCGATCATGCATCATATCTTGACTCCCGGTCGGTGCCGCACTCAGGGGATAGTGGCGAGAAAGCATGCGGGCGGTGGTGTGATAGGACGAATGCGCGCTGCTATTCGCCGGGAAGGTCCGGCAATCCTCCATCGGAGGTGTCGCGCGCGCAATGGACGAAGGAAGCCCGCGAGACAACGGATATGTACAGGAGGTCGTCATGCAGCGATTCATGTCGGCGGCGGAGGAACAACGCGAGGCGCTGGTGGAGCGCCTGCGCGATCTGGTGCAGATTGACACGCGGAACCCCTACAGCGGCGACCCGGATTCGCCCGGCGAGGCGGCGGGGCAGGATTACCTCGAGCCGGTCCTGCGCGAAATGGGCGCGGATACGACGCTCTTCGACTGCCCCGGGGATATCTACGAGCGGATGCAGGTGATCGGGCCGGCGGGCAGGGAGTTCGGCGGACGGCCGAACCTGGTGGGAGAGTGGAACTTCGGCGACGGGCCGCGCGTGATCCTCAACGGGCACATGGACACCGTGGGCGCGGCCGGGATGGCGATTGATCCCTTCGCGGCGCAGGTGAGCGAGGGGGCGATCTGGGGGCGAGGCACCAGCGACTGCAAGGGCGGCATCACCACGGCGCTGGGGGCGATCGGGCTGCTGCTGGAGGCGGGGCTGAAGCTGCGGGGCTCGCTGGTGCTGCAGAGCGTGGTTGACGAGGAATGCAGCGGCTCGGGCGCGGGGACGCTGGCCTGCATTGACGCGGGCTACACCGGCGATATGGCTATCTTCGTAGATGGCAAGGGCCAGACGGTGACGCTGGGCTGCGGCGGCTGCTTGACCGCGGATGTGACGGTCGAGGGCCGTGAGGGACATGCAGCGCACGGGACGGGCGTGTCGGCGATAGACAAGGGCTGCGTGGTGAAGCAGGCGATTGATCGCTTCAAGGCAGAGCGCGAGGGCGCGCGGCCGGACTGCCGCGTGAACATCGGCATCTTCCGCTCGGGAGTGCATGCGGCGGTGGTGCCGGGGAGCGCGTACATGTCGCTGAACATAGTGTACGATGTGGAGGAGGCCGCGGAGACGGAGGCCGCGGGACATCCGTGGGGCGGGGCGCCGATACGCGCGCGCTTCGAGGAGATGATCCGTGAAGCTGAGGCAGCGGATGAGTGGCTGGCCGAGCACCCCTCGGAGATCGTGTGGGTGAAGGACCTCGTGCCCTTTGACGGGAGCGAGGATGATCCGCTTGCGCGGCTGATGGGGGAAGCGGTGCGGGCGGAGCTTGGGCGTGAGCCGCAGTTCGATCGCATGATGGCGTGGAGCGATGCCTGCTGGCCCGCGGCGCGAGGTGGGATCCCGACGGTGCTCTTCGGGCCCGCGCTGGGCGGTGAGGCGCATGGTCCGCGCGAGCATATCATGATAGACGACCTCGTGGCGGGGGCGGCGGTGCTGGCGGCCGCGTTGGCGGGGGTGCTGGGAGCGGAGTAGGAGGGGAAACGGCAATCGGCTGACCCCTCCCCCTGCACTTCGCTGCGCGAAGTGGGGCGGGAGAGCCAACGGCTGCCCCTCACCCTCGGTCCCCCTCCCCCTGCACTTCGCTGCGCGAAGTGGGGCGGG
>JAAYJW010000465.1 GCA_012522765.1 candidate division WS1 bacterium | reverse complement strand
CAGGCGGGAGGGCTCATCCCAACGATCGTGGCCGAGGAGCGCGAGGCTCTCGCCGGGCCCCCAGCGAATGAGCGGCGCCTCGCCGCACAGGCCCTCGCCGATGCGCACGGTCTCGCTGCCGTCGGCGCGCACGACCCAGGCGGTGGGCTCCACTGCCCCATCGAGGACCGAGAGCCACCGTCCATCGCGCGACCAGCCCTGCAGCCAGAGGTTGTGATTGCGGGAGGAGGCCCCCTCGACCTCCTCGCCGCCGCAGGGCAGGCTCAGGCGCGGCCCGAAGTCCATGTCCGTGGGCGCGTCCTCCCAGGCGGTGACGAGGTGCTCCTCGCCATCGACGAGCGCCATGAGGCCGCGCTCGTCGCGCCAGTGGAGGGTGCCCTCAGGCGTCACGCAGAGGCCGTTGTACTCGTGGCCGCCGAAAAGCACGCGCTCTCCGCCGGCGTCGCGCACACACAGTCGGTGCGGCCGTCGTCGAAGTGCTTCGTGTAGTAGACGGCGCCGTCGAGGCCGTATGCGGAGAACCACAGGTTGGCGTCGCGGTCATAGGCGATGGTGCGGGTAGAGCGGTCGGCGGGGCGGTACGCAAGTAGCTGTGACCGGCTCACCTCTCGGCTCCAGGGGACCTCGTAGAGCAGGAACTCACCGTCGTGGCTCCATGAGGGATTGAACAGCCAGCCGTCACCGCCGTAGTTGGCCCATGCGATCTCCCGTGCCTCGCAGGTGGCGACGTCGATCACGTAGAGTCGGTCGAAGAAATAGAGCCGGGGTGCCGGTTCATCGCCCTCCCCCGTCACGGTGGCGCGTTGCCAGGCAATGAAGCGCCCATCCGGCGACCACCAGAAAATGTTGCGCCATGGCTTCGAGCGCGGATCGTGCAGCACGAGGCGCGCCTCCTCGGCGTGGCCGTGCGGCCCGAGCCACAAGCCGGGCTCGCGGTCGCGGAAGCCGATGGCGAGGCGCTCGCCGGGATCCTCGGTGATCGGCTCCAGCGCGATCTCAACGCGCTCCTGTCCGGGCGTAAGCTCTGTGAAGACCGGGTGGTGGCCTTCGAGGCGCAGGATTAGCTGGACGGCTTCGTCGGGCGAGGGAACGTCGGCGGGGGTGGTTCCGTGGTGGACGAGCGCGGGGTCATGCCAGGCGGAGGTCCAGACCACCGCGCCCGGTGGGTCTGAAGTGACGGTCGCGGCAGAGCACACGCTCACCGTGAACACGAGCACGAGCAGTCCTGTGCTTCGCATCTTCATTCCCCCGCATCAGAGAGCCGCAGTCGTCAGCTGTTCGCCGTTGCCGTCGCCGTCGTTGCTGCTGTTGCCGTCGTTGCTTTCGTTGCTGCCGTTCACCAGTATCCTTCCATCGACCGGGCGTGACGGTGGAGGAAGTCGGCCTCTTCGAGGACTTTGCCGGTCCCGATTGCAACGCAGGAGATCGGATCGTCGGCGATGCGCACCGGAATGCCGGTCTCGAGTTCGAGCAGGCGGTCGAGCCCGTGCAGGAGTGCACCGCCACCGGTCAGGTAGATGCCGCGCTCGATTATGTCGGAGGAAAGCTCCGGCGGCGTTCGTTCGAGGATGCTCTTGACCGCCTCGACGATCGCCGAGATCGCCTCGGAGATCGCGGAGCGTATCTCAATTGAACTCACGGTGACGGTCTTCGGTAGCCCGGAGATGACGTCGCGGCCTCGCACTTCCACCTCGCGCTCCTCATCGAATTCATAGGCCGAGCCGGTCTGGATCTTGATATTCTCCGCCGTGCGCTCGCCGATGTCGAGGTTGTAAACGCGCTTGATGTGCCGGATAATCGCCTCGTCGAGGTGGTTGCCTCCGATGCGGAGGGAGTCGCTCACTACGATGCCGCCGAGGGATATGACCGCGACGTCTGTGGTGCCGCCGCCGATATCAACGACCATGTTGCCGCCCGGTGCGGCAATCGGCAGGCCTGCACCGATAGCGGCGGCCATCGGCTCCTCGATGGGGATGACCCTACCCGCACCCGCAGCGCGAGTGGCATCAAGCGCCGCCCGCCGCTCAACGCTCGTGGCAGCGGAGGGGATGCAGATGACGGCCATGGGCTTGAATATCTTGCCCCGAAAGCCGGTGGCTTTGCGGATCAGGTAGGCGAGCATCTCGCGCGTCACCGAGTAGTCGGCGATGACACCATCGCGCAGGGGCCGCTTGGCGACGATCGAGCCCGGTGTGCGCCCGAGCATCGCCTGTGCCTCTTCCCCAACGGCCAGAACGCGTCCATCGGGCCCATCTGTGGCGACCACGGATGGTTCACGCACGACAATCCCCCGCCCGTGCGCGTAGACGACAATAGTGGCGGTGCCAAGGTCGATGCCCAGCCGCTCACCTAAGGTAAACATTCGGCGTCCGCCGCGTCCGGGTCGGCTTCGGGCAGCGCCTCGATATGCGCTCCCAGCCCCCTGAGCTTTGCTGTAATGTCCTCGTATCCGCGATCCACGAGCGTACCGCCGCTGATCTCCGTCACGCCCTCGGCGCAGAGGCCGGCAAGGATGAGTGCGGCCCCGGCGCGGATATCCGTCGCGACGACAGGCGCACCGAATAGCTGCGGCACACCCTTGAAGATAGCTGCGCCCTCCATGACGCGCACGTCGGCCCCCATGCGCAGAAGCTCATCCACGTAGTTGAAGCGCGCATCGAAGATCGTCTCCTCCACCACCGAGGCGCCGCGTGCGATGGACATCAGCACGCCGGTGTTCGGCTGAAGATCGGTCGGATAGCCGGGGTAGGGCGCGGTCATCACGTCCACCGCCAGCGGGCGGCTGTCCATCCTCAGACGCACGCGCCGATCGGAGAACTCGACGCTGCAGCCGGTCTGCTGGAGCATCTCGGTGACCATCCGCAGATGATCCGGCTCCACCGGCTCGATGGTGACGTCGCCGCGAGTGAGGGCGCCGGCGATCAGATACGTGCCGGCCTCCATGCGGTCGGGAATCGCGCTCCACTCGGCGCCGTGCAGCCGGTCAACTCCGGTGATCTCCAGCGTCGTGGTGCCGATGCCGTCAATCCGCGCCCCACAGGCGGCGAGGAACTCCTGGCAGTCAACCACCTCGGGCTCACGGGAGGCATTCTCAATGACGGTCTTCCCGTCGGCGAGGCTCGCGGCGAGCATCAGGTTGACCGTGGCGCCGACACTGCGCAGGCGCGGGTCCATGTAGATACGGGTGCCCCTCAGCCTCTTAGCTGTGGCGTGCATGACGCCATACTTCTCCTCGACCTCCGCGCCCAGTGCCTTGAAGCCGCGGACGTGGAAGTCAACGGGGCGACTGCCGATGACGCATCCCCCCGGCAGCGGCACCTGCGCCTCGCCGAAGCGCGCCAGCAGCGGCCCTGCCACGTAGAATGACCCGCGCATGCGGCGCACGAGATCGTAGGGCGCCGAGACGGAATTCACTGACGAGCCGTCGATGACCAGGCCCCCATCTTCGCGGAACTCGGCACGGGCGCCGAGCGCGCGCAGCATTCTGATCATCGTTTTGATGTCGCTGATCGCGGGGATGTTGTGCAGCACAACCTCGTCGTCAACCAGAAGAGCTGCCGCAAGCAGCGGCAGGGAACCGTTCTTCGATCCGCTTACAGATGCGGTGCCTTCGAGAGGTGTGCCGCCGGTGATCCTGAACCGAGCCATCTACAATGTGCCTCCCAGAATATCCTCCGCTGCGAGTCCGCGGAAGTTAACGCACCGTCGTCCGCCAGCCATTGGCCCTCATTGCTGCGAAGGGCGCATGCCGGGACTGTGAAGTCGGCATCTGGCCGGGAGGGTGCGAGAGAACTCATTCGGCAATAGGAGCGTACAGCAACAGTGTGGCATGCGTCAAGTGCCGTGGTAGTCGCCGGCTAGTGCTTCATCCGTTCAGCCACGCGCAGACGGTTCAGAGCGCGCGCAAATGCGAGTTCAGCGCGCGAAACATCCACGCCACGCTCGCGCGCCGAGAGGCGCTGCCGGGCCCGCTCAAGCGCGTGCTGGGCACGCTCGATGTCTATCTCGGCGGCCTCCTCGGCCGCTTCCGTCAGCACGACCACCTCGTCGGGCCGCACGTGCATCACTCCACCGACGATCGCGATGAAGCGCCGGTCGCCATCCTCCTCGACCACCTCGGCCCGCCCCAGATCGAGCTCGGTCACCATCGGGGCATGACGCGCCAGCACGCCCACCAGCCCATCATAGGCACTGATCTGCAGGGACTTTGCCCTCGTGGAGAGGACCTCGCCCATCGGAGTAAGCACACGTAGCGCGAAGGTGCCTGCCATGGCCCGCCCCTCACCTCATGCCCTTCGCCTTGGCGACGGCATCCTCGATGGTTGCGACCATCCGGAAGGCGTCCTGAGGCAGATCATCGTAGTTCCCGGCGAGGATCTGTTCCATGCTGCTCAGGTTGTCCTCGATGCTCACGTAGGCGCCGGACATGCCGGTGTACGCCTCCGCTACGAACATCGGCTGTGTGAGGAACTGCTGGATGCGCCGCGCGCGGCCAACTACCACGCGATCCTCGGGCGAAAGCTCCTCGATGCCGAGGATCGCGATGATGTCGCGCAGGTCGCGGTAGCGCTGCAGAATCTCCTGCACTCCGCGCGCGATGTCATAATGCCGCTGGCCCACCACGTGCGGCTCCAGCAGCCGCGAGGTTGACGTCAGGGGATCTACCGCCGGGAAGATCGCCTGCTCGAAGATCTCGCGCGAGAGCGTAACGCTCACGTCGAGGTGGGCGAAGGTTGTTGCTGGCGCCGGATCGGTGTAGTCGTCCGCCGGCACGTAGACCGCCTGCACGGAGGTGATGGAACCGTT
>JAAYJW010000069.1 GCA_012522765.1 candidate division WS1 bacterium | reverse complement strand
GTGTCGAACTGAATGGTCCGCGAGGTCATTCGGGCGGCGGAAGTGGGTACTGTAGCCGATATTATGATGCCACGATCGGGCCTGAAGTAGTTCGATTCTCGCTCATTTTGGCATGCTAACTCGGCTTACAGACACGCTCTCCGTGTCAATAAGCCAAATCGGGCGAATCAACCGTCCATCAAGTAATGTTATGGACACACTGTAGCGACACTCTCTCGCCAGCGATCAGTGGTGTAACCGGCACCCGAAAGGATGTGCCGATCAATGCTGATCGAAGATGCGGCGAGAGAGTTCTTCGTGTACCTACATGCCGAAAAGGGCTGCAGCCCCGCGACCGTCGCCGCCTACCGCTCCGACATCAAGCTCTTCTGCGAGTTCCTTAGAGATCGGGAGACTCCGCCGGAGATCGAGGCGGTCACGCAAGACCTGCTCCGCAACTACGTCGCATCCATGTCCGCGCTAGGCCTCTCCCCCGCCACACGCGCTCGCCGGCTGCACGCGCTGCGGTCCCTCTGGCGTTACCTCGAGCTGGTCGATCTCGTCATTGAGAACCCGACTCGTAAGATCGCAACACCAAAGCGCGACCAGCGCCTGCCATCCTACCTCTCGGTCGAAGAGGCCGGGGCCCTACTCGCCGCCTGCGACGACAACCACTACGTCGATCTCGCGTTCCGCGATCGTGCGATCCTGACCGTCCTCATCTACCAGGGCCTGCGAAGAGCAGAGCTGCTCGGCCTCGGGCTGAATGACGTGGACCTCGCATCTCTAACCCTCCTCGTCAGGCGCGGCAAGGGCGGCAAGTCGCGGCTCTTGCCATTAGCGGGCGCGGCGGCGGCAACTATCGAGGACTGGTTGGAGTTCCGTCCGCACTCGGACAGCGGCGCATTGTTCCTGACGCGCGGTGGCAAGGCCATGCGGCCTACCGACCTCAACCGCATGTTCCGCCGCACCGTGGAGCGCTCGGGGGTTCGGCGAGATGACGTGACGCTGCACACGCTGAGGCACACGTTCGCGACGCTGTTGCTCAAGGAGGGAGTGGATGTGCGGACGCTGCAGCGGCTGCTTGGGCATTCGTCCATCGAGACGACCGCGCGACCCGACAGTCGCACATGGCACACGCTTGATGAGAATGACCCAAAGCTGAGGATCGCTCTTTCGAGCGATATCGTGTCTGAGATGGCCGAGCGCTGGCTGTCCGGTGAAAGACTTAGCGATGAGGACTACCTTAGCCTCCGTGGCCTCATGAACCACGCATGTACGGATGAGGCCGCATCTGCTTACTCCATAATCATGCTGGAGTTCCTCTGGACGAGGACTTACCAGCAGTATTGCGATGCAGTCGACTTCTATCCGCTCGACCCGGCTCGCTCGACGGAGTATTTTGTGCTCAGCGCGTTGGGGGTCTTAGGCGGTGTGGTCTGCGCGAACGACTACATGGTCCGCGGTGATAGCTCCGTTAATGTCCGGGCCACTTCGAGCGGATTGTGCTTGAGGTCCATCGCGTCTTCCTGTCGGCAGCAGCGGGAATGCATTTCATCAAGCTCCCGAGAGGCAGGAGTGACTTCAAGCTCGCAGTCGAGAGACATTGGCTTGAAGTGCTCACGTATGGCAACGGCTATCACGGATTCACAGTGGTCCCACGAATTCGCATCGAGGACTTGGTCAGGTATCAGTTGCTTCGAGAGTGCGACCATGCAGGAAGCAACTGCAGGCCCTTCTGTCGCGCCTCGAGTGCCTGTTGATAAGCGTATTCCGCGTATTGGGGCTGAGTGCGACAGTTGGCGACATGCAGTTGGCGGCGAAGTTCCTACGGCCTTCACGCCCAGACCAGGTGCAGGTGATCCAGCCCCAGTCTGGTGAGCGGGAACTCAAAGTTGTGCTGAAGGGCTATCACGCCGTGGACGGTCTAAACGACGAAGGCGCCGAACGCGCGTGCACCAGTGCCCATCCCGAGATCGCCTCATACCTCTCCGACCGGCGTCAGAGAAGCACTACTGGATCCTCAGCGAACGTTTACTCGATCAGGACTACGCAGCGGCGATGCTGGATGTAGACGGTGGCTGGCAAGCTATGGCATGATTACGGTCATGTCGCAGAACGGAGCAATAGATCGCGATGATCGGGGTGGGACGTCGGCCATATCCGACAGCCTCAACCTCCACTTGAGGACCCGAGCTTCCGCTCGGGCCCTCGCATGGCGGCTGAGCCTACGACTAACCTGCACGGAGATATGCGGCACGAGCAGCGACGAACGTCTCGGGCGCAGCAAACGTCACGTCGCGGTCCATCCGCACACCAAACACCGTGCCCGGGTTGACGGCGACGTCCGTGGGTGTAACTCTCTCCCTCGTATACTCGTTGTAGAAGTAGCCGGCCGCGGCGCCAAGAAGGCCGCCGACGATCATATTGTCGTCGAGCAGTTTGCCGATGAGCAGCCCGGCGCCGGCCCCGATGCCGATCATCTTCAGGCGATCGTCGCCGACTCGCTCGACTGTCGCCCGGAGACGGCCGTCCTCCGACCGGGTCACGGCCTGGTCGTCAAGGGAGATCAGTGAGCCGTCCACTGTCGCCTTGCTGCCATCGGGCAGCCAGGCCTCGCGGAAGCTCAGATCGAGGACACCCGGGTTGGAGGCATCGGCCTTCTGCACCTCCACTACGTTCCCCACCAGCCGGGTGCCGAGCGGGAATTCGGCATCCCCGTCATGGTTGGAGACGACCGTCACGCTGAAACCATCGCCGACCCGGCTGGTCGCCGAATCAAGTGCGGTATCGAGGCTGACCGGGATCACGGTGGCCTCGGGTAAGACGACTGTCTGCATGCCGGTTCGCTGGTAGACATACGGCGTTCCATCGGTGAAGATGGACACCATCTGTGCGGCCTCAGACCAGCGCACGTCGGCCCCGAGAGACTCGCTGACGAAGCGCAGCGGTACCATCGTGGAGCCGCGATGGATCATGGCTGGGACATCCAGGGCCACGGTCTGCCCGTTGACCAGCGCATCGGTCTCGCCGATGGTGAGCTGCAGCTCCGTGGCGCCTCGCGTAGTCCTGACTGTCTGGGTGGATTCGGTCCACTGCACACTTGCTCCCAGTGCCTCAAAGATGGAGCGCATCGGCACCATGGTCCGGTTGACCACCGTAATCGGGTCCACACTAAGCGCGACCGGGTCCCCGTTCAGCTCGACTTGTATGGCTGCCATTCCTGACGTCATGGTCAGTACCACCAGACCGGCCACCACCAATGCCATCACGCCGAAAGGTCTTGTCTTCTTCCTCATATGCCTGTCTCCCTTATCCTCTGCGTTCGTGCTCTCCGCCCCATGAACACTATAGGCTGATCGCGTTCGGGGCACATCCCCCCCAGGGTGGATCTTCCTCTACATCAATGGGTACAGTCAGCACGTGGGAGTGCGGGTGAAGGGTCGCGCAGGCGGTGAGACGCGGAGGGTGAGCGGACCGGGCGCTAGCTGAGGCGCAGAATGCCGCGCCGCAGGGCGATGGTCACTGCCTGGGTACGGTCCTGAGCGTCCAGCTTCCCGATCACAGCGTGCATGTGGCTCTTGACGGTGCCTTCGGTGATGAACAGAGCTGTCGCGATCTCCTTGTTGGACTTCCCGTCCCGGACGAGCTGGAGTACCTCGATCTCCCGGTCGGTGAGGGAGGGTGAACCGATGCTCGCGGCCAGCTTGCTGGCGATGTCGGGGGGGATGAGAGTTCCGCCTTCGTAGACTGTCCTGATGCACGCGAGCAGTTCGTCGCGGGCATCCTTGAGTATGTAAGCCTTGGCCCCCGCCCGCAGACTGCGCTGGATATCGTCGTCGTCGTCATAGGTGGTCAGCACAATCACCCGAGCCGACGGCGCCTCTTTGCGGATGGCTACGATAGCATCAGCGCCGTCCATCTCGGGCATGCGCAGGTCCATAAGGGTGACGTCCGGATGGTGCTCCAGGAATGCTGCCACCGCCTCTCGCCCATTGGACACCTCAGCGACCACGGTCATGCCTGCTCGGTGGTTGATCAGGGCAGCCAGCCCCTCGCGCACCACCGGGTGGTCATCAGCGATGAGAATCCTGATCGGGCTGATCTTCTCCAAGAGCGCCACCTCATTGGGCAGGAATGGGCACTACCGTCTCTACCCGTGTCCCGACGCCCGGCTTACTGGTGATGGTGAGCGTCCCACCGAGGGAGTCGGCCCGCTCCCGCATGCCGCGCAGTCCGAGACCTGGCCGATCTGTCAAATCCTCTACATCGAAGCCGTCGCCAGAATCCTCCACAATCAGGCCGATGCGCGCGTCATCGCAGGTGAGAGTGACCCGAATCTCGGTCGTGTTGGCATGTCGCAGGGCATTGACGAGCGCCTCCTGCCCGATACGCAGCAGGTGGTGCTCGATGTCCTGACGCAGTGGACGCAGGACGCCCTGCAGCGTGAATCCGATCGACGTCCCGGACGTCTCTGTAAGCTTGTGCACCAGGTGGAGGAACGCGTAGCCCAGATCATCGGCACCCTGGGCCAGCGGCCGCAGAGCCCAGACCGAGCGGCGAGCCTCCGAGAGGCTGTCTCGCGCCAGCGTTCGCGCGCGGAGCATGTGGAGGCGCGCCTCCTCGGGCTCGTCAGCCAGCACGTCCTCAGCGGCCTCCAACTGGATCACGATGCCGGTGAAGCCCTGGGCGAGCGTGTCGTGGATCTCGCGCGCGATCCGCGTACGCTCCTCCACCACGACCTGATGCTCCCGGGCCTCGGCGCGCTCGCGCTCGACAATCTCCCGCTGGAGTGCTCGGATGGCGCGGCCCAGTTCCGCGGTCCGCGCCGCCACGCGGTCCTCAAGCTCCAGGCGCAGGGCGTGCAACTGCTCCTCGGCCCGTTTGCGGTCGGTGATGTCGCGGATGTTGCACTGGATGATCTGCTCGCCGTTCACCGCATACACGTTGCTGACGAACTCCACGTCGATCCGCCGGCCACCCTTCGTCTGCAGCGGCAGGTCCTCATAGCGCACATATCCGTCCTCTTGCAGCTTCTCAAACGCCGCCTGGGCGGCGGCCACATCCTTGAAGGGTCCTATCTCCCACAGCTTCCGGCCAATCAGTTCGTCGTGGGAATACGCGAGCAGGTCCTCGAGGAATGGGTTGACGTCCACGATCTTTCCGGTATCAGCGTCTAGCCCGCATTATTCATGACGCGAAAGAAAGGAAAATCGGAGAGACGCAGAAATGCCTCATTGGTTGATGACGAGGTCGTTTCCGGAGGTCTCTCCGATGGTACAGACTGTTCGGCAGCTTGAGCT
>JAAYJW010000068.1 GCA_012522765.1 candidate division WS1 bacterium | reverse complement strand
TCCAGGCCTTCGAGTCACCCGATGCCACCTGCAACGACGTCGGCTTCCGAATGGCGATGAGGGCGCGGGCGAGTTCCGGTGATCCCGGCGGCTGAGGACGTCGATCACTGCCCCTCAATCGCGAGGATGGCCTTCTCCGCGGCCTCGCGATGGTGGTTGGCGAGGCCCTCAGACGCCAGCACCTCGCGCAAAGTCGTGAGCGCTTCGTCTTTGCGACCGGCGGCCGCAAGCGTCTCCGCGCGCGACAGCAGCATCTCGTGCCGCCAGTAGCCGGCCAGTTCCTCGACTTTCGCGCGGTCTATCGTCGCGAGGGCTTCGTCGAAGTTGCCCTGCCGCGTCAGGATACGCGCGGCGCCCTGCACGGAGCGGAACTCGTTCGCCGCGCCGATGCGGTCCTTCGCCTCGAAGTTCCTGCGCCACGCCTCAAGCGCCCCGGCATCGTCATGCAGGTTCGCCTCGCGGTTGCTGCCCAGCGTGAAGAGAACTCTGACCAGTTCGCCGCTATCGGAGGTGTAGGCCAGCGCGGTCTGCAGATCCGCCTCCGCCTGCTGCCCTGCTCCGGTCAGCGTATATGCCTGCCCGCGCACGAATGCCCCGGCACCGATCTGCCAGAACGGCCACTGCTGCAGGTCCTCATCGCCGAACTGCGCGACCACCTCATCGGGCTTGCTCTGAGCGAGCAGGTTCTCCATCGCCACGGTTTTCGCAACGGCCTCAATCGGGATCTGCCCTGCGATCTCATTCGCCACGGCGAAATCTCGCAGCGCCCGCGCAGACCCGGCAGCCAGTTCGAGCGCATCCGAGCGTTGGAAGTCGCTCAGGCCCTCCGTCTGCGCGAGGGCAAGGTAGCCCGCCAGAGCCTCCTGCTGCCCGGCGGTACGCGCCACTTCGGCCACTGCGCGGCGGGCGAGAAGATAGTCCGTCACCGTGGGATCTGCCGGGAATTCGTGGGATAGCCCGGCGTAGAAGTGTGCGAACTTCATCGGCTGATGGAAGGCCGTGGATCCGGTCGGTGAGAACGCGGAATACTCCGCACCGCTCTCGCGGATACGCTGACGGCAGAGGTTGACATGCCACGGCAGGCTCTGCGTCGGCTTGCGGCCGATCACCCGGTGCAGCGGGTCATTCTCATCATCAGTGATCGGAATGCGGACCTCGACCGTCCAGTGGTCGTCGGCGACCTGCGTGGCGACCTCGGCCTGCGAGGACCAGCCGAACCAGTTGCTTCTGTCCGCGCCACGATCGAGGTCAATGAGCGCTCCCGCCGGGTTGACCACGATCTGATAGTAGCTGTGCGAGTCGGTCTCTATCAGGATCTCCACCGCATCGCCATACCAGATCGTCTGGTCCTCATCGCGCGTGGTGGCGATGTTGAGCGGCTCGCCGGGGTGCTCGCGGCACTCAAGCGCGAAGTAGAGGTCGCTGCCCATCCAGACCGTCTTGATGGAGGTGCCGTAGATGGGCTGCCGGCCCGTCTCCAGCTCCTGCATGCGGCCGGTTGAGGATACCGCACATTCCTGCCACGCCCTGTCATCGAGGTTACCGTCAACGACGATCTCCCCGCGCGCATCGCCGACCAGTCGCAGCTTCGGAACCGGCCCGCGCTTCTGCGCCAGTTGCGCGGCCTTGTTGCGCAGGCCCTCGAGGTAGTTGTCTATCAGCGCGATCCGCCGTCCGTAGACGCTGTCGGCATCCGTGGCAGCGCTGGCGGTGGCGAATAGCTCCAGCGCCCGATCCGCCTTCTCCCGGTCGGTCTCCATCTCGCGCCAGTTGTCCTCGCAGTACGCGAAGAACGCGCGCATCTGATCCGCCGCCGGGCCGTAGAACAGCCGGCAGTATTCGTCGAACATCGCCACCGCGTCCTGCTCGGCGCCGCCCCAGTACATCCGCGCGGTGAAGTAGATCAGGAAGTGGTTGAAGCCAATGGCTTCGTCGCTGAAGTCCATCGTCAGCCAGACATCCTCGCCACGCGACATGCCCTTCGTCTCATTGATGCTCTCGCCCATGACCCGCGGGATGTAGGCGGGCAGGTAGAAGCCGCGGCCGGTGAATGGGTAGTTCTCAAAGATCTCGATCGGGTTGTCGGTCTTCGCAGCCCACGCCTCCCGGAGCGCCCGAAGCTCTTCCCGATCGGGGCTGGTGGGCCTGCGTCCGCCGACGATGATCACCTGCACGTTTGGTTCGAGCCTTTCGATGCTGCTCGGCGGTGCGGTGTACACGCCGTAGGCGCAGTTGGAGATCATCTTCCCCGGGTGCGTCTTCGCGATCTCCTTCGCCACCTCATTCACAAACTCCCAGATGTAGTTCGAGAGCCTCCCGCGCTCGCCAAGCTCCGGCGACTCCTTCCCCTCGCAAAGCTCGCACTGGCAGATTGCGGTGTAGCCATCCGGCGGCATGATCGAGACCACGTCCATGTCGTAGTGGTCGAACTGCGCCTGTGCGAAGCGCACCGCCTCCTGCAGAAGCTCCTCATTGGAGTAGCACAACTGGTTGAGCCGCTGGTCGGGCTGAGTGTGCCGCTTGCCGCCGTAGAGCGCGAACCAATCGGGGTGGTTGGTCAGCGTGTAGTCGTTGTGCGTCATGGTGTGCAGGCCGTGCGCCGCCTGGCGACCGAAGGGCTGGCGGACGCCAAGGTGGAAGCCCCACATGTTGGCGTCGCGGCCGTAGATCCCCGCTCGGAAGTTGAGCGCGCGCAGCGGGAAGTCGGGGCGCACCGTCTGATCGATCTGCGGCACAGGGATCGTGGCCATCTGCGGAAGCACTTCGCCCAACTCGCCGGGCATGTACCACCTCACGCCGAGGTCATACAGGAAGCCGCAGACGGCGTTGAAGGACCCGCGCTCATCGTAGGTCCACACATTCACCTGCCCGTCTTCGTCAACCTTCTGCTCGTCGGGCGTGCCGAACAGTGGAGTGGGGCCGGAGTAGTGCTTGTGCAGTTGCGAGAAGGGGTAGCCCCAGTGGGCGCCGGTGATCTCATCCCACGCGGCCTGCATCCTGCCGCTGCGCAGGTCGTCATAGCCTCGCGGCCACGGCTCGATGGGGACGAAGTTCGTGTCGTCGCCGATGAAGACCAGCCAACCATCGCCGGAGACGATCCGGTACGCGCCGAACTCCAGCCCCTCGGTGGTTATGCCGAGGCCCTCGGTGTATGAACTCTGGCCGACGTAGACCTTCAGGCGATCGCCCTCGGTAGGCGCTGTGACGATCGGCAGCGTGGCGCCGGAGATCTTTGCGACGTAGGTCTGCAGTTCACCGGCCGCCAGTCGCGTGGTGCGTGGAGGGTCCTCGGCAATGATGATCTCCGCCATCGGTTGCCCGTCCCTGGCGAGGAACCCCTGGCCGAAAGCCGCCGCGGAAGTAGTGACGATCAGCAGAACCGCAAGCCGCATCTTCATCGCCTGACCTCCCTGTTGTTGCCGATCAGTGGGCCGATTGATGCTACAGCCCGCCCAGCAGCCCCTCCGCGTTCACATGCGTGAGCGCCTCAAGCTCTGCCTCACTGAAGGCACATTCGTCGAAGACCTTCAGCGTCGCGGCCTCCGGGTAGTAGTAGGGCGCGTGGGTGCCGAAGAGCAGGTGCTCGATGCCGACCGCATCCGCCACCGACTGCACCCCGCCCACTGACTCAACGTGCGACATCTCGAAGTAGAGGCGCTCAGGGAGCGCACCCCCGGCGTCGCGCAGAAGGCTCGTTATCTCACCATTCTTCGCGTTGGCGGCAAGGATCGTCGCGTTCGGTTGCGCGGCGCAGGCGCTGAGCAAACCGCTCAGCGCCACCGGCGGGACCATCACCAGCGGGTGGTGATGGCGCTCGTCCGTCATGCGCACCGTCACCTCCACGAACAGCCCCAGGGCCTCCGCTGCGGTCAGCAGTTCGCCGAAGACGGTGTCGGTCAGCAGCCAGCCGTGGTAGTTCGGGTTGACGCGAATGCCGGGCATCCCAAGCTCCGCGCACTGCGCTACGTCCCGCTCCCACTGCGGCCACGTCGGATTCACCGTGCCGATCGACGTCAGCGCGTCATGCTCCGCGACGGCCTCGGCCAGCGGCTCATTCGCCGCCGCGACGTTCTTGAGCATTACCGCATCGAGGCTCGTCACCCATGCGCGCTCGATCCCTACGCGCGACAGGCGCTCGATCAGCGCCTCCGGGGTGCTGTAGCTCGTGCGCCGGAAGGGCCAGCTTCCGAGGTTCGCGTTGCAGTCGATGATTGCCGCGCTCACAGGTCAAGCACCCGCCTCATGTTGCCGCTCAGGATTAGCTCTCTGTCACCGTCGCTGATATCCGCGCCGAAGACCTTCGCCAGTTGCGATGCGAAGCTCCGGCCGGAGGCATCGGAGCCGTAGACAACGCGCTCCGCGCCGAGCCACTTCACCGCCATCTCCGTGAAGCCCATCTCCGGGTCGAAGCCGCAGGTGTCCACGAAGACGTTCGGCTGATCGGCCACCGCGCGGATGCCACGCTCCCAGTTCAGGCCCGTATGCGCGGCGATGAAGATGACCTCCGGATGGCGGGAGGCGAGCGCCGCGACATCATCGGGGCTCGACTCGCCGCCGAGGTTGCCGCCAGCGCGAAAAAATGTGTGCTGCAGGATCGGCGCCTGAAGCTCCGCAGCGCGCTCGCAGATCGCGTCCACGTTGGGATGATCGCAGCGCATCGCCACCCACAGCTTTATGCCGACGAAGGGCCCGTCCGCCACCCGCTCATCAAGCTCGTGCAGGGAGTGGTAGAGGAGGTTCGGGTTGAGATTGACGTAGCCGAAGAAGCGATTCGGGTGCAGCGCGATCAGTTGGGCGTTGAAGTCGTTGTCCGCTTCGATCTCCGCCGCCGTCGGCTGGTGGATGAAGGTCGGCCCGAGGCTGGTGCCGAGCCACTCGATGCCCATGCGGTCGGCATAACGCAGCATCTCCTCCGCGCAGCGCGCCGGACCCTCCCCGACAGCGCTGGTCGGGTGCACGTGGCAGTCGATGATGCCGCTTCGCTCGCTCACAGTCGCAGCATCCTCTGCATATTGCCGCCGAGTATCTTCGCGCGGTCGCCGTCGCTGATGTCGGCCCCGCGGACCTTCGCGATCTGTGAGGCGAAGCTGCGGCCGGGTGCGTCGGAGCCGTAGACGATGCGGTCGGCGCCGAGCATCGCTACGCCCATCTCCGTCTGCCCGAGTTCCGGATCGCCACCAGCGACCTCCGCGTAGATGTTCGGCAGGTCCTGCACGATCCGGTAGCCCATCTCCCAGTTGCC
>JAAYJW010000067.1 GCA_012522765.1 candidate division WS1 bacterium | reverse complement strand
GCCAGTAGCCCGTCTGCGTCGCGGCGTTCCACGCGCATGCGCGCCCGGGCATCCGGTCGTCGTAGTCCTGCGTGTACATTATCACGGCGAGAGAAATCTGCTTCAGGTTGGAAAGACATGAGGTCTGTCGGGCCTTCTCGCGAGCGCGGGCGAAGACCGGAAAGAGAATCGCCGCCAGTATGGCAATGATCGCGATCACGACCAGCAGCTCAATCAGAGTGAATCCTTTACGCCTCATCAATCTCCTCCTTAGGAAACTATCCGACGCTGTGCGGTCTGCCTCCCCTGGTATACAGGACGATTATGCCCCCGGCCACTGTTCACAAAACCTGAGGCTGTTATGCGCACGCTGAAGAGGACGCCGGACGTAGAGATGCCGCATGGGGCGGAGGGGAAGGCGCTGCAGGCGAGGAAGAAGGCATGTGTGATCGTGACTGAGGGGACGGGAGCCTATTCTGGAGGGGCAACATGCGCATATACCGCTGCATCTTCTGCATCTCCTGCCTGCTGTCTACGGCCATCCTCTCATCGGCGCAGACCGTGGCCCTGCCGCCGCTGGCGCCAGAGGCGTCATCCGCCATCAATCTGCTCGCCGACGGTAGCTTCGAGGCGGCTGAAGCCGGCGCATGGGGCTTCGCGGACTGGCCGCCGCGCCCCGAGACCTCCGACCGCCTGATCGCCGACTCAATCCGCTACACTACCGAGCAGGCATGGGACGGGGAGAGTTGTCTGGTGTTCGACCTCACCACCGTGGGTGAGGGGCGGACGCTTATCGCGAGGCAGCCCTTCACCGCGGATCAGCTCGAACCCCATGACGGCAGCCCCATGCGTATCTCCGGCAGGGTGTTGCTGGGCAGTGGCCCCACCGTGCAGACGGTTGGCCTGACGCTACGCCAGTGGAGCGATGAGGGGCTGCTCTCAAGTGAGCATCTGCGCATGACGGCCGACGTGAATGAGTGGGCTTTCTGGAGCCGCGACTTCGTCTTCCGCATGGGCGATACGCGGAGGGCGGACGTGAACGTCACCATCGGGCAGAGCCCGGACCTCACGAAGAGCCCCATCGTTTACCTCGACGACGTGCGTCTCGAGGTGCTGGCGACTGCTCCGCTTTCGGCCGCGCTGCCATGGGGGGAGGCACTGCTCTCGCCTGAGGGGATGCTGCCGGTGGAGGTGCTGATCTCGGAGGAGGCGTGGGCGGAGGGTCTGCGTCATCTGCGCTGGGACCTCACCTCCCCTGATGGCCTGCAGAGCCACGGTCACGAGGAACTGGCGCCACCGACGCGTTCGATTGTCCTGGCCGTCCCCCCTGGGGATATCATACAGGGCCGCTATGGTGTGCGGGTGTCGCTCGGTCGCGAGCCGGGCGAGCGAACGCACGAGGTACTACTGCCCTTTACACGAGCGGAGGGTCCCTTTGCGCGCTGACAAGCTGTCTTCAATGCTGTTGCCGGTCGCTGTGTGCCTGACACTGCTGCAGCTTCCCGCCGCTTCGGCGGAATTGCTCCAGGATGTGCGCTTCGTGCAGCCTCGGCAGTCGGCGACGTCGGGCCCGCCGGCGGATCGGCTGGTCTTTGAGCTTCCCGCGCTCGAGCAGGCGCCGGTGATTGACGGCAAGCTCGATGATGAGGCGTGGTCCCTGCCGGAGGCGCGGCTGGGCAAGTTCCGTCTCGGCCTGTCCGCGACGCCTGCAAGGCATACTCGCGAGGCGTGGGCCGCCTACGACAGCAGCAACCTTTACTTCGGCATCCGCCTGCAACGCGAACCGGGTGTGCCGCTGCGGGTGAATACCACCGAACCCGATGACGGAAAGATCTGGGAGGACGACGAGGTTGAGCTTTTCGTGGACCCGTTCACCTCCGGCAGCGCCTACTATCAGATGATTGTCAACTCGGCGGCGGTGCTCTACGACGCGGCTCACCGGAACGTGGAGGTCCCCGATCCGCGCTCCGACAGCCCCGGAGACATGATGCTCGAGCGTGTGAGCGAACTGCCGTGGAGTTCTGGTCTGATGCGCGCCGTGCATGTAGAGGACGAGTGGTGGTCCATCGAGATGGCGCTGCCGATGGCGTCGCTGGGGCTTGAGGGGGCGCCCGCAGGCCACCGGATTGGCTTCAACCTCACCAGCGCCGACTGGGACACCAACGAGTACACCTGTCTGTCACCCACCAGCGATTGGCACGATCCGTTGCAGTTCGGGGTGCTGGTACTGGGCCAGCCGCGCATTGAGGTGACCGGCCTCGACCTCTCCGGGATCGGCTCAGGGCGCAACCTGCTCGAAGTCGATGCCAGCCATCTGCAGGGACCGGAGGGGCAGTACCAGCTTGCGCTGACCTTCGCCGCACCCGCCCAGTGGCTGCGCAAGGTGGTGCTCTTCGACCTCGCCCACGATCGCAGCGCGCGGGCGGGCCTGCCGTTCAGTTGCAGTGCGGAGGAAGGACCGTGGGAGGCGCAGATCGAGATAGCAGACCCCGATGGCCGCGCCGTCTATGCCACCAGGCGCGTCGGCAACCTGCCGGGGGCGATGCAGGTGAGTCTGCGCAGCAGCGCGGTGCTGCGCGATGCACTGCCTGTGGAGGTGTCGGTGCGGTTGGGCGTCGGCCGACTGACGGCACGGCGCATGGAGCTCTCCGCCCGGCTGCTTGATGAGCGAGGTTCAACGGTTGCACAGCAGCAGATTGGCGTCGCAGGCGGACCGAATCTGCGGGCCCTGGTGCCTGTGAACGATCTACAGCCGGGGACGTACGTGCTGGAACTGCTCGCGAGCCTCGAAGGTGAGGTCGTTGCATCAGGCCGTGACTTGCTGCGGGTGGCCGCATCTCCTTTCGAGGACGAGGCGAGATGATGCGCCTGCTGATGGCGGCGGTGATCATACTGCCGCTGGCATGGGTCGGCTGCGACAACCGCCGCGGGCAGGTGCCCCCGCGCCCGGGCCAGAGCAGTGCGGAGCTGGCGGCGGCGGCGGAGGTGCTGCAGCAGACATGTCAATCGCTTGCACTGGTCGAGATGGAGACTCTCGGCTCGGACGGCCGAGCGACCCACAGGAGCGTTGGCGCGGTATTGAGCGACGACGGTCACATCCTCGCACCGGCGGGGGCGATCATAGCCGCACCGGGCGACGGCGAGGCCTCCGGGCCTGTCTACACGCGGTCCATCACCGTCACGCTCAAGGCGGGGCACCCGGATGAGCGCCGCTATGAGGCCACGGTGGTGCGAGAGAGCGCGGATCTGGAACTGGCGCTGCTGCAGATTGACGCCGAGGGGCTGAAGACGATCCCCCTCGGCGATGACCTCGCCGATGATGCCGAGGTTTACCTGATCGCCAGCCCGATGGGGATGAGTCGCCTGGCAGCCTTCGCCGGGACGGTGCTGGGCTACGAAGAGACCGAGGCCGGGCGGGTGCTGCTCCACGATGCCGGGGGGAGCGCTGCGGGCGCCGGGCCCGTGGTGGATCGGCAGGGGCGGCTGGTGGGGATGCTGTCTGCGCCGAGCCACGGGGATGGCGAGGCAGCGGTGGCGGTCCCATCGGTGGAAGTGGCCGAGTGGTTGGAGAGCCCTGCCGAAGAGACGAAGGCGGAGCTTGAGCGGCTGCTGGCGCCATCTGGTGTGGCCTACCATCCCGCTGAAGAAGGCGGTTTCTCCGTCCCGTATGAGGGCGGACTGGAAGTTCGTGTCGCGCAACGTGACGACCTGATCGTAGCTACAGTTGCGCTTGGCGCGCTGGAGCCGACGATGGGCCTCGAGGCGCTGCGCTTCAACTACACCGACCCGGTAGGCGCACTTGCGCTGGATGATGGCGAGCTGCTGTGGATTGCGCGGATTCCGGCGGCTGCGGCAACTCCTGAATACATCAGGCTGCTCACCGACGTGGGCGTGACGCAGGCCTCGCGCTGGGAGGAAGTCGTGGCGGGACAGGAGTCCGACCCGCCGTATGGGCTATACCCCGGCGGCGAAGAGAGCGCGGTGAAGGATCGCCTGGCAAGTGTGCTGTCACAGACGGGCCTTGACTATGCCGCGCAGGAGAATGGCCATGTGATCCAACCTGAGGCGGAGGTGCCGGTCTATCTGAGCACCTACCGGGGGATGGTCTGGGCCTACGCGTTCTCCGGGGGCATGCCGGGCAGCACTGAGGCTGAGAAGGAACAGAACGCGCGGGAGTTGCTGCTACGAAATGCGACGACAATGCTCGGTCGCCTGTCGCTCGACAGCTACGACGATCTCGCGTGGGAGATACAGGTGCCGCATGAGCGCCTGACTCCGAACTACCTGGAGAACCTGGTTCGAATCGGCGTGCGAGAGGTATCGGCAGTCAAGAGCATCTACGGCTACGTGCCGTTCTTTCAGAATTCGCAGTAGCGGCCGGACGGTCGCAGGATCGGAGGCCCCACGCATGTCTCGAACAGCTATCTGGCTCAGTCTCGCACTGATGCTCCTCACTGTGGCGGCAGGACTGGCACAGGAGGCGGCGCCGGAACTGCCTGTGCCCCCGGCCGATGGCGTCTGGCGCTTCGACTTCTGCCACCCGGAGGCGCCGACGGGCGAGGGCTTCTACCGCGTGTTGCCCACTACCGCCTACGACGCCCAGCGCGGCTACGGCTACACCGAGGGCCGGGCGCGCACTGAGGCCTTCGATCAGAACCGGCGGATCATTCGCGACGTGCTGGTGCTCGATGATGTCACGCGCGACGGCATCTACGGTGGCACCGCGTTTCGCGTGGATGTGCCGGACGGCGCCTACCACGTGGCGGTGTTGACGGGGCATTATTCGCGCACGGGGGCGAATCGCCCTGATGCGCACTTCCGCGAATACTCGATCACCTGCGGCGACGAGGTGCTCTATCGGCAGATCGGCTCTGCCGAGGACTTCTACTCCGCCGACGGCCGCTACTTCGCCAACTACTACCGCGACTGGAACCCGGACCTGAACCTCTATCAGGCGAACATATCGCGCTGGATCCCATGGGGCGAGGCGACGGTGCAGGTAGCGGGTGGCACGCTGCAGGTCGAGGCATCGGCCTACGCGCCGATCAATGCGCTGTGGGTGTTCCCGGCAGGCAGTGAGGCCGGTGAGGCTGCGCTGGCGCAGTTCCACAGCGAGCAGGAGGAGTTCTTCAACTCGCGCTATGAGTGGCTGGCACCGGAGCCCGAGCGCGAGATGCCCGAACCGCCGCCGGCGATGACGCAGGCCGGGGCGGCCGTGTGGGTGCGTCAGAGCGCCGACGACCTGCGACCGTCAACGCGCCCGATCCCGCAGGACTTCGGTCGCCCGATGAGGCTCTTCGCCAGCCCCGGGGAGCGCGAGTTCGGCGTGGTCGCTGTGCTCCCGCTGCGTGACTTGAGCGGCGCCGTCGGCCTCAGCGCCAGTGACCTCAGCGGAGACGCGGGGACGATTCCGGCGGAGGCGCTGGATATCCGCTACGTGCGATACGTCGAGTACCCCGGCCCCGACGGCTATGAGGTGCGGCCGCACTTCCTCATGCCATGGCAGCCCGAGCGCATGGAGGCGGGCATCACCCGCGGCTTCTGGGTGGACCTCTTCACGCCCGAGGATGCCGCGCCCGGCTTCTATGATGGCACTCTGACCCTCACCGGCCCGAACCTGCGGCTTGAGCTACCGATTGAGGTGCGTGTGCTGCCGTTGGAGCTGCCGATGTCGCGGCTCTACGCGGGGGTGTATGCCGGCGACCTCTACGGCACCACCTTCCGGCACACGCAGTTCTACCCCGAGATACCGGAGGATCTGGTGCAGAGGGCGCTGAGCGCGCGCATGCACTTCTTCGCCGACCAGGGCTTCACGGGCCTGTTCGACAGCCCCGGCTGGTATCCGCTGGAGTTTGGCGCGGATGGGCAGATCGTGACGACGCCGGTCTGGGACCGCTACATGGCGCTGTTCCGCATGGCCGACTCGATCCCCGAGTTCTCGGAGATCATCTTCCCCTACTACCTTGGCGGGCCCCAGATGTTCCCGAAGGCGCCGGGCTTCCTGAGCCGGGCCGAGGCGGCGAAGCTCCCGATCGACGAGATCGTCTTCACGCCTGAGGCGATTGACGGCATGACGCGCATGTTGACCTTCCTCTACGGGACCATCCGGGAGGAGGGGCTGCCGGAGCTTGTCTTCTATGTGCAGGATGAGCTGGGCAACGATGGCGCAAAGGGCGCGCGCTACGGACGCGAGCTGCTCAAGGCGATCAACGAGTGCCGCGAGCGCGTGCCGGGCGGCTTCCGCACCGCCGTCTCAAGCCTGCGCGCATCCATCGCGCGGGAGTTCCTCGCCGAGGCGGACATCATCATGCCCAACTCCGCCTACCCGATCACCGGCGCCACCATCGCCGAGATCCGCGAGAGTGGCGCGACGCTCGGTCTGTACAACATGGGCGCGACGCGCTTCAGCTACGGCTTCTATCCGTGGCGCGCGGGCGCAATCAACCGCGCGCAGTGGTCCTTCAGCTACGACGGCGACACGCGCGACCCGTTCGTGGCGCTTCCGGCAGGCTCGCGTGTGTCCTGCGACTGTCACTTCACGCCCGAGTGGGAAGTCGTGCCCTCCATCGGCATGCTGAGCCAGCGCGAGGGCGTGGACGACTACCGCTACGTGCAGCTTCTTGAGGAGCTGCTCGCGCGGGCGGGCGAGCGAGGAGCCACCGGCACCGCGGCGGCGCGAGAGGCACGTCAGACCCTGCAGGAGCTTGGCGAGGCCGTGCACATTGACTACCTCGACCCCTCGAATAACTGGGACCGTTCCACGATGGACTACTGGCGATGGCGAGTGGCGCGGGCGGCGATGGACCTTCAGAATGAGTTGATGTAGGACGCCTTGCTCTCGCGATCCTGTTTGCGCACGGTCCCCGATGGGTAGTTCTTTAGCAGGTCATGGTCGCGCATGGTCTCGTATTACGGTGCGTGGTAGTGCTGGAGGTGGCTGTGATGTACCGGTTATCGTGCTTCGCCGTAGCCTCACTGATCCTGGTCGCGACTTTTGCGCTCCCTGCTGACGCCCAGTTGCCACGCCTTCCGAGGCTGGAGGACATTGGCGGCGACATCCTCAGAGGGCAGATTCCAGGCCTCGACAAGATCCTCAAAGAGGAACCGGCTATCTCAACCAGCTTTGATGACGCCGTCTTTGGCGTATCGCTGATAGACGGCTTCGACCCCCCCGTGACCGCCCCAATGTCCCAGCTACCCTTTACCGGCGATGGCGGCTTCATAGTCGCGCTGCCGGGGACCTACGAACTTGCCGCGAGTTCGTTCTGCCTGCATGCCGGGACCCACGGCCCCGGAGAGGGCGAGGGCTACCTCTGGGCGCCGCTCAAGGGCGCGCAAGCAGGCATCATCCAGGACGTCCTCGATCGCTACATGATGCACCCTGAGCTTGACCAGAGTGCGGTGCAATCGCTGATCTGGGGCATCCAGTCGAAGTCGAAGATCAGCGACATGCCCGACGAACTGCGGGATGTTGCTGAGGTCCTGCTCGATGACGACCAGATCCGTGACCTCAACGGCGGCGCGCTGGCGATCATCCCCGACGAGTTGCTCAACCAGGCCTTCGTTGATGTGCCGCCCGAGGTACGGATGGTGCTGGAGGCCGAATCGCGACTGCGCGATCGGCTGCGGCAGGAGGTCTTCGACTTCCCCGCGCTGGAGCAGGTCGCGGTGCTCGCGGGCGATCCGCCTGCCGAAGCGGGCGGGCCGGTCATCCCAGAGGGCCGCTGGTCCTTTGAGCCGGGCGGCTACTTCGTGCGCTTTGACCCGAGCGGATACTCCGAGACGATCCTTCAGCTTTACGCCCCCGAGCAGTTCCGGGCAGTGACGGATGCCGTCGGCCGGATCACCTCCCTCACCGACCGCGCCGGCCAGACGATCGAGCTTCAGTATGCCGCCGCCGATCCGGTCATCGCCGCGGGGGATGCTGCGGTGGCCGCGCACCTACTCCAGTCCATCCGCCTCCTGAGGCCGGATGGTGAGGCGGTTGAGATTGTGTGCGTCCCGGGCGACTTTGTGCTGACCGGCGTCCCCGCCGGCAACGGCAGTTTCGACGGAGAGGCCAACGCACTCTATGCGCAGGGCGAGACGGCGCTGGCGGACCTGCGGGAGCTGGCGGGCCATATTGACGGCGCCTCGCCGGACTCGCCGCTGGTGCCGAACGTGATGAACCTTGCGCACCTCGCGCGGACGCTCGACCGGATTGCCGAGCGTGAGGGCGCGGCCGTCGCGGGCGTCAGGACCATCGAGGCCCTCGGGCACCGTGCGGTCGCATCGGAGCTTGCGCTGCTGCTCACGGGCGCGGAGAGCGAAACGGCGTTCCGTCCGGTTGAGCGCGAGACGAGGCTGGCGATGCTGCCCTGGGCGACCGGCAGTATGATCGATGTCAGCGCTGTCACATGGCAGCAGCGTGGCCGGCGACTGCCCGTCTTCAGGCCATCGGGCGGCACCGGGACGCCCGCGAGCCGTGGCAGGCAGAGGCTCGGCCAGTCGGGCCGCTCCCGGGAGATACCGTGGTACAAGCCGCCGGCGCGCGATTCGAATCGCGAGAATGGCCCGCAGGGCAGGGACGCCAAGGGCTCGTATAGCGATGCAAAGAACGGGATGGACGCGATCGGTAAGGGGCAGGACGCCATCGAGATCATCGGTGGCGGGCCGGCCGGCTGGGCGGCGGGGAAGATCGGGATGGGCATCCCCAACTACCTCTTCGGCAAGATCCTCGACTTCAACTTTGACGCATGGGGAAAGGCCAGTGCCGCACTTGGCGGCGACCCCCCGGTGCCGAACTTCGATGAGATCGCCATGCCCGAGCCGATAGCTCTGCCGGGCTTCGCACCCGAGCAGGAGCTCTCACCCGAGCATACGGCGGCGGTGCAGGCACTAACTGACACGATCGCGCGGAATCTCGCAGTCGTGCGCGCGGCAAACGTGACCGAGGACCGGCTCGGCGGCGCGATGGAAGCGGGCAATGACGAGTGGACGACGCGCCAGGCGCAGGTGCTGGTGGACTACAAGCGGCAGGCCGGCCTCGGGATGATGGAGATGGCCGAGCGCATTGATGACGTGCTGCAGGCGCTTCGCAATGCCGGCGTAGATGAACTTATCATCACTCCCGCAGCGGTCGAGGCCTACCAGCAGCGGCTGCGGACGGAGGGCTTCGATGCCCAGGAGCGGCAGGCCGCGCAGATCCTCGGCATCACCGACGAGGAGCTTGACGCGATGCTGGCAGAGCGGATCGCCGGTGACCCGAACGCGCTTGCCGGAGATCTGATGGAGTCGCGGGCGGAGTTCGCGGATGCGCTGTGGTGGCTCGGGATGGGCTGGTCGAACCTCCCCGCCGCCGAACCCGCGGGGTAGGCGGTCCTGACCCAGTCTGCCCCGAGCCGGTCTCGAACGAACCGACGGACAGGAGTGTCCTGCGCACGGAACGACATCCCGTGGCACGGACACTCCTGTCCGTGTACCGGTGGAGGGGCCGGTCGCCCGTCAAATCCCGCAAAGTACCCCCCAACGTTTTCGCTGTATGATGCCACTAAGAAGATGACGCGCGTCAGGCGATCGCCGTCGCAGGTCGCACCGAAGACGGGCCCGATGGGACTGACTGCCCATGATACTGGAGCTACTTGTTATCGAACCGCCTCCCCCCGGCGGAGACTCACCGGATCTGCGCAGGCGCTTCGGTGCCCGGGACCGCGACGTCTGGGACCGGCTTGTGCGCGATGAGCACGGGCGCATCTTCAACCTCCACCTGCGCCTGATCGGCGACCGCGAGGCCGCCGCCGACCTCACCCAGGACACCTTCGCCGAAGCATGGCGCTCCGCCGGAAGCTACTCCGGCGAGAGCCCGCCCCGAGCGTGGCTCTATGGCGTGGCGAGCAACGTCAACCGCAATTGGCTCCGCAGGCAGGGCCGCCATGAGCCGCCGGACGAGGCTGATGACACGCTGCCCGACCCTGAGCCGACCGCCGAGGAGATCGCCCTGCTGCGCGAGCGCACCGACGTGGTGCTGAGCGCGGTCCGCGAACTTCCCGAGAGCTACCGCCGCACGGTCGCAATGCGCTACTTCGGCGGCCTGACGGGGCCGGAAATAGCGCAGATCGAGGGCGTTGAGCCGGGCACGATCCGCTGGCGCATACACGAAGCTAACAAGCTACTGTGGGCCGCCCTTGCGCCCACGATTGGAGAGGAGGGCGACGATGGAGCAGGACAGGACGGAGAGCTTCGCATCGCCCCTTGACGAGGTGCTGGAGAACATTCCGCAGGAGGACCCGCCGCAGGACCTGGAGCAGCGCTGCCTTGGTGCGCTGGGCACTTCCGCGGCTGAGACACCGGCTCACCCGAACTGGTGGCTGCCGGTGCGCAACGTGATCGCCGTCGCCGCCGCGCTGGTGCTGGTGGTGGGCGCTGTCAACGTGGTTGGGCCGCTCGGTGGTGCGCGGGAAAAAGCGCGTATGGATAGCGACGCGGTCCTTACCGAAGCGCCGCCGTCACCGTCTGCCCCGTCCGGGCCGGGGGGGATGATGGCGGAGGAGGCCGCCCCGCCCCCCGGCCAGGAGGCCGCTGCAGAGGGTATCTATGTGGACCCCGCACCGCCTCCCGCCACGGATGGGCTTGCCGCCCGCGAGGTAAGTGCGGCCCCGGAGGCCGCCGGATCTGCACGGACTCTGCGCATCCCTGCCCGCCGCGATGCCGGCGACGTGATCGCGGGAGCCGAGCAGCAGACGGCCTACGGTACTCCGCAGGCCCCGGAAGTAGAGGCTCCGTGGCGCGATTTCACCGGCGACCGCCAGGTGGTCACCACCAAGCAGCTTGACCTGGAGGTCGGCGATGTCGAGGAGGCGTACGATGATGTGCGCTCGATCGTGAGCAAGCACGGGGGCTTTGTTGCCGGCGACCGGGTGCAGATCGCGGAGGACAGGCCGGATGAGGCGCACCTGACCATCCGCCTGCCGGTGGACAGCTTCGAGAGCGCGATCACCGACCTGCGGCAGCTTGGCGAGGTCACGCGACTGGTGGGGCAGAGCGTGGACGTGACCGAGCGGTATTACGAGGAGGGCGCGCAGATCCGCGAGAAGGCCGACCGCGAGCAGTGGCTGGTCGAGCGGATTGAGAACGCGCGCACGGAGGCGCAGAAGCGGCAGCTTCGCCAGCAGCTTGAGCAGCTTCGGCGCGAGATGAAGCAGGAGAAGGAGATACTGGGGCGTCTGGCGGAGCAGACGCACTGGCCGGTGCTGGAGCTTCGGCTGATGGAGGGTTCGGGCCCGGGCGACTTCTTCTCCCGCACGCTGGATGGGAGCCTGGTGGCGCTGACGTGGGTGGGCGCGACGGCGATCGTATGGGTGCCGCTGGTGGTGCTGCTGACGCTCTTCTGGCGCCGCCTGACCCCGCGCCGGACCGAGTAGCCCGCCCCTTGATCGCACTCCCCGCGGCCCCGCCCGATCTTCCGGGCGGGGCCGCAAGCCGTTGTGGTTGGATACTTCGAAAAGAAGGATTTGGATGCAGTTCAGCAGAATATCAGACATCATAGTCCATCCCACCTACGTGGAGCGGGTGAGACGTGTCTCTAAACGCAGAGAACTATAGTGTAGCATCTGATATGTCAGCAGACAGAATCCAAGACTTGGTGTCTCAGAGAATACCGGCGGCATACTTTGCTGACGATCGGCCATGGGTCATCGGCTACAGCGGCGGAAAAGACTCAACATTCCTCCTACAAGCAGTCTACCGCTGGATTTCAGAGACGCCAAGAGCCAAGCGGATCAAGCCAGTGCACGTTCTGGCCTGTGACACCCGGGTAGAGCTTCCTTCAATGACGGCGCACATTGAGGGAGAAATGGAAAGGGTGGCCGAAGCAGCGAAGCGCGATGAATTGCCGGTTCACTGTCAAATCATTACGCCAGACATAAATGACACATTCTGGGTTAATCTTCTTGGCCGAGGCTATCCCTCGCCCACCATTCATTTCCGCTGGTGCACGGAGCGTCTCAAAATCCTGCCGGTATCCCGGTTTATACAGAGGGTCATTGATCGATCCGGTTCGGTGAATATTCTTCTTGGCGTGCGCGCGGATGAAAGCGTCGCGCGCGCCCGAAGCCTTGAACGGTACGAGGCGGGAGCGGGTACCGGCTTCCGCCCACATACCGACCTGAGAAACGCGTGGGTCGTTGCGCCAATACATGACTTCTTGACCGCAGATGTCTGGACATATTTGAATGACACCCCTTGCCCATGGGGAGGCACGAACAACTCATTGCGCGACCTCTATCTGAGGGCAGGTGGTACAGAACCACCTCTTCCAACCGAACGGG
>JAAYJW010000066.1 GCA_012522765.1 candidate division WS1 bacterium | reverse complement strand
GCACCGACACCCAGTTCTCCGGGTCCTGCAAAAAGCGCCAGCAGGTGTGCGCGTTCCAATCCCGCACGTTGACGCACTCGTCTATCTCCGCCTCGTGCGCGACCATGTTGTCGTGGAATGCCTGCCCCGAGCAGTGGATCATGCAGCCGGAGTTCGCCAGCATGATCAGCTTCTTGTCGTGCTGATCCGCCCACTCGCGCAGTTCGCGGATGTAGTTGAGGTCGCGGTTGAACTCGCGCTGGACATGATAGCTGTCGAAAACGTCCGCGAGATACTCCATCCCCTTGATGGTGCCGATCTTCATGTTGATCGACGCGCGCACTTCGACCTGAGGGTGGTACTTCTGCACCGTGCGCGCCACGAAGGGCGAGGTGGTGGTGATGATATCCGCGCCGCCCACGCCCGCCTCCAGGTAGTCGAGCACCGAGCGCACCTGGTTCTCCAGCCACTCGCTGATCGCCCGGCCGCCGTAGCAGGCAGCGTTGAAGAGCAGGTCAAGCTTTACCCCCATCTGGCGCAGGCGCACCAGGTCGCGCTCAAGGTCGCGCTGCGCGCTCCAGTCGGTGTATCCGTGGCGTGTGGAGAGCGGCGCGCGTCCCGAGGGCATGTCGGCCCACGGGAAGTAGACTTCGGCGATATGATCGCGGTACTCCTCGATGATATCCACCATCGGCTCTTCGTCTTCAGCGGGAAGCTGGTAGCCAACCGCAAACTTCATCTTCAGGTTCCTCTCGTGTTGGTCCTGATGATAATGCAGGCGGCCGGCCCCGAGTCAGGGCCGGCCGCCTCTGTTACGCTAGAGCACCAGCCTAGTTGGCCTGCTCGGTGACCGTGAGCGCCATCTCCATGCCGCGTTCGCGATGATCGCCGACGGGGCAGTAGGCGACGTACTCGCCTGGCTGCAGGTCCACTTCCATGGTGCCGGTCTCGCCGGGGTTGAGATCCCGATCGAGCATGACCTCAATGCCCTGGCCTTCGATCTCGAGATTGTGCAGCATCTGACCATTGTTCACTACTTCGAAGGTCGTCGGACCGGCCGGCAGCGTGTCCGGCATCTCTATCTCGCCATCCACCAGCACGACCGCGACTGCCTCGCGTTCGGTGTCGCTCGTCGTCCCGGGGTCAGTTCCCGGTTCGTTGTAGACCCCGGTGTCCTCCGGCGGCACTACGACCATGTCTTCCCCCTGAGTTTGCTCCTCAGGGCAGCCTGCCACCAGCATAGCGAGCAGCGCCAGCACTATCAGCGCCGGCACCGCGACTCGGACATCACCTCGGTACCTCACCGCAACCACTCCCTCGTCTTGATGTACGTTTCGTGTCAGACGAGGGATTCGGGGCTGGCGCGGTTATCCCTGCCGGTATTCGCGGCTACTCGGCCGACCAATCCACGCGCCACATCGGCTTGCGGCGGAAGGGCGTCTGGAATTTGTTACCGAGCTTGCCCTGCTCCTCGAGGTGGATCATGCAGGCTCTGGTGCAGCCGATCGAGCCCGAGATGCCCTCGCCGTGCGTGTAGACGTTCGCGGGCTTGCGGGCGAAGGGAGACAGCGGGCCAGGTGCCACGTCGTCGCGTCCCGGCATGTACTCGCCCTTCTCGCCATCCTCGAGGATCTCGCCGGCGCGGAAGTAGACGCTGCAGCGCTGGAGGTCAATATCCGCCCACTCGACGTCGTTGCCCGCGAGGTTGACCTTTACCGACTTATCCCTCGGGATGCAGTCGCCGGGGCAGTCCTTCGCGCACATCATGCAGCGGTCGCACAGGTAGGGCTCCATGATCGGGTCGGGCTCAAGCTCCGCCTCGGTCATCATGACGGCGAGGCGCTGGCGCGGACCGAACTGCGGGGTGAGGAACATCTTCGACCAGCCGATCTCACCGAGGCCGCAAAGATACGCCGCGATCCGGAGGTGTACCATTACGTCAGGCACGGGCTTGCCCGGCTCGACCGGCCGGTTACCGTTCTCGCGCAGGTTGCCCCAGTTGTCGATCGCGCGCCACGGCGAGAGGTGCCCGAGCGGGATCGCCTCGTAGCCGTAGTCCTCGATGTACTTCGCCACGTTCATCATGGTCATCGGCATGTAGAGCCAGTTCAGCCCGCCGTAGCCCATTGATGAGTAGTTCGAAAAGAACGTGCCCTCCTCGATGCCGCGCAGGCTCCCGCGCATGACGCGGAAGGCGAACGCGATGATCGACTTGGCCTCGGGCATGATGAAGCGCGGGTCCATCTGCACCGGTGCGCCATCCCAGCGGTCGGG
>JAAYJW010000464.1 GCA_012522765.1 candidate division WS1 bacterium | reverse complement strand
CACGGGTCCCGCCCACGGGCGGGATGGCACATGAATAACGTCAGGTTGATGGGGTCGTTGCCGTGTCTCTACCGCCGCGGCTGATACCAGCGCGAGAACGACTGCGGCGATGAGAAGCCGAGGTCCTCGGCGATCTCCGCATAGGTGCGACCGGCAGCGAGCAACTCCCGCGTCCGCGCAAGGCGGCAGGTGTCTATGTACTCCAGCACGGTCATCCCCGTCGCGCGTTTGAAGAGGCGGGCGAAGTGATACCTGCTGTAGCCCGCCAGGCGCGCAAGGCTCGCGAGGTCATCCTCCCGCCCGGCAGTCTCCTCGACATGCTCGCAGATCGCGCTCACCACCGCCTGCTGGAAGCCCCGTCCATCGTCCTCTCGCGCCGCGCCCTCGCCGCTCTCCAGCAGCGTGACGACGAGTATCTGCGCGACCGCCATCAGGCGCAGGCGACGAAGCTCTTCGGTCCGGGCCTCCAGCGCGAGGCGCCACTGTGAGATGGCGTCCTGCGTGCCCGGAAGCACCAGCCCCCACTCGCGCTTCCAGCGACCGCCGGAGACTTCGATCATCCTCGCGGTGGCGCGGCTGCCATGGAGCGCGAACCACAGTTGGCGCGCATCAGGAAGATGGGGCGCAGGCTCGGCGTCATGCGCATCGAAGGGGCCGAAGAAGAACGTGCTGCCCGGGCGGCAGGAGAAGATCGCGTCGCCATGGGCATGCAGTCCGGCACCGCTGACGATCATGAGGATCTCCGGGTGGGTGTGCGAGTGCGGCTTCTCCGCCAGCCAGCGGCTGTGACAATCGTCCCGCACCGGCTCGCCGCATCCCGAGCCGAAGATCGGCGCCCACCGCTGCGGGTGCAGGAGAAGCTCCACCTCCGGAGGAAGCAGCAGGCTGCTCGCAATGGGCATACAGCTTCGCACTCCTCGTATATGAACCGCACGATTCGTGAATTGCATCGCTTCAAGAGCGCGCATAGTATAGGCTACGGGAGTCGAGTGCGCAACAATCGGTTATACAGGATGAGTCCGCGGGCAAGCTGCAGATGCCTACTCAAGGAGGCGTGACTGATGAAAGCCGGTCGCGAGGAACTGATGGAGATCGTTGACCTGTGGGGCTACTCGAAGGACGCGCAGGAGCAGATACTCGCGATCCTGCAGAGCGAGGACGTCCCGCCGCCGCACCTGTTCCGCTACTACGGCCCGACCGAGGGCAAGGGGAAAGTCTGGCAGGCCGAGCGCCTCTTCGAGGAGACACTCGGCACGAAGCACGCGCTGGCGGTGAACTCCGGGACCTCAGCGCTGATGTCCGCCGCCGCCGCCGCGGGAATCGGCCCGGGCATGGAGGTCATCGTGCCGGGTTACACTTTCTTCGCCTCCGCCTCCATCATCGTCGCCTCGCGGGCCATCCCCGTCATCGCGGAGATCGACGACTCACTGAACCTCGACGCGGATGATGTCGAGCGGAAGATCACCCCGCAGACCGGCGCCATCGTGGTCGTGCACATGAAGGGCATGCCGGCGCAGATGGACCGGATCATGGAGATCGCGAAGAAGCACGATCTGATCGTCATTGAGGATGTCGCGCAGGCCTGCGGCGGCTCCTTCGGCGGGAAGAAGCTCGGCACCATCGGCGACCTCGGCTGCTTCAGCTTCGACTTCTACAAGATCGCGCAGTCCGGCGAGGGCGGCTTCGTCGCGACGGATGATGACTACCTCAACATGCGCGCGCAAAGCTGGCACGACACGGCCGCCTGCTGGCGCCCGGATCGCTACGCCGCCGAGCGGCGCGAGGGCGAGTTGTTCTGCGGCGAGAACTACCGCATGAGCGAGATGTCCGGCGCGGTGGCTCTGGCGCAGATCCGCAAGTTGCCCGGCTACGTCTCGCGCCTGCAGGCGGCGAAGAAGAAGGTGCGCGACCGCATCATCGAGCGCGATGGCTTCAGCCTGCGTCGCCAGCCCGATCCGCAGGGCGATGCCTCCACGGCTCTCGTCATGTTCGGCCCCGACGCGGAGACTGCGCTAGCGATCATGGGGGCCATGAAAGAGCGTGGCGTCGGCGCGGGAGGACGCTTCGATCAAACCGTGCGCGACTGGCATGTCTTCAACTTCTGGGAGCACATCCTCGAGCAGAAGACCGTGACCGAGGAGGGCTGCCCGTTCACCTGCCCCTACTACGAGGGCACGCTGCCCGACTACGGCCCGGAGATGTGCCCGAACACGCTGGACTACCTCTCGCGCTCGCTGCACATGGGCGTGAGCGAGTTCTGGACAGACGAGGACGCGGAGAAGATCGCCGAAGGCATCAATGGGGCAGTGGAGGAAGTGCTGGGGTAGCAACAACCCGAAGGGAGACCGACGAGCGATGACACCGAATCGCATGACTCTGTTCGTGGCGGCGTTCGCTCTGACGCACGTCTGCGCACTTGCCGCTGCAGCAACACTACCATCCCATGTGACGCTTTACTGTGCGTTTGAGGAGGGGCTTCACTCCAGTGAGGGAGCGGTCAAACCCTTCTCCGCCAGCGGGTATGTGACGGTTGAGCCCGGTGGCGCCGGACGCGGTAATGTGGCGCATTTCCGTGGCCATGAAGGTCTTTCCGTCCCGGAGAAGTCCGCGATGATCTTCGACGGCGTCAACCTGCCCGTCGAGCGTGGGACTGTCGGTCTGCTGATCCGCTGCTCGGGCAACCGGACCTGGGCGGACGGCAAGCGCACGTATCTGCTGGGCCTCGTGCCCCAGGTCGGCGAGGCACTATCTACCACCACGGACAATGGCACTGGGTTGCTGCTCTACAAGGACAGCGACAACGCGCTTGTCCTTGGCGCCTACCAGTTCCATGATGCGCGGCTGACTCCCGAGTTCTGTTCGGCCGAGAGCGGCTTCGAGATCGCTGAGCCTGACTCGATCGTGGCCCGCATACCCGTCGCGGACCTGCCCGCCGATGGCTGGGTGGCGGTGCGCGTCGGGTGGGACCGTGAGACGGAGACAGCGTGGTTGGGAGTGGGTGACACCCTCGAGAGCAGTCCGGTCAGCTATCGCCCCGCCCCGTGGCTGTGCCTGCTGTTGGGGACACCGCCCGCCTTCCGGTACAACGAGGCCATCGGCTTCGACGGCGATATTGACGACCTCATCGTCGAGACTCGAACGCCGGCGGAGTCGCCCGTGGCCGGCCTGGCCGCGCCGGACCCTGCTCCTGTCATGGCCCGGCCCATGACCGGAGACGTCGAGGCCGTCTGCTTTAAAGATGATTCCGCGGGCAGCGTTTACGAGAGGGTCGTCCGCGGCCATCTCGATAACGTCATCCGGCTGCAGGAGAAGCACGGCGGCTGGACGTTCAGCGGCGCATGGCCGAGCGGAATGTGGTTTCTGTCCACCAAAGTCGTCATCCCATACACTCACAACTACTTCAACGGCTCGAAGGATGGCAACAGCGCGGCCTGTGCGATGCAACTGCTGAT
>JAAYJW010000463.1 GCA_012522765.1 candidate division WS1 bacterium | reverse complement strand
TCACTTGACATGGCCGGCGGCGGCCGCATGCGACGCAAGGCGATCAAGGACATGCTGAAGGTGCTTGAGACGTCGGTTCGCGGTCTGCTGCGGATCGAGGAGTTGTTCGAGGCCCGCACCCCGAAGGGGCAGGCAATCACAGCCGACGTGGATGGTGTAGTGGCTGAAGTGAGCCAGCGCGGTATGCGCACCGTTGTCATCCACTCCGAGCACCCGATCACCGACACCGACGCGATACGCGGCGAGCGGCTTGCCGAGGACATATTCGGCCCGGACAAGGCCGACGGACCGATCGCCAAAGAGGGCGAGAAGCTGCTCAAGAAGACCCGCGAGCGGCTGCGAAAGTACAACGTGGAGACCGTGAAGATCCGCACCGAGCACCTTGTGCCGTATCGTGGTGAACTCCTGGTCTCGCAGGGCATGGAGGTGCGCGCCGGCGACCCGCTGACCACCGGTCCGGTTGATCCGGAGAAGCTGCTGGCCATGCAGGGGCGCGAGGGCGTGCAGGACTACCTGCTGCGCGAGATCCAGCGCGTCTACCGCGATGAGCACGGGATCGCCATCAATGACAAGCACATTGAGACGATCATCCGGCGCATGTTGCTGAAGGTCAAGGTCATCGATCACGGTGACACCCGCTTCCTGCCCGGCGAGCTCGTGGACCGCTTCGACTTCATCGCTGAGAACGAGCGCGTCCAGGAGCTTGGTGGCGAGCAGGCGTCGGCTGAGCCGGTGCTGCTGGGGATCACCCAGGCGTCACTGGCGACCGACAGCTTCCTGTCGGCGGCATCCTTCCAGCGCACCACGCGTGTGCTGACCGAGGCGGCGTGCGAGAACAAGCGCGATCCGCTCTACGGACTGAAGGAGAACGTGATCATCGGTCGCCTGATCCCGGCGGGCTCGGGGATGCCCGTACACCGCGACCGCGAGGTCGGCTTCGCTGGCGATGTGCTTGATGACATCGCGGCACGTGGCGCCCGCACCAAGTCGGACGAAACCGAGACGATGGAGAAGCTGCTCGGTGACTTCGACGCCGCCGCCAGGCGCGAGGAGGCGCAGGCGGAGACGGAGGGCGAGGGCGGGGAGTAGCAGTCCATCTGAGAACCAAACGGGCCGCTTCGACGCTTGAAGCGGCCCGATGCACTTTTTCCGCGGATATCGAGCAAAAAAGGCGCTGAGTCGGAAGACTCACCTTGACAGGGGACGCAGCACCCCTTATAATTACTTCTCGCTGCACGGAAAAGCGGGTCGCACATCGAACATCCAGGGAACCGCGACTTCGAACTGCCCGTGTGGTCGTATGTGGTGGGGCTGGCAAAATCTGGGTCGGCTTGCGACGCACTCGTGAGCGGCCACCGCACAAAGGGGCACACGCCACAGCAAGGATTTCTCCGAACCAGGGGTGTCTGCTATCCGGCAGACATCTGATCTCGGCGAGACTCTTCGATGGCCCCTCTGTTGTGAGGGGTCTTTTCGTCTCTGCCCCCTCCCGCGGAACCGGCGAGTTTACCTCGTGTAGTGCAGCGAAGCGAAAGGAACCAAAGTATGCCTACGATCAACCAGCTCGTGCGCAAGGGCCGCGCGAAGAAGGACAAGAAGGTCCAGGCACCGGCTTTGAAGTTCAACTGGAACGCGATCAGGCGCAAGAGCACGCGCGTTGATGGCGCGCCGCAGCGGCGAGGCGTTGTCACCCGCGTATGGGCCCAGACACCGAAGAAGCCGAACTCCGCGCTGCGCACGGTCTGCCGCGTGCGGCTCTTCAACCGCCAGGAGGTCACTGCGTACATTCCGGGCGAGGGCCACAATGTGGCGCCTCACAGCATCGTGCTCGTGCGCGGCGGCCGTGTGAAAGATCTGAACTCCGTCAAGTATCATGTCGTGCGTGGCACCCTCGACGTCTCCGGCGTCGACACCCGCCGCCAGGGACGCTCCAAGTACGGAACGAAGAAGCCCGGTTAGTCTGCCGGCCAGGATACCCGGAGACACACGCAGTCGCGTAAAGTCGAAAGAGGTGCATCCGATTGCCCAGGAAGGGCCCAGCACAGAGGCGTGACCTGAAGCCCGATGAGATATTTGGCAGCCGCATGGTGACCCGTTTCATCAACAAGATCCTGCTCGGCGGGCGCAAGTCGGCGGCGGAGAAGGTCTTCTACGGGGCCATGGAACTGATAGCCGAACGTACCGGCGAGAACCCGCTGGTTGTCCTGCGCAACGCAATGCGCAACGTCATGCCCAACCTCGAAGTCCGGCCGCGCCGCGTCGGCGGTGCGACCTACCAGGTGCCGGTCGAGGTGGATACCCGCCGGCAGCTCACCCTCGCGGTCCGCTGGATCGTTGGCGCCTCGCGCGCCCGGGGCGAGCGGACGATGGTCCAGCGCTTCGCGGGCGAGGTAACGGACGCGGCCAATCGCGAGGGCGCCTCGGTGCGCAAGCGCGAGGAGATGCACCGAATGGCCGAGGCCAACAAGGCCTACGCCCACTACCGCTGGTAGACCGAACCACTACGAGGGCCCGTCGCGGAGAAACTGAGGGCCCTTTGTGCGTTGAGCAACCAACCCGGCCGAGGGGCCGATCACATAGACTGAGCCAGGTGACGCCAGTGCCGTTCGAAGACGCGTTGCGAAAAACTCGAAATATCGGCTTCGCCGCCCACATTGATGCGGGCAAAACCACGACCACCGAACGTATCTTGTTCTATTCGGGCAAGGTGCACCGGATGGGCGAGGTGCATGACGGCGACGCCACGATGGACTGGATGCCGCAGGAGATGGAGCGGGGGATCACCATCACCTCGGCCGCCACGACCTGCCAGTGGCACGGCCAGCGCATCAATATCATTGACACGCCGGGTCATGTTGACTTCACGGTTGAGGTCGAGCGGTCCCTGCGGGTGCTCGATGGAGTAGTCATAATCTTCTGCGCCGTCGGCGGCGTTCAGCCGCAGTCGGAGACGGTGTGGCGCCAGGCGAGTAAGTATAACGTTCCGCGCCTGGCGTTCGTGAACAAGATGGACCGCATCGGCGCGGACTTCCATGATGTGCTGCATGAGATGCGCAAGCGTCTGGGGGCCGAAGCGGTCGCAGTCCAGCTTCCGATCGGCACGGAGGAGAAGTTCCGCGGCATAGTTGACCTCGTGGAGCAGAAGGCATGGGAGTTCTCCGACGACGACTCGGAAGGTCCCCACGAGATAGAGATCCCTGAGAAGATGCGCGAGCTGGTCGCTGCCTTCCGCGAGCACCTTGTAGTAAGCCTCGCGGACATCAACCCGGCGCTGGAGGAGAAGTTCTTCGCCGGGGAGGATCCGACCGCCGACGAGATGTGGGACACGATTCGGCGGGCCACAATCGCCTGCGAGTTGGTCCCGGTATTATGCGGATCGTCCTTCAAGAACAAGGGCACCCAGGCCATGCTGGACGCGATCGTTCGCTGCCTGCCGTCGCCGCTGGATGTTCCGCCGGTAGTCGGGGTTCATCCTGACACGGGCGCTGAGGAGCAACGCGCGCCGGATCCGGAGGAGCCGTTCGCGGCACTCGCGTTCAAAGTGGCGGTGGACCCGTTCGTCGGGCACATCACCTACATCCGCTGCTATTCTGGCACCGCGAGGGTCGGCGACAAGGTGCTCAACGCCGACAGCGGGCGCCGGGAGCGGATACAGCGCCTGCTGAGGATGCACGCAAATCGCCGCGAAGAGATTGAGGAGATCGGCCCTGGCGACATCGTCGCCGCGGTTGGTCTGGATCAGACGACAACAGGCGATACGCTGGCGGCGCTCAACGCCCCGATCGTGTTGGAGCGGATGGTCTTCCCGGAACCGGTCATCTCGATGGTGATCGAGCCGAAGTCGCGCGCCGATGAGGACAAGCTCGGTGCGGCCATCGCCCGGCTGGCGATGGAGGACCCGACCCTTCGGCTGGAGGTCGATCGAGAGACCGGCCAGCAGCTCATCTCCGGTATGGGCGAACTGCACCTTGAGGTCATTGTAGATCGCCTCAAGCGCGAATTCGACGTGGATGGCAACGTGGGCCGGCCGCGGGTTGCATACCGCGAGACAATCCGGCGGGCCACGGAGGGCGAGGGTCGCTTCGTCAAGCAGACGGGTGGCCGGGGGCAGTACGGGCACGTGAAGCTGCGCCTTGAGCCGATCAACACCGAGGAGCGTCTTGAGTACGAGGACGCAAGCAAAGGTGACGAGATCCCCGTGGAGTATCGGGGATCAGTCCGGTCCGGGATCGAGGAGGCAATGGGCGCGGGCACGCTGGCGGGCTATCCGGCCGTGGGAGTGCGTTGCGTGGTGACCGGCGGCTCGTTCCATGAGGTCGACTCCTCGGACGTGGCTTTCAAGATCGCCGGTGGGATGGCCTTCCAGGACGCATTCAGGGCTGGTCACCCGGTGCTGCTGGAGCCGGTAATGGCCGCGGAGGTCGTTACGCCGGAGCAGTACTTCGGTGACGTGGTGAATGACCTGACGACGCGCCGGGCGCAGATCGTAGAGGTCGAGAGCTCGGCGGGGGATGCAAAGACGATCCAGTTGCGCGTGCCGCTGGCGAACATGTTCGGCTACGCCACGGCTCTGCGCTCACTGACCCAGGGACGCGCGACGTATAGCATGGAGCCGCACTCGTATGAGCCGGTGCCGCCGGATCAGCAGCGGGAACTGATAGGCTGACGGACCGACCGGTTGATACGCGCCAGGGCCACAGAGCCCGGAGGTTATCGCAGATGGCCAAGACAAACAGGATCAGGATCAGGCTGAAGGCGTTCGATCACAAGCTGCTGGACCGGTCGGTGCAGAAGATCGTTGAGACGGCCGAGCGAACCGGCGCACAGGTTTCCGGTCCGATTCCGCTGCCGACGAGGAAGCACGTGCACTGCGTGGTCAAGCCGACAGCGCTTGGGCGCGCGAGCCGCACGATGGAGCACTTCGAGATGCGGGTGCACAAGCGGCTGATCGACATACTGGACTCGACCACGCGCACGGTTGACGCGCTGATGAAGCTGGATCTGCCCGGCGGCGTGGATGTAGCGATCAAGACGTACACATCGTAATGTAGAAGAGACGTCCCGGTTGGTGACAGCAATGCCGAGAGGACTGCTTGGAAAAAAGGTAGGGATGACGCGCATCTACGACGACGCGGGGAAAGCAATCCCCGTGACCGTAGTGGAGGCCGGCCCCTGCGTAGTCGTACTGCGGAAGACCACCGAGTCTGACGGTTATGAGGCCGTCCAGCTTGGGTATGACCCGGTCCCGCACAGCAGGCTCAACCAGCCGCGACTGGGCCACTTCCTGTCCAGGTCAATCGAGCCGCACCGCCACTTGCGGGAGTTCCCCGTGAGCGAGGGTGAGGAGCTCGAGGCCGGCGCCACCATCACGGTGGAGATGTTCGAGGAGGGCCAGGTCGTGGATGTGACGGGCACCAGCAAGGGCCGCGGGTTCGCCGGTGGGATGAAGCGGCACAACTTCAAGGGTGGCCCGGCAAGTCACGGCTCGAAGGTTCACAGGGCGCCGCAATCGGCGGGTGCGACTGACGCGCAGCGCGTGTTCCCCGGCAAGCGCGCGCCGGGCCACATGGGCAACGCGCGCACCACGACCCAGGGCCTCGAAGTGGTGCGAGTTGACGCGGACCGCAACGTTCTGCTGATCAAGGGCTCGATCCCGGGCCCGCGAGGCGGCCTGCTGGAGATCAAGCGCCAGGCCGGCGCCGAGGGAGGGAATGAGTAATGCCCGAGGTTGCCCTCTACGACAGGCAGGGCGAGAAGGTCGGTCAGGTCGCGTTGGCCGAAGAGATCTTCGGGGCGAAGGTCAACCATGATCTGATCCATCAGGCCGTGGTTACCGTCGAGCGCGCGATGAGCCAGGACTCGGCTCGCAGCAAGCGCCGACATGAAGTTCATTTGACGAAATCGAAGTGGTACCGGCAGAAGGGTACCGGCCGCGCCCGACACGGCGCGCGCTCGGCGCCGATCTTTGTCGGTGGCGGCGTGGCGCACGGGCCCAGCGGCCCGCGGCGCAGGCCGAAGATGACACGCAAGATGCGCCGGCGGGCCCTCTTTGCGGCGCTTTCGGCAAAGATGCACGACGGAGCAATCACCATCGTGGACGAAGTGGCGATGGACGAGATCTCGACCCGCCGCTTTGTGGCTATGCTCGATGATCTTGGCGTTTCGGGCCGCATACTGATGCTGCTCGGGCCGGATGAGGCGCGCGACGAGATGGTCTACAAGAGCGGACGCAACATTCCGCGCGTGGTCCTGCGCGAGTCGCCGCACATCAATGCCCGTGATGTCATCGCAGCCGAGGCGATCATCATCAGCAGGGCCGGTGTGGAGGCGCTGGGCGAGGGAGTGGACGCAGATGCTTAGCACCGATCGGATGAACTACTACCGGACGATCATTCGGCGGCCGGTGGTGACGGAGAAGAGCATGCGCGAGTCGGAGGAGCTCGGGAAGTACACCTTCGAGGTATCTCCGCAGGCGAACAAGGTGGAGATCCGCCGGGCCATTGAGGCGCTCTTCAACGTGACAGTTACCGAGGTCAACACGATGCGGGTCTCGGGCAAGACGCGGCGGCGAAGCTACCGCCACGGGACCGGGCGCACGGCCGAGCGGAAGAAGGCCATGGTCACGCTGGCGCCGGGCCAGAGCATAGACGTAGTGGAGATGGGCGGCTGAGGGTCCGAGGGTTCGCCGCAGCACGGCGGCAGCGACACATCGGCTGACAGGAGAGTGCGACGATGGCTTTGAGGCGACATAATCCGACTTCCCCGGGCAGGAGGCAGCTGGTTACCACCGACCGGGCGGAGATAGACAAGAAGAAGAGGCCCGAGCGGAGCCTGATGAAGGGCCGGAAGAATCGCAAGGCCGGCCGCAACGTCCGTGGCAAGGTGACCGTCCGCCACCAGGGCGGCGGGCACAAGAAGCGCCTGCGCGAGATTGACTTCCTGCGCGAGAAGGATGGAATTCCCGCCACTGTGGCCGCGATCGAGTATGATCCGAACCGCTCGGCACACATCGCGCTGCTGCACTACGTTGATGGCGAGAAGCGCTACATTGTCGCCCCGGACGGTGTGCAGGCCGGTGCGAAGGTGGTATCCGGGCCGGACGCTCCGATCCGCGTGGGCAACTGCCTGCCATTGGACAGCATGCCGGTGGGCACAGTTGTCCACTGCGTTGAGCTGACACCGGGCAAGGGCGCACAGATGGCGCGCAGCGCCGGCGCCGAGGCGCAGTATGTCGCCCGCGAAGGGACCTACGCGCTGCTGAAGCTGCCCTCCGGCGAGATGCGGATGGTTGATGTGGGCTGCCGCGCTACGATCGGACGCGTTGGTAACGTGGATCATGACAACATTTCACTGGGCAAGGCCGGCCGTACGCGCTGGCTTGGCAAGCGCCCGACGGTTCGCGGCTCGGTCATGAACCCGGTGGACCACCCGCATGGTGGTGGCGAGGGCAAGGCCCCAATCGGTATGGACGCACCGCGCAGCCCGTGGGGCTGGAAGACGTTGGGCATGCGCACGCGCAAGAAGAGCAAGCCGTCATCGCGTTTCATCGTGCGCCGGCGGTATGGCCGGTAGCCTGCGGTAGATAAAGCCTCCGGACAGGAGCGAGGCCACAGATATGGCAAGATCACTGAAAAAAGGACCGTTCGCAGACGACCACCTGCTCAAGAAGGTGCGGGAGATGAATCGCGCCGGGGAGCGGAAGATCATCCGCACCTGGTCGCGCCGCTCGACGATCTTCCCGGAGATGGTGGGGCACACAATGGCCGTCTACGACGGTCGCAAGCACGTGCCGGTCTACGTGACTGAGAACATGGTCGGCCACAAACTGGGCGAGTTTTCCCCGACACGGACGTACCGCGGAATGCGCGGCGGTCGCGGGGATCGCACGACCAAAGTCGGCCGCTAGCCCGACGTAGGGAGACAGCGCAATGCAGGTCAAGGCACAGGCGAAGTATCTCAGGCGCGGACCGCGGAAGGTCCGCCGGTATACAGAATTGATCGTGGGCAAGGGCGTTGACCAGGCGCGTGCAATCCTGGCGGTGCAGGTGAGTCCTGCATGCAAGGAACTCGCGAGAGTGCTCGAGTCGGCTATTGCCAACGCGGAGAACAACTTCGGCATCGACGCCGAGGACCTACACGTCGAGCGGGCCTTCGTGGACGCCGGGATGACAATCCCGCGCGTCAAGCCGCGAGCGCGGGGGCGGGCGGACCGCATTCGCAAGCGGACCTGCCACGTGACTGTAGTGCTCAGCGACGAGACCGAGTAACAGGACTATCAGTAAAAGCGCCGCAATGTGGGCGCCACCAGTGTCGAGTTGCACCTTTCGGGGAGCTGAACACCGGATGGGTCAGAAAGTACATCCTTACGGATTCCGCCTCGGGATCATCCGCGACACGCGAAGCCGCTGGTTCGCGGAGGGCCAGGATTACCGCGACCAGTTGGTCGAGGACCTGCAGGCCCGCAAGATGATTCACGAGCGACACCACCACGCGGGCATCTCGGACATCCTCATCGAGCGTGCCGCGGGCACGGCGACGGTGACGATCGAGAGTGCCAAGCCCGGGATCATCATCGGGCGCGGCGGCTCGGACGTTGACAGACTGCGCCGCGACCTCGATACGATCATGAGCGGCCGTGTGCGCGTCAACGTCGAGGAGACGAAGATGCCCGAGCGCAACGCTCAGCTCATCGCGGAGGAGATCGCCAGCCAGATCGAGCGGCGGGCATCGATCCGCCGTGCAATGAGCCAGGCTATCGAGCGGGCCGTGCGGGTCGGCGTGGATGGCATCCGCGTGGCAGTCAGCGGGCGCCTCATGGGCGCCGAGATCGCCCGGACCGAGCGCATGGGCCCGGTCGGCAGCGTGCCGCTGCACACCCTGCGCGCAGACGTAGACCGCGGCTTCTCCGAGGCATCGACCGGTTATGGGCACATCGGCGTGCAGGTCTTCGTCTGCAACGGCGAGATACTGCCGCCGCCACCGAGCCCGCCCGAGGGCCAGCGGGCTGCGCTTGAGGCCGAGGCGGAGGCGGAGCGCGCCCAGCAGGACGCGGATCTGACCGCCGTGGAGGCCGAGGCATCCGAGGCGCCCGCCGATGGCGAGCAGCGCACCATCGAGGAGACCGTCGAGGCGCCTGCGGTCGAGACAGTTGGCGGCGTTGAAGTCGCCGAGATGGACGAGTTGCTGGCGGAGTCGGGTAGCGAAGAGGCCGCGACGGTATCGGCCTCCACCCAGCAGGCCGCCGCGCCCGTAGAGACTGAGGCGGCGACCGAACCGCCGGCGGACGAGCCGGCACAGAGCGAGAGCGAAACCAGCGCCGAGGAGGATGCCGGCGATGTTGATGCCTAAGCGAACCAAGCACAGGAAACACCATCGCGGACGGATGCGAGGGAAGTCATACCGCGGCTGTAATGTGGACTTTGGCGACTACGGCCTGCAGGCTCTCGAGCCCGCATGGATCACCTCGCGCCAGATTGAGGCCGCCCGTGTCGCAATGACCCGCTATGCGCAGCGCGGTGGCAAGGTCTGGATCCGGATCTTCCCGGACAAGCCCGTGACCAAGCGCGGCCAGGAGATGCCGATGGGCAAGGGCAAGGGCGCGCCGGAGTATTTCGTGGCAGTCGTCAAGCCCGGCCGGATCATGTTCGAGATGGCAGGCGTGAGCGACGAGGTGGCGCGCGAGGCGATGCGCCTCGCCGCGCACAAACTGCCGATCAAGACCCAGGTCGTGACCCGGGAGGGGTTGGACTGATGCTTATGCCAGACGACGCCGACAGCACCCGGGCCTTCCTTGAGGAGTGCCGCGACGCGACCGAGGACGAGCTCATGGACGTGCGGGCGCAGGTGCAGGAGAGTCTGCAGAACCTGCGCTTCCGGACCGCGTCCGGGCAGATTGATGACCCGAAGAGGATCAGGAAGTACCGCAAGGCCATCGCGCGGATCAATACCATTCTGGGCGAGCGCGAGCTGGGCATCAACCAGGGCCGCTGAGCGGAAGAGAGGCAACTGCAATGAACGAACGCAATGCGCACAAGCCGACGCGTGAGGGCTTCGTGGTCAGCGACAAGATGGACAAGACAGTGGTCGTGGCGGTGGAGCGCACCACGCGCCACCCGCGCTACGGCAAGGTCCTGCGGCTGAGCACGCGCTTCAAGGCGCACGACGAGCGCAACGAATGCCGCACCGGCGACCAGGTGCGGATCATGGAGTGTCGTCCGATCAGCAAGGACAAGTCATGGCGGGTAGTCGAGGTCCTGCGACGGGCGAAGTAAGAGCAGTAGCGTTGACTGGGAGGCAATGATCAGTGAGCTGGCAACCGAAGAACCTGCGCAACGTCGCCCTCGTCGGACACAGGGGCGTTGGCAAAACCTCCCTCAACGAGGCGATGCTGCACGTGGCCGGTGCGATCTCACAGCTCGGATCGGTGGACGAAGGTACCGCCAAGTCCGACTATGAGGAGCAAGAGCGGCAGCGCAAGATCTCGATTTCGCCGACACTGTGTCACTACGAGCATCGCAGCACGAAGACCAACGTTATTGACTGTCCGGGGTATTCCGAGTTTTACGTGGACGCGCTGTACGGCCTCTGGGCCGTCGAGAACGCGCTGCTGACACTCGATGCGGTGGCCGGCGTCGAGGTTCACACGATCAAGATGTATGACGCAGCGCGCGAGATGGGCGTTCGCGTTGTCGGTGTCATCAACAAACTCGACGCCGAGCGCGCCGATTTCGATGCCGCCGTCGCAAGCATGAACGAGAGCCTGACGGGCTGCGAGGCAGTGGCCGTGCAGGTTCCGCTGGGCCAGGGCGGCAGCTTCACTGGCGTTGTTGACCTGCTCTCAGGAAGGGCATACGTGGGGCAGGAGAAGCCTGGCGAGGTGCCTGCGGAGCTTGCCGAGGAGATTGAACTTGCACGCGAGGCGCTGATCGACGCGGTCGCCGCCACCGATGATGACCTGACGATGAAGTATCTCGAAGAGGGGACGCTGTCGGAGGCCGAGCTGAAGGCCGGTCTCAAGGCCGCAATCGTCGCGGGCACGCTCGTCCCGGTGCTGGGCACCAGCGCGACGGCGGAGATCGGCATCAGCGCGCTGCTCGACTTCCTGGTGGACACGGCGATCTCTCCGGCCGATGCCGAGCCGCGGATCGCGATGGACGGCGAGAACGAGGCCGAACTGACGGCGGATCCGTCCGGGCAGCCGGCTCTGATCTGCTTCAAGACGACGACGGACCCGTATGTTGGCCGCGTGAGCCTGCTGCGGGTGCTGTCGGGGACAGTAAAGGCGGACGCGGACGTTTACAACACCAACAGTGGCGAGCGTGAGAGACTGTCGGCGCTGAGCGCGACGCAGGCGCAGCAGGCGGATGGTGTAGACGAGCTTGTCGCCGGCGACATGGGGTCCGCGGTGCGCCTCGAGGACACCGCGACGGGCGACACACTGGCCAGCCAGGGCAGCTCGATCAAGGTACCGCGGCCGGTCGCGCCAGACTCAATGTATGCGGTCGCTGTGACCGCGGCCTCGCGCGCGGACGCTGATAAGCTCTCGGACGCGCTGTCGAGGCTTGCCGCCGAGGACATGGGCCTGAAGTACGAGCGCAATGTTGAGACCGGTGAGCTTCTGCTGATGGGTCTGGGCCCGATGCACCTCGATGTGGCGGTAGCGAAGCTGCGCAACCAGTACGATGTTGATGTGAGCATGAGCGAGCCGCGCGTGGCGTATCGTGAGACGGTTCGGCGCGGCGTCAGGGTCCAGGGGCGTCATAAAAAGCAGACCGGCGGTCGCGGGCAGTTCGGCGATGTCTGGATCCGGCTTGAGCCGCAGGAGCGCGGCGAGGGCTTCGAGTTCGCCAACGAGATCAAGGGCGGCTCGGTCCCGACGAACTACATTCCGGCGGTGGAGAAGGGCGTTCGCGCCGCCATGGAGCGCGGTCAGATCGCGGGCTATCCGGTCGTTGACGTCAAGGTCACGCTCGACGACGGCAGCGCGCATCCGGTGGATAGCTCGGACATGGCCTTCCAGCTCGCCGGTGGCATCGCGATCCGTTCGGCGATGGAGCAGGCGGACGCCGTGCTGCTCGAGCCGATCATGGACGTTACGGTCACCGGTCCTGAGGACATCATGGGCGACATCATGAGCGACCTCAACTCAAAGCGCGGCCGGATCCTCGGCACCGACCAGGCCGGTTCGCTGCAGGTGATCAATGCGCAGGTGCCGCAGAGCGAGATGATGCGCTACGCGGCGGACTTGCGGTCGATCTCCCAGGGCCGGGCGAGTTACGAGATGTCGTTTTCGCACTACGAGGAGTTGCCGGCACACCTGACAGATCAGGTTGTCGCGCAGGCGAAGCAGGCACAAGAGAACGAGGATAGCTAAGCGGCCTGTTCGGCGGGGGAAGGCCCATAGCACGGATGCGAGGTAGTGGCGATGATCCAGACGACAACGCGGCTGAAGGTTGCAGACAATTCGGGAGTGCACGCGCTGTATTGCATTCGCGTGATGGGCAGGAGCGGAAGCGTGTATGCCTCGCTGGGCGATGAGATTATCTGCTCGACGAAGGCAGTCACGCCGCAGAGCCCGATCCCCAAGGGCGAGGTCGTGCGCGCGGTAGTGGTACGCTGCCGCGATAAGGTCCAGCGCCCTGACGGCAGCGTCATCAGCTTCGATGATAACGCTGCGGTGATCGTGGACGAGAACAAGAACCCGCAGTGCACGCGCGTCTTCGGGCCGGTGGCTCGCGAACTGCGCGACAAACAATACATGAGGATCGTGTCTCTGGCCCCCGAGGTTATCTGAGGCGCGACGGGAGTTGTAGAGCGATGGGACGCAGCAACGACAGTAAGAAGAAGATGCGTATTCGGGTCGGCGACACCGTCGAAGTGCTGACGGGCAAGGACCGCTCGACGCCCCAGCGTGTGCGTCGGGGGAAGGTCATCGCTGTGAACCCGCAGGCGAATCGGGTCACGGTGGACGGGATCAACATCGTGAAGAAGGCGGTCCGGCAGACGCAGCAGATGCGTCAGGGTGGGATCGTGGAGACGCCTGCACCGCTGGATGCATCCAACGTAATGCTTGTGTGCCCCGAGTGCGACAAGCGCACGAGGGTAGCCAAGCGCGAGTCCGAGAGCGGCCGGCGCGTGCGCGTATGCAAGCGCTGCTCGGCGGACATAGACACTGAGTAGTCATACATC
>JAAYJW010000462.1 GCA_012522765.1 candidate division WS1 bacterium | reverse complement strand
CATCATCTCTGCCGGCCCGCAGAGGTAGACGCTCCAGTCAGACAGCTCGTCCGACACGTGGCGCGCTATCAGGCCCCGGTCGATCTGCCCCGTCTCGCCCTCCCAATCCTCTTCGGAAAGCACATGGACCACGCGCAGAGGCGGTCTCTGCGCGTCAACCATTGAATCAAGCTCACCCCGGAAGACGATGTCCGCTTCGGTGGTATTGCCGTAGAGCAGCACGACTCTTGCCTCAGAGCCCGTGTCCCGCATGTAGCGCAGCATGCTCATCAGCGGCGTGATGCCGATGCCGCCAGCGATGAACAGGTAGCGATCCGCCGGCGGATCAAGCACGTGGCTGAAGTGGCCGTAGGGCCCCTGGATGACCGCCCTGTCGCCGGGCTTCGTGTCCCCGATGGTGGCGGTGAAGTCACCCGCATTCTTGATCGTCGAGGTATGCGTGGGGCCGGTGGTGGGGCTGGAGGAGATGGTGAAGTGATGCTCCTCACCGTCGTAACGGCCATCACCGCGGTAGAGCGTCAGGAAGCGGAACTGCCCCGGGGCGTACTTCAGCGGCTCCACTCCCTCGGGCGGCTCGAGCTCCAGCGTCCAGACGTCGTGCGTTTCCTGATTGACCGACTTCACCGTCCAAGGCTTGCGCTTACGCGCCATCGGCCAGATGAACTTGTGCAGCGCGTAGACGACGACTGCCGAGCCGAAGATGAGCACCCAGAGCAGTTGCATGGAGCTTGCGGTGAAGTCGCTGCCAACAAGCCACGAGTGAACGAAAGCGAGGCCGAGGATGATCGGCGCCTGGTTGTGTATCACCCGCCACACCTGGTAGTCGAGCAGTTGACGCTGAAAGAGGCTCGTCACGCCCTGCACCAGCAGCAGAAGCAGCGCGATCCGGCCGAGCCAGATGTACCAGGGCATATCAAGGCTCGTGACAAGCCCCCAGCTTCCCGAGCCCGCGGCGAGCAGGAACGGATGCGCAAGCAGCAGCACAACCGCCAGCACCGCCATGCTCTTGTGAAAGCGCAGGACCATGTCGAGGCCGTAGTGGCGGGTGATGGTGCGCAGCCGACCGGCGAGGACCGCCTGCATGGCGAGAATCGTCGCCGCCACCAGTGCGAAGCTCTTACCGAGCTGGCGCAGGAAGGGGTCGGCTTCCGTGGGCGGAGTCAATCCTGCAATGATGAGTGGCAACGACAGGATTACCGCGTAGAGCACGACGAACAGCACCGCGAGGACGCTGGATCCACCGCGATCAACGTTACTGCTTCCCTCCGCCGCCCGTTCCATCGCCGTCCCTCCGCCCGCCACTGGTTGAGGCGTCCGGAGAGAGACTTCGGTACAGCCGCGTTAACTCCTCGTGAGTGTCACAGCGGCAACACGCGGACGCGGCGGCGCGGCTCTTCACCGACCGTCTTCGAGGTGAGGTTGCGGCGGCCGATCAGTTCGCGCTGCAGGCGGCGCACGTAGGCGTTCTGCGGCAAAAGCTCCACCGGCACGTTCTCGGCAAGCACCTTCTCCACCGCATCGGCGGCCTCGCGGAGTGCGAATTCCTCGCGCGGGGTACTCCGCTCGGCGGCAAGCGCCTCCACGGCCTCCTCGATCTGCGGGTAGGTGTTGCTGCGCACAGTGATGGTCGCCATGATGTCCTCAGGCACCCGCCCCAGCTCGGCAGCGCGCTCCAGCGCGATGGCAAAGTCAGCCTCATCAGGCTCCTGGGTGATTGTCGCCGGTATCCGCTGCTCCCGCAGCGCCCGTTCGAGATGTTCGCGGCTGATGCCCACCGGGAGCACGCGGATCACCCGCGTCCGGCTCTCCGTATGGCGGAGTTCGGCCTCCAGCGGATCGGCGGCCTCGGGTCTGACCGTCACGGCGGGTGGCACTGGAGTCTCGACTGCGACAATCTCGCCGCCGTCGTCGAACTCGCGCACCTCGGCGGTGATCGGCCGCCCCTGCAGGATGCTGTCCACCGTCTCAGCCACGTCGTGGTGTATCGCCAGATGGTTGATGCCGTGAATCTCGACGATGATGTCAAAAGTCGGCGGCGCCTGGCGTTCGAGGACGGTCTTTTGTGTGCCGCGACGTTTGGCCTCTTCGTCGCTGAGCACCACGGCCTGTATGCCGCCCACGAGGTCCGAGAGCGTGGGGTTCGCCATCAGATTCTCGAGGTTGTTGCCATGCGCGGTGGCAATAAGCTGCACCCCGCGTTCGGCGATGGTGCGTGCAGCCGCGGCCTCAGCCTCGGTGCCGATTTCGTCCACCACCACGACCTCGGGCATATGGTTTTCAACCGCCTCGATCATCACCTGAGACTGCGCCCGGTCGCCGGGGACCTGCATGCGGCGCGCGTGGCCGATGGCAGGGTGCGGTACATCTCCCCCGCCGCCGATCTCGTTGCTCGTGTCTACCACCACCACGCGCTTGTCGAACTCGTCGGCCAGCACGCGGGCGACCTCACGCAGCTTCGTAGTCTTCCCCACTCCGGGCGGGCCGAGCATGAGGATGTTGAAACCACTCTCGATCACATCGCGCACAATCTCAAGGGTGCCGTAGACCGCGCGGCCCACGCGGCAGGTAAGGCCGATCACGTTGCCATGCCGGTTGCGGATGGCGCTGATGCGGTGAAGGGTCTCCTCGATGCCGGAGCGGTTGTCGCGGTCGAACTCCGCGATGCGGGAGGTTACGAAGTCTATGTCGGCGCGCAGAGCGGGGCTGCTGTCAATCTGGTCGTGCATCTGGATGAACCGCGCACCGATGGGCCGGCCGAGGTCAATGATGACCTCCTTAAGGTCAGAGAGGTGCTCGTGGCTCTGCAGCCAGTGCCGGATCCGGTCCGGCAGCACCTCGAGGAAACGGTCTATGTCGGCCTGAACTGTCTCGTTCGGCGTCATCGTGTCTCCTCCGACCCCGTGAGTACCACCGCAGGGCTGTGGCGGTTCTACCGCTTGTCCAGCAGCAGTATGTACTCCCTCTGCATCACATTGTATAGCCCGAAGATTATCTTGTCCACGGAACACTCAAGCTCAAGACCCGCGTCCTCGCAGGCCCGGATGAACATCGCGGTTGTGTCTATCTCTTCGCCGTTGTAGGTCATATTGCCTATGACCACCGCAGCTTTCGCGCCGGGCTTGAGCACCCGCTGCATCTCCCGCGCTACTATGTGCATGTCGTCATCGTAGAGCGCGAAGCGCTCCTTGCCGCTGCCGCGCACGCCGATGAAGCCCTCGCCCAGTTCGCCGATGTCGAAGCCCATCGCCTTCAGCGCGTGCTCATCATTCTTGACGTAGTTGAGCGCCAGCGAGTAGGGCGGCGAAGTGACTATGCCATCCACGCTCGCATCGGGCAGATCAAGCGCGCGGGCGTCACCCTCGCGCACATCCACATCGGCGAAGCTGAGGCCAAGGCGATCCTTCACCGCGACGTGATCGCGCACCGAGCGGAGCATCTTGTCGCGATTGTGTACGAAGGCATCAACGGGATCTCGGCGGCGGCGGGAGTTGTCCGAGCGGGCGATCATCTCCGCCAGGTCGTAGAAGTCCCGCACCGGTCCCTCGGGCAGTTCGCGCTCCTCGGCGGCGCGGAAGAGGCGGTGCTGGTTTATATCGCGCACGCAGGGGGCCACGTAGTCGGACGCCGCCTCAATCTCAGCGAGGTGCGCCCACGACTGCGTCTTGACGCGCGAGATGAGGCTGCAAAGCGGCGATGCATCCACGCCGATGGAGTTGATGCCGAGCAGTTGCGCCTCGACGGAAGTGGTGCCGGAGCCGATGAACGGGTCGAGGACGGTGTCGCCAGGACGCAGGCCGATAATCCCCAGCAGCGCCCGGATCATCTGCGGGTGGAACTTGCCCTTGTAGGGGTAGAACCAGTGGGTGAGATACTGGTTGATCGATTGCGTCTGGTTGTACTGCTGGACGTAGTGATAGTCGGTGAATTCCGGCTCCTGGTGCGGAAGCTGCAGCGACATCACGTAGGCCGACCGGCGCAGAAGCGCCTCCCGGTCGAGTGAGCCGTTGGTACTGAAACTGCGGAGGCCGCCGCCTACCTCAAACTCAACGCCACGTGCGCGCAGTTCCATCTGCGCGAGAACGAGTTCGT
>JAAYJW010000065.1 GCA_012522765.1 candidate division WS1 bacterium | reverse complement strand
CGCGTGAAGCTCAGCTACTTCGACGACGACACCACCGACGAGCAGGTGCGGACGGCAATCGCCATCACGCAGCGGATACTTGAGCAAAGCGATGCCCGCGGGCGGTGGCAGATCATCGCCATCACACCGGCGGGCGATGAGATCGAGGTAGTCTTCCGACCCTGAGAGAGGCGGACAGAAGATGGAGATCATCAAGCTGAGGGGCACCCCTGAGGAGATGGCGCGGCAGCATGCGGATGCCTGCCACGATTCGGCGCGGGAGATGATCCACGCGCGCTGCGAACTTGCCCTCGCCCGCTGCCGCAAACTGCGGGACGACCTGACGATGGAGCGCTGCCTGCAATTCGCGGAGGATCACATTCCCGCGCATGAGGAGTTCTCCCCGCCGGTATACCGCGAGTTCATATCGCTCGCGGACGCCCTCGATGTCAGCCCGGAGGAGCTTCTGATCGGCAACGGCTACACGGACTACATTGACGTGCTGACCGGTGAGCTTTCCGGTGAGGGCTGCACGTCGTTCATCGCCGCAGGCGCGGCGACAGAGGACGGCCTGACATATGTCGGGCAGACGTGGGACATGAACGCCTTCGCCGAGCCGCACATGCGCGTCTTCCGCCGTGAGCCCGAGGATGCACCGGCGTCGGTGACACTGACCACCTCCGGCTGCCTGTCGCTGATCGGCCTGAACGCGCGGCAGATCGCGGTCGGCAACACGAACGTCTCGCCCGTTGATGCGCGCCCGGGCGTGATCTACCTCGCGCTGATCCACGAAGTGTTGCGCTCGAGCGACTATGCCTCCGCGCGCGCGGCAATCGCATGGGCGGAGCGCGCGTCCGGGCATTACTACTACGTCGCGTCGGTCTCAGGTTCGGCCACCGGGTTGGAGACGACGGCAACGCGTCACACCGCGCTGCCGGTCCACCACGGCCTGTTGATACACGCCAATCACTACCATGACGCGGACCTGCTGGAGCTTTCGCGCGAGGTGCCGGGTGACAACTCCCTCGCGCGCGAGGCGATGATGGACGGCTATCTGCGCGAGCGCATAGGGAAACTGACGCTTGAGCACTTCATCGAGGCGCTGCGCCTGCAGGAGGGCAACCACCCGGTGTGCCGACAGCCGGTTGATGACCCGAGCGGGGTCACTACCTGCGCGGCAGCAATCATCTGCCCGCAGATGCGCAAGATGTGGATCGCCCCCGGCAACCCGAGAACGACCGAGTTCGAGGAAGTCGTAGTGTAGGCGCGCGTGTGTTCTTGTCGTTGTGGCCCCTGCGCCCTCGCAGGGGTGCGGCGCGAAGCGCCGCGGTCGTGCAGGAATCGACGACAACGGCTTCTTCAACAGGATTCCGGCGCTAACGCGCCGGACAGGATGGCGGCTGCGCCGCCAACAGGAAACGACACAGGCAACGCCTACGGCAACAACTTGGAAGGTGACGGCGACGGCGGAAGGCGGCCGTTGCCGTCAGGAGGGGCGGGCTTACTTGCCCGCCCGCCGTGCGCCCATCTGAAGTCAGGCGACGAGGCTGCCAATGATTTCGATGCCGATTCAGTTGTGTATGATCTCATTGAGGAGTTCTATGCGGCATTCGGTTTTGATCCGGAATCGATCCCACTCTTCGATGAAGAACACCATTTCCAGCCGTGAGGAGGCCCAACCGATGACCGAAGACTTCGGCTATCTCGTAGCGCCCGCGACGGCAAACAACCCGCGCAATACCGAGGGCGACATCATCGAACTGCGCGATGGCAAACTGCTGCTCGCGTGGTCGGACTTCTACGCCGGTGAGATGCCCGATGCCGCCCCCGCGCGCATCTCGGCGAAAGTCTCCTCAGATCGCGGCAAGACGTGGGGCGAGCGCTTCACGCTGCAGGAGAACATCGGCGCGCAGAACGTCATGT
>JAAYJW010000064.1 GCA_012522765.1 candidate division WS1 bacterium | reverse complement strand
GAGATCCGCTTCGAGGGCGCTGATGAGTTCGAGGGCATACCGGGCAGCGTGCAGCAGAACTCGTGGAACCTGACTGTCGCCGAGCCAACCGAGGCTGGCCGTGTCATCGCGTGGTGGCATGATGCAGACGGTGAGAACACGAACGTCCCCGCCTTCATCGCCTCGGATGCGGGGCTGTGGATGTCGCACATCCTGACCGACTCGGACCGGAGCGGAAAGCAGCGGATGCTGGTCTCGATGCTGGGGCGCTATCTGCCGGAGATCTGGCCGCAGGCGGCGCAGCGGGCGCTGGAGCCGCCACGGCAGATCGGCCTCATCGGCGATCCGGACGACGCCGTCCGCTGGATCGAGGCGCATGCCTCAGACGCGCCGGACGCGGCAGGTGTCGCGGCGGCGCTGGTTGAGCACCGGCGGATGCTGGCCGATGCGCGCGAGGCGCTCGGCGCAGAGGAGTATGCCCGCGCCACCGACACCGCCTCCGCCGCATGGGATCGCCTGCGTGACGCCTACCTCATGGCGCAGAAGAGCCGCGACGCCGAGTTCCGTGGATGGTGGAACCACTCCGGGACGGGAGCCTTCGACACGTGGGAGGAGTCGATGCAGAACCTCGAGACGAACGGCTTCAATGCTGCCGTCCCGAACATGCTCTGGGGTGGCGCGGCACTTTATAGGAGCGAGTACCTCCCGGCGCACCCGGTCCTGGCAGAACGTGGGGATCAGATCGCAGAGTGCGTCGAGGCCGCGAAGCGCCACGGGATCGAGGTGCATGTCTGGAAGGTCAACTGGAACCTCGCCAGCAGGGCGCCGGAGGAGTTCGTGCAGCAGCTTCGCGATGAGGGGCGCCTGCAACTATCTTTCGGTGGCGTGGAACTCCTCTGGCTCTGCCCGTCAGATCCGCGCAATCTAGAACTCGAACTGAACACGATGGTCGAGGTGGCGCGCAACTATGACGTGGATGGCGTCCATTTTGACTACATCCGCTACCCCGGCGCGCAGGGCTGTTTCTGCGAGGGCTGCCATGAGCGCTTCGAGCAAGACACCGGACTGACCGTCGAAAACTGGCCGGCGGACCTGCGCACTGATGCGCTGAAGGACGCCTGGACGCAGTGGCGCTGCGACAATATCTCGCGGCTGGTGGAGGCAACTGCCCGCGAAGTGCGCGCAATCAAGCCCCACTGCAAGATCTCCGCGGCAGTCTTCGGTCAGTACCCCGAGTGCCGGGTGAGCGTCGGCCAGGACTGGGTCTACTGGATCGAGCAGGGCTGGCTGGACTTCGCCTGCCCCATGAACTACCTGCCCGAGGATGCCGCGTTCGCCACCACAGTGGCGCGACAGATGGAGCAGGTGGCGGGACGGGTGCCGCTCTACCCGGGCATCGGCGCCTGGAAGCTCTCCACTGCCGACCGAGTGGCGGGGCAGGTGCAGATCGCACGGGAACTCGGCGCGGACGGCTTCACTATCTTCGACTACAACATCGGTCTCGCGCAGAACCTCGCCCCCGCGCTGGGCCGCTCGCTGCTGGCGGAAGAGGCGCTGCTGCCGCACAACGCGCCTCATTTCGAGTTCGACCTCGGTGGTGAGCTTACGCGGGAGCAGACCTTCGGCCTGCACGTGCAGCCTGGCGCGACGGTGAGCGCGACAGTCGCTCGGGCGGCTGATGTTGAGGGGCGGCGCTTCGGGAAGGAACTGGCGGAGATAGTCCTGCAGGATGCCTCAGGGCGCGTTCTGCAGCGGCTTGGCGCTGCACCTCAGCTCGGCGATGACCCGGTGGAGGTGACCGTCACGCTGCCGGGCGAGGGTCTATTCAGGCTGGCGGTGGTCGGCGAATATGATGACGGTGACACGGGGGTGCAGCAGTTTGTCACGCGCGGCATTCCGATCATTGCTGGGACACTATCTGCCGATATCGCGCATATTCTTTAGGGTATCTGCGACTTCTTTAATAGTCGGTATCAGTAGAAAATAAATATTGAAGTCCATGCAGGACGGTCGATCGGTGCTGTGGAAGAAGCCGCGGAGCGGACCCTCCTAGCGGAGGTATACCTGGCAGAGAGAGAGTGGTTCAGATGAACCGGCGTGTGGCTGGTGTTTGCTTTGTGGCGCTCCTGGCGACGCTGCTGGTATTTGCAGGCTGTGGGGGCGGCGGTGATGACAATGGCAACGGCAATGGGGAGCCGGATGATTGGACGCTGCCTGAGGCAATGGCGCTGCCCAATCCCGGCGATGCTGACGTAGGCGGGGCGGACTATCAGCAGTGGCTGGCAAACTGGGATGACGAGTCGAACCTGCCGAGCAACGCTGCTGAACTTCAGCAGGAGCTGGATCGCTGGGCCGCTGCAGTGGAAGCCGATCCCAACGATGCCGCTGCGCAGATGGGCCTGTCCATGGTGATCCTCGCCATGTCCGGCCAGAACGGTGCGCAGGATCTTGGCTATAACCTCTTCGAGGAGCTTGACCTGCAGGAGATCGCATCGCTGCATGCCGATGGCGATCTTAGCCCGGAGGCAATAGCGGGGGACGCGCTCAACACCGCCTGCCTTGGTGCACTGCCCAAGCTTCCCGGCGTTGGGACTATGCAGCCTGCGCAGGTTACCTCCGAGGACCTCGTAGACTGGCAGCAGGCTGTGCGGACTCATCTGCTACCGGCGGTGCAGGACGTGCTTGAGCGGATGCGAGGCATCGCGGGCACGGCCGAGACCGACGTGGCACTCGTTAGCTATGTGGATGAGGACACGGTCACACACTCACTCTACGCGGCGGACTTCAGCGCTATCGTCGCGCTGATGGACCTCCTCCATGCGCCGCTGCTCCAGATCGCGGCCCTGAATCCCGACTACGGCACCCACGAGTGGGACCGCACGGTTCCGGAGATGGACGTGAATGGTGACGGTGTGCTGACGGTGGCTGAGTACCTGCCGCCCGCGCCGTTCCTGAACATAGACGCGGCGCTCTGGCAGCAGGCAGGCACCGCTATGCGCGATGCGGTGAACCACCTCATACAGGCGATAGACGACATGCCCGCCCCCGGCTCCAACAGCATTCTGGCGGGATCGGCCGGCGATGAGGACCTCAGCGACTTGCGCGAGACGCTCGTTGAGCTTGGCGAGATGCTCGCCGGCGAGGTCACGGTGTCGATCGAGATGAGTGACTGGGAAGAGCCCGCGCCCGCCGAATGGGTCAACCCGGTGGTTGAGAACCTGCGGTTCAACATGCGGGAGATCTGGGACAACCCGGCGGGGAGCCTCCGCGCGCTGCTGCCGCCGCTGTATGTCGCGCCACTCTGGGCGGAGTACGCTACATCCGCCAATGTACCGGGCGGGACACTGTCGCTTGACTTCGACAGCTTCAACCCGGATACAGGTCGATTGTTCCTCGGCGTAGACCCGTTCACCGGGGGAATGTATGAGGTGCCGGTGACTATCGGTGCCGGCGCGCATACGGTGGCATTCGACCCGGCGGATGATCCCGCGTTGGCGAACGACGTCAACCTGGTATTCGACCCGCTCTGGGACTCGTATACCGGCACGGTGGACGGTCTTCCGGTCGAAGCCGACCTTGCTGCCTCCGAATCGATCGAGTACACGGTCGTCTTCCGCTGGGATCAGTTGCCCGACCGGACCTTCTCGGGCGTCTTCCCCGATACCGCCACTGCGGAGGACATCTTCTTCAGCATCAGGGATCGCTACCTGATCACCTACGGCGATACCATCCGCATCGACCTGCAACCGATGAACATGGCGTCCTTCGGTCTGTAGCAGATACCACCGTCACGGGTAGCAGCAATCCGCGGGAGGGGCTTTCCGACAGGCCCCTCCCGCCGTCATACCGATGAGGTGCCACTGTGAAGATCCTCTTCGTGATTGCCGCAGCCATCATGCTCGCCGCACCCACATTCGCCATCAGCCCCTACGACCTCTTCTTTCGCAGCGAGACCGACGCAATGCTCATGGGCGGCGGTGATGTCCCAGATGAGATCACCGGTCGCCCCGACTTGCGCCACCCCACGAGCCTCCTCCACGCCGAGCGGCCGATGGTTCGTCTCGACCTCTGCTCGCAGACACCCGTCGAGCTTGTGCGCGAGGGCGAGGCAGTCGGGCGCTGGCGCAGCGACATCGCCACTCTCAGTGCAGTGATGCCGCTGCAGGATGGCCGCTGGAGCGCCGGCCTTTATGCGACCACCATCGACGACTCCGTCTGGTACGAAAGCGGCGATCAGGAATGGCGCCTCGATCTCGACGAGCAGCGCTGGGGCGTTGGGGTTGCATATCAAGTCGATCCAACGTGGAGAGCCGGGATCTCCTGCACAAGCGGCGAACTCACCGGCAGTGCCGGGGGCGCGGCACTTGCAGAGATGCTCAGCCTCACCCCGGGCGATGAACGCTGGCCCGGCATTAACTCTGACTCGACCAACCTCACCCTCGGCGCGTCGGGAACGTCCGGCCCGTGGCAGTTCGGCGCGCAGCACAACTGGTCGGAGCCGGATGCGACCCTCTCGGTGCGGCGCGATGTATACGACTACGCGGCCCCGATGCAGTTGAGCGGACATGGCAGCGAGACGTGGGTGAGCTACCATCAGGGACGCGACCGCTGGTGGGCATCGTGGCGCGAGAGCTGCTCATCAGGCGAGGGCACGATAATGCTGGGCGTCGCCGGCCGAGGTGACACCAGCGCGGACCTGCACGACCGCTCGGTGGCCATCGGCTGGCGGCATGAGGCTGACGGGCAACTCACACAGTTGCAGATTGACCGCCGCGACAGCAGCTTCGCCACCTACGATCAGGGCTATGCCGGGGTGCTGCCCGGGCTGACCAGTGACATCTACACACTCCGCGCCGGGGCGAGCAGCCGCATCAACTCCCTCCGCATCGCTCACCAGCGGCATCTCTGGCGCAGCATATCAGTGGCCGCCGCGGCGTCAGCGCACTATGCGGATGTAGAGGCAGATCTGCACATCAGGCGCGTTCCCGGTTTCGCCACACCACCTATCACGAATTCCGAGGTGGCGCTTGACGGCGGCCGGGTGAAGCTGTGGGCGCTGACGCTGGGGATCATTCACGAGGACGAGCGCCTGCGCGCGTCCCTGAGTGGCACGGCGGGGATTGCTGAGACCAATGAGGCCTTCGACAGCACCATCGAGGGCGGAGATGGCGACGGCGGAGGCGGCAGCCTGAAGGTCCGTCCGCTCTTCACTGCCGCACTGGAGTGGACATTCTGACCCTGATCTGCGGGGGCCATTTCGGCGAATCTCGGGTCTTCCACTGGTGACGCCACGAGAGCGGGGCGCTATGATACGCAACAGCCGGGCAGTAATGCTCGGCCTGCGTTTCCCGCGTTCCCAATCGCGGAAAGGCGCCCGGAGTCCCCACCTCCGGGCGCTGATCGTCCCGCTACTCCTCAGCCCAGATGCGCACCTCGCCGATTGTCATCGTGGACCCGCCCTTGGTCACCACCAGCTTCACGAAGCGCCCCGCGGCATCAAAGTCGATCTGATACTGCCCCTGGGCACCCGGCGTCGCGGCAGGTGCGTCGGCAATCTCCGCCACCTGCACGAAGCTACCCTCCTCGCCGGTCTCGCTAACCAGCACCTGTGCTGAGGCGATACGCCGCGTATCGTCGTCCTGCGAACCGGCGAAGAGGTCGAGGCGCGTCAACTTCCACTCGCGCTGCAGATCGAAGGTGATCTCCGTGGTGTGCGGGCTCCACTGCCACAGGTTCACGTACTGTGCGCGATAGAACCAGCTTCCGTCCACGAGGTCGCCGCCGATGCGGTTCTCAGTCTGCGGGCCCTCGGTGGCGTCCTCGCCTCTGAACCACACGCGCCCCTCCGTCACCCCGCTCTGCTCGTTCCACTCGTGCGTCGGAAAGACCGAGTAGGTGTACCAGCCACCGGTATCCACGTTGCGGAAACGCGGGCCCGCGTTGCCGGTCACGCATACCGGCAGCGGCCCCTCCAGTGCATCGAGCACCTCCCGCTGCGCCCGCTCGAGCGTCACCAGCAGGTCCATCATCGCTCGCAGCAGCTTCGCCCGCTCTGCTTCCGCCAACTCGCGGTTCGACTGATCGGCCAACACGGTCTCGATCGCGCTGTCAACAACCGCCTGCGCTGCATCGGCAGCCGCATTATGCCCCGCCGCCCGCGCCTCAACGATCAGGCCGTCAATCATCTGCAGATAGCGGTAGTCCTCCGCGCCCTCGCGCGAGGCCTCCCAGCGCACGCTGGTGATCGGGCCGTCAGCACCTTCGTAGTAGACCGCGTAGTCGGAGGTGCGGCCGTCGGAATCGTCCCAACCGTCGCCATCCATGCTGTCATACGCCCAGTAACCGTAGGCGGTCATGCCAAGCTGCCGCACCTGCCACCACGGCGAGCGGTAGCCGGAGTAGGGGTTGCTCAGCCGGCTCAGGACGCGATAGCTCCACATCCGATCGCCGGTCTGGCGCATAAAGGCGATCTCATCGTCATCGAGGCCGCTCAGGTTCGGGCACCAGATGTCTATCTCGTCGCCCATCACCTCAAGCTGCTCGAAGGTCGTGCGGCTGAAGGGGTTGGCGAAGACAAGCATCTCCGGGTCGGCCTCATGCAGCGCCTCGGCGAAGTTACGCACCAGCCGCGCCTGCTCATCGGTGGAGGGTTCATCGCGCGGATACCACGCGAAGCGGTCGCGCTCGATGCCGAGTTCGGCGAGATGATCGCGCAGCGCGATCACCCACTGCCCCAGCGCCCGCCGATGCTCCGCGCTCCACGGCTCGAGCTCCGTGTCGAGGTCCTCATACCAGTGCAGCGAGAGCGCCAGCAGATAGAAGCCGTCCGGCAGCATCGCGATCCGCGCGTCCATCGCGCTGGTATCCAGCGGCGCGGTCAGGTTGCCCTCCGCATCCACCGTAGGCCACGGAATATCATTGTGCTGGATGAGATACACGTTGCAGTAGTGCTCAGCGAGGTCCGCCGCGGCTTTCTCCTCCCAACCGCGCTCCCTCGCGCGCGTCAGGTAGGCCCATGTGTTGAGCCACGGCGGCCCGTCCTTCGTCATCTGCGCGGGATTGACTTCGATGCTCAGACGCACATTGCGACGCTGCTCGCCCACCAG
>JAAYJW010000461.1 GCA_012522765.1 candidate division WS1 bacterium | reverse complement strand
TGGATCATCCCCAGCGGCTACGACAGGCGCATTACGGCCGGGACGTACTACCCGCTGACCGTGCGGGATGCGCGGCCCGACCGGTCGACGACACGCCCGACGGATGAGTACGATCGCAACGGTACGCTGACGTCCGCGACGCGAACATGGGACATCATCCCGGTCTATCCGAGCCTTGGCACCCTGCTCTGCCCGGCCTGCGGCACTACAGCCGACCCGACGGTCTATTCACCGGACGACACCTGCCCGGCATGTGCATCAGGGACGCTTGTCTCCACCGCGCAGCCGGGCGATCCGGCCATGCCGATCGCCTACCGGCTCGACCCGACCATGGGCGGCATCAACCCGCCGGCAAAGGTCGTTCCGGGCAGCGTTCGCGTGGTCCTCTGGGCGATGGACACGGCCGGGCATACCTATCAGACGCCCTTCAGCGAGACTGAGACCACAACCCAGGCCGAGATCGGCCCGCGGCAGTTCGCGGTGGTCCTGAGCGACTACGATCAGCGTGCCGAAGTGCGCTTCAATGAACTGCAGCCGCCGAGCCCGATGGTCTTCGACCGCAACGGCGACTTTGTGGTCAACAGCGCCGACTTCGGCGGCGGCACAGTGACGCTGCAGAGCTTCGGCGTCTACATACAGTACTACTACCGGCGCAACTACGACCCGACAGCGCCGCAGAACGATTACACGATCAAGGTGGACTACTCAACACAGGCGATCATGAACCTCTACCTGGCGCTGCAGCGGTACGTGGAGCCACAGGCGAGCACCGAGACGCCCGGGACCTACGTTCTGCCCGCTGACGCCACGCCTGACCGGGTCGCGCTGCACAACCAGGTGCGGGTAAGGAACCTTGGCCAATGAACCAATCTCGCAGGCGAAGAGCGGGCGGGCGGAGGCCGAAGCGAATGCGGCTGAGCAGGCAGGTGACAACTTGCGCGGGGGCACGCAGCGGACAGGCGCTCATGGTGGCTGTCCTGCTGATGATGGCCATCCTGCTGGTGGGCATCCTCTTCGTGGCGCTGGTGAGCTACAATCAGAGCCAGTCCACACGGCATGAGGATGTGCTCGCGGCACAGGCCCAGGCGGAGGCCGGTATCCGCTACGCCAGCTACATGCTCGAGAACAGCCCCGAGGGCGCCGACTGGCGGCCACTGGAGCCTCCCGCACCCGATGAGTCCGCTTTCTGGGGGCCTGACGCCACTCAGGATACCGAGGACGACTACTACACCGACATGGAGCTTCAGCGCGGCTGGACTCCCGATGTAGATCGCGTCAACAACCTATATCTCCGCCGCGGCTTCAGCCGCCTGCCCGATCCCCGTCACCCCGGTGGCATCGAAGGTGTGCGCACGATGGGGCGCGGCTACTTCCTGTTGCGCGTCAGCTACGACCCATGGGAGCCGGGCGACGGCGGCAGCCCCGATCCGATCAACTGGCACATCAAGATCGAGTCGATCGGGCGCGTCGAGGGCACTCAGGTCTTCCGCAGGCTCGTCGCCTACAAGCCGATCCCGACGCTGAACTACGCCATGTGGGTGCATAACGCCACCGAGCATGGCCGGCCGGCGCAGCTTGGCATTCCGCCGCACATTGACATGAACAACGATGGCACGGTTCAGCAGGGCGCAGATGCGCCGGGGCCGGAATTTGTCACCACAACAATCCGCGGGCCCGTGAAGGTCAACGGCGTCCTGCAGGTAGCGGGCGCCCCCCACGTGGATGGCACCGGCGCCATCACGGCTGCCAGCACGCGCTTTAGCCTGATCGACGGCGAGAGCGTCACCGGCTACGCGCGAAGAGATCTGCTGGAGGCGACGGGCGGCATCCAGTTGCTTGACGAGATTGTCGGCGCCGCCGACGTTGCCGTTACCGACGCCGGTGGCACCAATTCAGAGCTGCTCCTGGAGAGCGATGACCCGGCATTCACTACCGTCGCAGGCCATGTACTCGATGGCCGTCAGGGCTTGACCAGCGGCGAGTCCCGCTTCACCGAACGCACCGCTCCGCCCACGCTCACCCTCGGAGAGGGCACCGGCGGGATGGAGCGATACCGCAAGCTGACACGCGACACCGGCGACCTCGTCGAGTACCCCAGCGGCTCCGGTAACTACGTCAACAGCGGCCAGTGGGGCTTCGGCGAGGGCATCTACATTGACAACGCCGGCGATATCCAGTTCAACCACAGCATCGAG
>JAAYJW010000460.1 GCA_012522765.1 candidate division WS1 bacterium | reverse complement strand
ACGCTGATGAGCGTAGTGGGGCGGCTCGATCTGCTTGTCTCGATGCGACTTCACGCCCTGATCTTCGCCGCTGCCAACGAGGTGCCGGCGGTGGGGCTTTCGTATGACCCGAAAGTGGAGGCGTTATGCGAGGCGGCGGGGCAATGCTGGACGCCGCTGGCGCAGGCGCCCGGTCTTCCCGCGCTGGCAGAAGAGACGTGGGAGCGGCGCCTTGATGACGCGCCCGAACGGGCGGAGAGGGCGGAGCGTCTGAGGAAGCGCGCGCTGCGGGGATTTGATCTGCTGGAGGCGCTGGTTCACGAGATCGGCGGCACCGGTTGAGAGGAGAACATCATGACCCGGACGATGATGCTCATCGCGGCGATGGCGTTGGCAGTATCCTGTGCCGCGGAGCCGGTTGAGCTTTCAGGCGACTGGTGGCAGGGGCCGGCGCAGCAGACGCGTCACAGCACCCTGGTGTGCAGCTTCGACAACGCCCAGAGCAATGACGCCGACTATGCGCGCGACTTCGCGGGCGCGGGCGGATGGGCGATGGATGCGACCGCTGCCGGAGCGCATGGCCTCTGCACTCAGGTGGCGGAGACCGGCGGCCACCTCAACTTCCGCGGCGGCAGCAACTTCCAGCCCAACCACGGGACGCTGCGCATGCTCGTTCGTGGCGGCGTCTGGGCCGACAGTACTCCGCGCTGGCTCTTTGAGGCTCGCGGGACAGATCGCATCGGCATCCTGCGCGAGCCGGGTGTGCTGGCGCTGGTCTTCAGCCCCGGCAGGCGGACTGATGAGGCCATCGCGCGGCTCGACCTTGAGATAGGGGAGGTCCGGGCGGATGAGTGGCAGAGTATCGTCGCCTCATGGGATCGCGCATCCGGCACCGGATGGATCGCTCTCAACGGCCGTGGCGTCAGCGGGCCGATGACGTTCTCGGAAGATGATCGCTCGCCCTTCGCGCTCTACGTCGCCGGTGGCTTTGGCGGCCGCACCGGAGGGCTGAACCTGCCGGGCCTCGCAATAGACGAACTTGTGCTCTACGATCAGCCTCTGCCGATCCTTGAGGCGGAAGAGGTGGCGCTGCCTGACGAGGACGAGCAGCTTTTGCCGGTCGCCGAGGCGGGTGCGCGCAAAGCCCTCAACCTCCTGCTTGACCTGCAGCGGTGGGGTGGCTGGCAGTGCATCTACACATGGCCGACGCTGCTGGGCTCCTCCGCGCAGGGTCGCGAGTTCGTAACCGACGAGTACTACATTGACAATGACAAGGGCAATGGGACGCCGCGCACGGCGATCAACCTGCTCTACGGCTATGAGGTGCTGGGGGACGCCGCGTTGCTTGACGCTGCCATGCGCACCGCCGAGTTCCTGCGGGCGGCGCAGGATGAGCGCGGTTTCTGGGCCCACGGCTACAACATGACCGTGCACGGGATCGAGCCTGAGGCGAGCGACCGCAATATCAAGCTGCAGGACCTTGTGCAGGCGCACCCGATGTTCTACCTCGGCTACGTCTACCGCCTGACCGGCGATGAGCGCTACCTCGACGCGATCAAGCGCGCGGGCGAGTGGTTTATCGTGGCGCAGAACCCCAACGGAAGCTGGTCGCACCACTACGATGCCGTGGAGGGCGTGGGGAAGAACGCTCGCGGCGAGGTGGGTGCGGGCGAACTCAATGACGCGGCATGAACTCGGCGACTGACGCCATGATCTTCATGTATCACATGACCGGAGAGGCGAAGTATGTGGAGGCGATCAAACGCGCGGGTGACTGGCTCATCGAGGCGCAGGGTGATGACATCCCGCTCTGGGCCGACCAGTATGATCCGGACAACAATCCGCAGTGGGCGCGCGCCTTCGAGCCTCCCGCATGGGGCGTGGCGGCGACGGGTCTCGCCACCCAGGGGCTGCGCGAGATCTATCGGCTCTCCGGCGATGAGCGCTATCTGCAGGCGATACAGCGTGCGGTCGAGTGGATGGAAGGGAATCTGCCCGATGGCGAAATGTCAACCTTCATCGAACCGGGCACGGGGCGGGCCATCGCAGCATGGGAGCGCGAGGTGTATTACCTCGACAACGCGGAGCATGT
>JAAYJW010000063.1 GCA_012522765.1 candidate division WS1 bacterium | reverse complement strand
GTCCCCCGCAGGTATATCACGTGCGGGGCGTCGGGCAGCCCCTCGCCAAGCTCTCCGGGGACGATGAAGTCCGGCGACAGCGGCACCTCTGACACATACTCCACGCCCAGTTCGGCCATCGCGAAGCGCTCGCCACCCGGCTCCAGCCCGCTGCGGTGGGTCGCGAGCAGCTTGCCGCCGCCTGCAAGGAACTCCGACAGCTTCGCCGCCAGCGCCTCGTCAACCGGCATCTCGTCCGGCAGCACGATCAGCCGGTAGCGTGAGAAGTCGCTCTGCGAGTCGATCACGTCGAACTGGTGGTGAAGCTCCTGCAGCATCTTCGTGGCGCCGAAGAGCGATGGCGGGACCGACGCGAAGGTGCTCTCTTCCACGAACTCCTCAGGCGTCATGACGCCGATGTCCACCACTGCCTCGGTGCCGTGGCACCACGGTTCCGCCGCCTCGACCTGCTGGTAGACCGAGCCGATGAGGTCGTAGGTGGGGCCATCGAGCGTGCCATCTGGCGGAAGCTGATCCCCCACCTCGCAGCGGCAGTTCAGCGCCAGCATGCGCATGCACTCATACTCCAGCGCGGCGGGATTGCGGTAGGAGTGGAAGTCGCCCCAGGTGGTGTGGAACTTGCCGGTGTGGGCGATCGTGGGCAGCCCGAGGTTCCGCGCGTATCGCTGCGCCACCGGGAAATGCGCGTAGCCCCACTGGCCGCCGGGCAGCGACTCCACCTCGAAGTGCGTGTAGTTGTCGCGCATGCGCCGGTGCATCGGGCCGATGTGCCCCGCGTTGAAGAAGATGAACGCATCGGGCGCATGCTCGCGCACCAGCGCACTGATCCGCTGCTGGAATCGCAGCAGCACCTCCACCGCGTACTGCTGCCGATCCTCGGCGCTCTCCGGGTCGAGGCCCTCCGCGAGCATGCCCTCCACGCAGTAGCGGCAGACGCATGGCGTGGCGTGGACGATGTCGAAGAAGAAGCCGTCGCAGTCGAAGCGGGTCAGGACCTCCTCGATGTGTTCGGCGAGGAAGTCCACGTAGGGCGTGTTCTTGCAGAGGCGGCGGTAAAAGCCCGCCTCGAAGGGCTTCGTGCCGGCGAGGCAGCCGTCGGGATCGAGCACGCACCACTCGGGGTGGCACTGGCTCGAGTAGTGGTCCCACTCGACGGTGATGTAGATCGGCACGAGGATGTCGTTCGCGTGACAGGCATCGATCTGCCGCCCGAGCAGGTCGGTCTGCAGCTTCGGATGCACTCGCTCAGGATGGCGCTCGGAGGGGTAGTAGATCCAGCCGTGGTGGCAGCGCGCGAAGCAGCAGATCTGATTGACGTGCGCGTCCTGCAGCGTCTTCACAAAGCCATCGGGATCGAAGGTGCTCCCGATGCCGGGGATATCCTCGCTGGTGTGGAAGTCGAGGTGGATGGCTCTGTAGCGCAGATCAGGCATAGTCGCTCTCCTGAGGTAGTTAGATGATGGAGAGCGGGATTTCGCCGGAAGACCAGCCGGGGCCTTCCGCGGGCAATAACGTTGCGGAGGGATGCAGCAGCGTGCCGCATCCCTCCGATGTCATCTGATCGCGAAGGCAGCTACTTCTTCGTTCGCAGCTTCGCGTGCCCGTCGCAGTAGACCACGTTGGCGCCGGTGGAGTGCCACTCGTCGCTGAAGTCCTGCGCGATCATCTGCTGCGAGGGCTCCTTGTTCCACGGGTTGTCTATCATCTGCGTCGGCATGCCAACATCGAGCAGCCCCAGTGCGTAGTCGTAGCTGGTGCCGTGCGTCTGGAACATGTTGTCCCTGTCGCTGGGGCAGCGGAAAGTCTGCTCGTTCTTCACGTAAGGCTCAATGACATCGAAGAGCCCCGGCGGGCCATCCGTCCCCGGATACTCGTTCGCGAGTGGGAGCAGCATGTCATAGTCCTGCGCGTACATCTGCAGCGCAAGCCCGATCTGCTTGAGGTTTGACAGACATGAAGTCTGTCGCGCTTTCTCGCGCGCGCGGGCGAATACAGGGAACAGTATCGCCGCGAGGATCGCGATGATTGCGATGACCACCAGCAGCTCAATGAGCGTAAAACCGCGCCTGTTCATGACGGTCTCCTCCGATTTATGTGAGACTGCGGTTGGCCCCGGCGTGATAGGCGACCACGCCGGGGCCGGAATAACCCTCGTGGCTACTGCCCCGCTACCCGCGCGATTGCCTGCAGGTAGGGCTTGAGTTCGAGACGCTGCTCAGTTGGCAGTGAGCCTACGTACTCCATCATGCGTGGCAGGCGTCGGGCGGCGCGTCGCTGCGCGCGCTCCATCCGCTCCGGCGGGATGTTCTCATAGCGCGCGATCCGCTCCTGCAACTGCGCCGTTCGCTCCTGTGCCGGCATCTGCCAGTACTCGTCCCACATCTGCCGGAAACGAGCGTCACGCCGCTGTGCCCACTGCTCCCCGCGGGCGGCAAGCTCCTCTGCCGTGAATTCACGCGGCTGGCCCATGATGTACACGGGCCTCCATTGTGCGCCGACCGCCGCGGCCATTGCCGTCAGCGCCTCAGAAAGCGGCGCCTCTTCAAGCTGCAGCGTCACGGCGCCGTCGAGATCCTCCGGCGCGAACACGAGGAAGCCGGTCTCCGCCGTGAACTGCCACAGGGCGTCCGCGAGCGGCATGTCGGTGGCGCTCATGGTGATGGTGTCGAAGCGGGCCGGCATGAGCAGGCTGCGGAACGGATCGTCATAGTTCATCATCCAGCCCATCCCGCCGCGCCCACCCTCGGCAGGCTGCTCGGCGCCCTCCGGCGCCTGCATGCGGATGATGCCGCCGCCGGGCATGTCAACGCCGCCCATGCCGAAGCC
>JAAYJW010000459.1 GCA_012522765.1 candidate division WS1 bacterium | reverse complement strand
GTCCATCCCCACGTGCGTGGGGAATACGTTGTGCAGCGTTTCCGCCCGCGCCTCCAGCGCCGGTCCATCCCCACGTGCGTGGGGAATACTCTACTTCGCGCCACTTGTTGCCCGCGCGACGCGGTCCATCCCCACGTGCGTGGGGAATACCGCACAGAGGCAACTACTCGGCTGCGCGTTGCGGGTCCATCCCCACGTGCGTGGGGAATACTTGGCATCAGCGAGTCGTCGGGCTATGCGTGGCGGTCCATCCCCACGTGCGTGGGGAATACACATCATTGCACAACTATACGCCGCAGAACTTTATCAGTTGCAGGCCTTCCACGTCCACAACCTTCCTGCGCGGGTCTCCGAAGCTGCGAATCGCAAAACCCTGTTCGGTGCGGGCGCTATGAATCAGCATGGCTCCCGCTTCGGGCTTCTTGCTCAGCTTCTGAGTGACCATCTCCCATAGCCGATCCCTTACCCGGGCGGACAGATTGCCCACAAAGGTCCCCGCGCGCGGTTCAATCATCAGCCGCGAGATCTCCCCTCGCAGCGAGGGCGGCGCGTTCTCAACGATCAGCACCACCATCCTCGGCTCCCTCCTCGTGTGCGTCCAATATCCGAGGCTCCCACAGCTCTGCAGGAAGCGCCGGGTCCTCATCGAAAGTCTCGTCAAGCTCCTCCTCGACGCCAAGCGCGAGTGAGATGTCCGGTATGATCCGCTTCATGAGCTGTGCGTCCCTGAACGCATCCCTGCAGGCGAGGCGGACTTCCCGCTCAATCTGGGGTGGGTTCAGTGCGGCGATGCGAAAGGCCAGCGGCACGGTGATCTCCAGTTTGTAGAGGTCCGCGATGTCATAGACGAACGAGCGCTGCTTCCCGGTGTGGATGAATCCAAGGGCCGGGCTGTAGCCTGCGGAGATAATCGCGGCATGCGACAGACCGTAGAGGCAGGAGTTCGCCGCCGATAGCGCTCGGTTTGGCGGATCACCCGAACGCCACGCCTGCCGATCATAGCTGCGGCCCTGCCAGTTGATACCGGTCTCGCGGGCGATCTGCTGGTAGGCGCTGCGAACCCGCGCCCCCTCCATGCCTCGCAGTTGCTGCAACGTGACCTGCTCGTCAACCTGCTCACCAAGTCGCATCAGGTACATGCGCCGCACGACCTCCATGCGCAGGTCCTCGTTTGTGGCGAGGCGAGCCTGGTGCAGGAGCCGGTAGGCGCTGCGTGTGCCGCCCATGCCCTGAGCATAGAAGCGCACGTTTTCTTCGCCGCACCAGATCACGAGGCAGTTGCCCTCCACGAGGCGACATACGGCGGCATGGGTGATGCGCACTCCCGGCCCGAGCATCAGAACGGCCAGGTTGGCCACGGGGATGGTCACCTTACCGTCCACATCATAACAGGCTACCGCCTTCTCCTCCTGGTCTATGCGCACGTGTTCGACGTAGATGAAGGACAGTCGGTCCTGGAACTTGGGTATCGTCTGCAGGTCCTGATCCATGTGTTTCTCCCCTCCCGTTGTTCAGTTGTCAAGGTGCGAAACTGCTCACGCCCGCGCCAGCGACAGCAACCCGAAGCCGAACGCTTTCGCGGGACCGATGCCGTCTCTGACCGCGGCTCCAAGGGCGTCGGGGTCCGTCACCTGCAGGAGGCCCTCGAAGCGCACCGATAGCAGCGTGACCTTGCGCTCATCGCCGTTGCTCCGGCGGAGGAACTCCTGCAGGCCCTCGGGGATGACATGGCAGCGCACCACGCGAAAGCCGCTGCGCTCGCCCTGGCGTTCGAGCCACGCGCGCTGCTCCTCCTCCTGCAGCAGGCCCTGGCGCCTGCCGCTCTCCTTCTCGCGCTTGACCGGGTTCGCGCGCAATCGGAAGCTCAGAAGCTGGCCCTCGGAGACGCCGGGGGCGATCGGCTTGCTGTCGGCGGGTTCAAGCAGGTAGCGGTCGTCGGGCAGCACGGACCAGTCGGGTTCAGTCAGTGACTGCACGAGAACGGTAGCGACGCCCGTGCGCCGCTCCACATCCACGCGGTAGAGGATGCGGTCGTCCTCGTAGTCCTCCCCGAATGCCCGCGCGATGGTCCGGTGCATCTCGTAAGGACACGCGAGTTCGGAACGGACCTGCCGATTACGCGGATTGAGGATCAGCCTGCTGAGGTACATATCGGCACCTCCTCAGTGGGCAGGTCGGCGGTCTCGATCCACCGGTCCTCGACGTAACGCAAAGCGAAGCCGCGCTCGCCGTTCCGGAAGCACAGCGGCTGGTCACGCCGGACCTCGGCATCGAGATCGTCCACCTCGATGACGCAGCGGAGACGCTCGTCTGGCCTCTCGCGCGGGCGCATGAAGAGCGGCTCGGCTCGTAGCGCCTCCATGAGATCATCGGTGTCGCGCATGCCTCCGCCGGGAATGGGCACCGGCCTGCCGGGGACGAACGACCTGCGCCC
>JAAYJW010000458.1 GCA_012522765.1 candidate division WS1 bacterium | reverse complement strand
TGACGGTGGTGGAGGTTGAGTTGGGGTAGGTTGAGCGACGAGGGGGAGGTAACAACTAACGGCGACGGCACAGGTCGGCACGGGGGCCGACCTCTCCAACGGCAACGACGTCATCGTTTCGACCTCCGTCACATGTATCGCTTCACCAGCGCCACCTCAACGCGCGCATGGTCGGCGGACCGCTCAGCGCTGAAGCTCACCGGCGTCACGCCCGGCTGCAGATGCGGAAGCTCGCCCTCAACCTGCACCGTCTCCGCGGGCGCATCGCCACCTGCGCGTCGGATTGTGCAGGTCGCGCCGCCATCCCACACGACGCGGTCGCCGGTGTCGAGCGTCGCCGGGAAGGTGACGGTCGCGCCTCCTGCTGTCAGAGATGGGTTGACGAGGCCCTCGCCACGCGGCAGCGCGCGGATGTCGTCAATGTAGGTGGTCACCGACCCGCCCGCCGGAAGCGCGTTGTAGTAGATGATGAGATATTCAACCTGCGAGAGATCGAGGTTGCAGTCGCCGAAGCCGAGGTCGAGGAAGCGCCAGCCGGTGAAGTCGATCACCCGCGTCATGTCGCACCAGCCACCGGCTGTGTCGCGAAGCTGGAACTTGAGCACCTGCATCTTCCCGTCGCCATGAACCCAGACGCCAAGGCCGCGGTATGCGGTCAGATCGAGCGACTGGGCGAAGCGCCTGCCGCGCGCCGACCAGCCACCGCGGTCGGCAAGGGTGCTGGTGGCGGAGTAGCGGGCGCTGGCTTCGCCGACCTTCACCACCTCCGTGCTCTGCTCGAACTCCTGCGTCACCCCCGGCTTGACGGAGACGCCCTGGTGCTGCCCATCATGCACATACTTCGCGAACTGGTTGTCCGGGCTGTCGCCGAAGAAGCTGATGTCGTCGAAGCTCTCGATCGGTAGCGCTGCGTCGCTCTCGTATGCGGCAAGCCCACCTCCGGCACTCTGCAGCGTGATCTCCGCGCCGAGCGTCGCGCCTGCTCCGGGGCGGCAGATGACATCGGCCACGTGCGCGCCGTCGAGGTTCTCCGTCAACAGGGCCGGCTGCACGAACTCATGCCGCAGCGCCGCCCAGTCTATCTCCGCCTCAGAGCGCATACCTCGCAGCGGCTCGCCCTGCGTCACGAGCGTGACCTCAACGCGACCGGGCGCACCGGTCTCATCGGTGCACGCCACTGAGACGGTGTTCGCTCCGGCCGCGAGCACCGGCGGCGGCGTAGCGAGTTCGCCGCGCTCCAGCAACTCGCAGCGCGCGTCATAGAGCCGCCATGCGCCATCGGGATCGACCTCGAGGTATGAGCCGCTGCTGATCTCCACGGGCAGCGCAAGCGTGCTCGTGCCGACCGTCAACTCGACGCCGCTCAGTGTGTCCGACGCGGTCGGCAGGGCGCGGATCGGGCCGATGGCGACCTCCGCCGAGCCATCGGCGGGGACGTCGTTGAGGTAGAGCATCAGTTCGCTCACGTGATCGCGGGTAAGCGACGAACGCAGGACCGGGTGCCCCGACAGCGCGAAGGGCCAGGCGCACTCGGCCAGCATGTCCGGGTCGCGCTCGCGCAGGAGAAGCTCGAAGTAGCGCCAGCCTTCGAAGTCGAGGCGCACGAGGTTGAAGGCGTAGGCGAGCGAGTACTCCGGCGGGTTGGCAAGCTGGATGTTGAGCATCGCGCCGCTGCCATCGCCATGCACCCAGACGCCGATGGCATCGCAGGCGCCAAGGCTCAGATGCGGCTCGAAGCTGCGTCCGACGCGAGCCCACGCGCCATGCGCGTCATCCCGCGTGCTGCTGGCGGAGAGCGCCAACGCGGGCTCATCGGCGGGAGTACGCAGCGCCGAGACCTCCAGCGCCGGCGTCACCCCCGTGGCGGCGGCGGTCTGATCGAACGCGCTCAGATCGTCTGCAGAGGCTACCACCACCGCCTGCTCCGACTCGTAGGGCGCCACGTCGTAGAGCGCGGTGATGCGCAGGCCAGCGGGCTGGTTGGCCCAGGCGTTGCGCGCCTCCCAGCGCTCCGAGCCATCACCGAGGCCGCTGACGACGTGCGCGTCGTAGCGACGCGGCAGAAGCTCCCACTGCCCGTCGGCGGCCTGCTGCAGGTGGTAGTCATCACCCGGCACGGCAAGCCGTTCGAGCACGCCGTCGTCGAAGTAGCCGGCGAGGCGCAGGCTCTCATACCAGCCAGTCATCGTGAGGTACTCGCGCATGCGGGCGTTGGTGGGCTTGCCGATGACGCCGATGCCCTGCAGTGACATCGGCGCATCGTGTGCGAGGACCTTCGCGCAGAAGTACTCCATCTCCTCGGGCATTTCCGCTCGCCAGGCGTAGCCGGGGCCGTTGACCGCCCACCAGCCAAGCTGCGCCTCCAGCAGCGCCGCCTCGCGGTAGTAGGGCAGGCTGGCGACGTGCAGGTCCTGCGCGGTGCGGAAGCCCCACTTGGCGTGGTCCCACGCACCGACGCGCGAGTGGAAGTACCAGCTCCAGTGCCCCCACGCGGAGGCCTCGATGATCGCGGGCCGGTTGAGCCGCTCGTAGATCGCGGTGCGGATCACAGCCATCGGCCGCCAGCCACCTATGCCCTCGGAGCCGTCCTGGTAGAGCTGGTCGAACTCGCACTCGTTGTACACGCGGGCGATGTTGTCGGCGAGGTCGTCCACGAGCGTCGAGTTCTCGTCCGGGTAGAACGCCAGGTAGCGCTGGCGGAGGTGATCCACGCGCTTGCCCTCCGGATGCGCGGCGACCACGGTCTTGAACGCGCCGCGGGTGCAGCCGGTGAAGGCGTAGGGCTCCTCGTAGGAGATGCCGGAGTACATCACAAGCTCCTCGCCGATGCGCATGACGTTCCCGCCGCCGGAGTAACTCCAGATGGTGTCATGCCGCTGAGGCTTCTCCACCACGAAGATCGTGTCGGACTGCTCGTCCATCGCCCGCGCGAGAGTGTAGCTGGCATCGGCGGCGAGGCGCTGATCGGGCACAGGCGTCACCCACGGATCGTTCGTGTCAACGCAGCCGGTGAGTGTGTGCATCCCCGCGAGCAGGCCGGCCTCGTGCACCTTACGCACGCACTCCTTGAGGCCCGCCATCCCGCCGGGGAATGAAGTCGCGCGCGGCTCGTACTGCCCGAGGTTCTGCCACCAACTGCTGAAGTGTACGGTGGTGAAGCCGCCGCGCTGGGCCAGCGCGATCCAGTCGTCTACGTTCGCCTCCGTGACGTTCGCGAAGAGGTAGGAGCCGCGGTTGCGCTCTGCCTCGCGCGCCCATGGGCCGCCAAGGTCCGACTGCGGCACGTCCTCGGCGTCCACCAGGCGGCGCAGGCTCGGCAGCATCTCCCCCATCGCGCAGCAGACGAGGCCCGCGCGGGCGCCGACGATGCGGTACTGACGCTCGCCGCTTGCGCTCATCGTTAGCGGGCCACCACCGACGTTGCAGCGTGTGTCAAGATTGAGCGCGCGGATGCAGACGCCGACGTCGCCATCGTTCACTGCGCCGGACATCGGGCTCGTGTAGGCCATCCCCTGCGGCTGCAGGCGCAGGAAGGTGAGCGTGTCGATCGAGTCATCCGCCGCGAGCACCTCGAAGGCCATGTGACTGCCGCGATCCTCCACGCCGATCAGCACCTCAAGCCCGCCTGAGAAGGTGAGCGCGAGGCGGTCGCCATCGAGCGCGCATCGAGCGGGCTGGCGCTGCTCTCCTGCCACGTCCGCGATGGCGAAGACCTGCGGCGCCCCGAGCAGTTCACGGCCCACGGGCTTCGCTGCCAGCGACACTGCGCGGCCATTGTCATCCAGCTTGAGCGTGAAGCCATCCGAGTTGAGGACGATCATCTCCGGCTCCCTCTGCGGTAGTATCTCCCACTGAGCGACGCGCCCCTCGGAAGTCTCGGCGTGAAGCGCCACGACCTCCTCCGCACTGAG